>JBKPAL010000314.1:0-17695 GCA_046726395.1 Acidobacteriota bacterium
CCCACCAGTGACCTGGAGTGTAGCCACTCCGATCACTTGACCCTGCATATTCACAACCGGACTGCCGCTCGAGCCAGGTGAGATCGGTGCGGTGATCTGAATGATCCTTCCAAATGTAGGAATGTCTCTGACGGCCGACACGATGCCATTTGTGACACTTCCTTCCAGACCAAACGGATTACCTATGACGACGACACTCTCGCCTTCTTGTGGTGAGGTTCTATCCAGCGTTAAAGGACGGACACCCTGGGTTCCAGCATCTACCTTGAGCAGTGCAATATCTCCTTCAGCATCAACCGCGAGAACTCCCTTCACTGGAAACGACGTTCCCGTCGAGGAGTGAACTTCAGCCCGGTAAGCTCCTTCAATGACGTGACGGTTCGTGACAATTCGGTCGACGTCGATGAAGAACCCACTACCACGCGACAGTTTCTCACCGCGCACATCGAATGTTTCGATCGCAACCGCTGAGGGTTTAATTCGACGGACTAGTTCGGGCAGGTATTCTTGCGCGGAAGCGGGGACTGCAGCGAGCAGGATTAGCGACAACCAGAGGGATTTCATCTTAGGACTTCGAAAACTCTTCGCAGCCGTGTTGAGGAAATGCGCAAAGCGATGATTCAAACTACAGCCCAGTTAACGCAAGCTTCTGCACACGGGAAACGACTTCACTCAGCTTTACATCTGCCGATGTTTTCGCGCGGCGGTCGAACAATTCGACCATGCCATCAGCGATCTTCTTGCCTATGGTAATACGAAAAGGAATTCCGATCAGGTCGGCGTCTTTGAATTTCACACCCGCGCGCTCGTCACGATCATCGAGCAGCACGTCGAGTCCTGATCGCTGAAGATCCCTGTAGAGCTTTTCACCGGTCTCGCGAAGGCTCTCATCCTTGACGTTTGTGACTGTGACTATGACATCAAATGGCGAAATGCTTTTGGGCCAGATGATGCCGTCTGAATCGTGATTCTGTTCAACTGCTGCCGTGAGTATACGTTCGACACCGATACCGTAACTGCCCATAACAATTGGCACTTCTTTTCCGTCTGCCGTCAACACGTTTGCGCCCATCGTTTCGGAATACTTGGTGCCGAGCTTAAAGATGTGCCCAATCTCCATCGCTTTAAAAACTTCGAGCTTGCCCGTAAGACATCGCGGACAAGTCTCCCCAGCAGCAACAGCACGAAGATCGGCCCACTCATCTACTCTTATGTCGCGCTCTATTTCAACTCCACGGATGTGATGGTCATCTGTATTTGCGCCGGTAGTCATATTTCGGCGACCGCGCAAGGCCTTGTCAGCAATGATGAACACCTCCCGTCCGGAGAGCCGGGCTTTCTGTTTGGCTCCTACAGCGCCGAGGCTGCCGGCACTAGCTCCAAGCAGCTCGCGAATTTCTTCTGGATGTGCCGGTCGCGCATCTGCTCCCGCTAGATTGTCAGCCAATTTTGTGTCCTGTAGTTGATGATCCCCACGCAACAGCACGAGCAGATTTCGACGCACTCCGTCTTTATTGACGATGTAGACCAACGTCTTAATCTGGCGATCCGCAGGCACACCCTCGCCAAATTGCGTTAAGTCTTCAATAGTCCTGACTCCTGGCGTAGGGAAATCAGAGGGGAAGTCTAGACCAGGGCCATCCTGAACTTCTGGTACAACGGAGGTTGCCTTTTCCAGGTTGGCTGCATAACCGCAATTGGGACAGGTTGCGATCAAGTCTTCACCTGCCGGCGTCTTGGCCACGAACTCATTAGACTCTGAACCGCCCATCGATCCCGAAGATGCTTCTACAATAGAGAACGCGATTCCGCACCGAGAGAAGATTCGTTTGTAAGCTTCGCGTTGATCGTTGAAAGATTGATCAAGACCAGCTTTGTCCACATCAAACGAGTAGGCATCCTTCATTATGAAAGTCCGGAGTCGCATAAAACCCGACTTTGGTCGCTGCTCATCCCTAAATTTAATCTGAATCTGGTACCAGACCTGCGGCAACTGTTTATAAGAACGAAGTTCGGTGCGCGCGATCGATGTGAAGATCTCCTCATGCGTCATGCCGAGACACATGTCCGCACCCTTGCGGTCCTTTAAGCGAAACATTTCTTCACCGATGGCGCTCCAGCGACCTGACTCTTTCCAGACTTCTGCGGGATGTAGAGCTGGCAGAAAGAATTCCTGCCCGCCAATGCGATTCATCTCTTCACGCAAAATCTGCATGACCTTCAGCGCGACCCGCTGCGCGAGGGGAAGATATGAATAGATACCGGCGCCGAGTTGACGCACCAGGCCTGCTCGCAGCAGAAGCTTGTGAGAAACGACTTCTGCATCGGCAGGATCTTCTCTTAGTGTCGGAATGAAGTATTGTGACCAGCGCATAGTTTATTGACGATTTACGATTGACTATCGACGATTGGAATTGACTATCGACGACGTTGGCTATTGATCAGTGATTCTACGCACAAACCAAAGATCAATAGTCAATGGTCAATGGTCGATAGTCAATCCCGATTTCAATTTAGGAGTGTAATCGGAGTCTTAAATCAATTGCCAGCAATGGTTCTTTTTATTCTCACCTGGCTTCAGCCAGGTGCTTAGGAAATCGAGAGACCCAAAACCGTTTAAACGGTTTTCGGTCGCTCATTCTTAGCGCGCTAAATCATCTGGCTGAAGCCAGATTGAATGAGAACAGCAATACGCACATCGCGCACTCATTGCATGGGATTGTGGTTTCCTGCGGTGGCTATTAAAGCGTAATCGTCAATCGGTGAGGTTTTGAGTTAACATCCAATCCTCCACCGAGCGTAAGTAAGGACGACAGTTATGAAAATCGCCATCGCCAGCGACCATGCCGGATACGCTGAGAAGGAAAGACTCAAACCACTATTGAAAGAAATGGGGATCGAATTCGAGGATCTCGGAACAGTATCCGAAGATTCCGTCGACTACCCAGACTATGCGGCAAGGGTGGGACGGGAAGTGTCTCGCGGAGGAGCCGAGCAGGGTTTACTCGTGTGCGGCTCAGGGACAGGAATGGCAATAGCTGCGAACAAGATTCCGGGTGTTCGCGCTGCTGTGGCTTGGAGCGAGGAGACAGCACGGCTGGCGAGGCAACACAACGATGCGAACGTTTTGTCCATCGGGGCACGCACCACTCCCGCTGGAGAGATCCCGAATATTGTGCGCACGTGGTTCGCGACACAGTTCGAGGGTGGACGTCATGCGAAACGCGTCGAGAAGATTACTGAACTCGAGGCGGAACACGGGAAGTAGCTTCAGTAGGTAATCAGTAGTCAGTTGACCAGTAGTGAGTGTTAGTAGTCAGTTGTTAGTAGTTATTCGTGTCGTTTCGTGTTTATTCGTGGATCGTTGTTGTCAACCTGGAAAAGAAACGATCCACGAACAAACACGAACAACGGACCATTAACAAGAATTCAAAACCAAGACCAAAAATCCAAAGGATGGAGAATGACTGATTTGCGTAACGCACCCCTCGCTGAAGTCGACCCACACATCTCCCAGGCTATCGACAACGAAGTTGCACGTCAGGCTAATGGCCTTGAGTTGATCGCTTCTGAAAACTTTGTAAGTGAAGCTGTGCTCGAAGCGATGGGCTCCGTCTTCACGAACAAGTATGCCGAAGGCTATCCCGGTAAACGTTACTACGGCGGCTGTGAATGGACCGACGTTGTCGAACAAGCCGCGATCGATCGTGCCAAAGAGCTATTCGGAGCTGATCACGCGAACGTGCAACCGCACAGCGGCGCCCAGGCAAATATGGCTGTCTATCTCGCAGCCATTCAGTATGGGGACCAGATTCTGGGAATGAACCTCTCGCATGGAGGGCATCTCACTCACGGGCATCCGATGAATTTTTCCGGTATCAGCTACAAGGTTGCTGACTACGGTGTGTCACGCGAAACAGAACAGATTGATTATGACGAGCTGCAGCAGATCGCTGAACAGCACAAGCCTAAGCTGATCGTTTGTGGCGCATCAGCCTATCCACGAATTATCGACTTCAAACGGATCGGTGAAATAGCGAAGAGCGTCGGCGCGCGCATGTTTGCCGATATTGCACATATCGCTGGACCAATCGCCGCAGGTTTGCATCCTTCGCCCGTGCCGCATGCCGACTATGTGACTAGTACTACACACAAGACGCTTCGTGGTCCACGCGGCGGTTTGATTCTATGCAAAGAGGAGCATGCAAAGGAGATCGATCGCAAGCTATTTCCAGGCGTTCAGGGTGGACCACTCGTGCACATCATCGCAGCAAAGGCAGTAGCCTTCGGCGAAGCCCTGCGCGACGATTTCAAAGCATATCAACGGCAGATTGTGGTCAATGCCAAAGCTCTTGCGTCAGAGTTACAGGAGCAAGGATTGCGACTCGTTTCTGGTGGCACTGACAATCACCTTATGCTGGTTGATGTATGGATGGACGGAAAGGGAATCACCGGAAAAGATGCAGAGAAGGCCTTGGAAGCGGCGCATATCACTGTCAACAAGAACACAATTCCTTTCGATCAGAACAAGCCATTCGTCGCTTCAGGTTTGAGAATCGGTACACCGGCGGTAACGACTCGGGGAATGAAGGAAGCGGAGATGCAGGAGATTGGAAGACTCATTGCATCCGTGATTCGTGATCCTGCGTCGGAAGAAGTGCGAAAAAATGTGGAAGTGGGCGTCGCTGAGCTGACATCACGATTTCCGCTTTACGCAAAAAGATTAAAACAACGTCACGCAAGTTCTGAGTCGATACGCTGACAATTGCCTGCAACGTAGCAACCCATGAAACGTTGTCTAATAATTATTGCTGTGATTGCGTTCGTAAGCGCTGATGCTCAGGCTCAACGTCCGTCTCAGGTTGCTAACCAGACTCCGGTTGGTTGTGAAGCTGTAAATCCGCCGGGCCGTCCCACATTGAAAAAACGGCAGCCCTCCACTGTGTCAAAAGACGCTGGTAGCTCAGTTCAAAAATCCTGCACAACCGTTCGTGTAAAGACTGACCAAGATCGGAGAGTGAAGATTGCGTTTGAGGGATTGCGCGACGTTAGTGAGACGGATCTTCTCACGACACTCCGCGAAGCAGGCGCTGCTTTCCCGCGTGACGCTCTTCCTGATGGAGAAACTATAAATAAGGCCACGAAGATTATCTGGGAGGCGTTGAGGTCGCGGGGTTACATGCACTCAAGCGTCCAAATTTTAAATGATTACGACTCACGATTGGTCAAGGTCATCGTTAACGAGGGCGATCCTTCTCCGATCCAGGATATTCGATTCGTAGGAAGCAAAGCCTTTTCCGTTTCCGAGCTAAACCAGCGGATGACTGAATGCCTGGCTCGTTATGAAGGTCTAAGCGGATATCGTGCGGATCTTTTCGAATACTGTGATCGAAACGTTTTGAACTTTGTTAGAAGCCGAGGTTATCTGCAAGCACAATTTAGTGAGCCGTTGCGTGAGCTTTCTGATAAGGGCGTCACTTTAGAAGTTCGCGTGAAGGACGGTCCACTTTATCGCCTCGGGGATATTCTTATCGAAGGTGCAGACAGTCTTGCGAGCGACGATATACGGAGGTTGTTAGGAACTGTTAAAGGAGAGATCGCTGACGGTGAAGCCATCGGCAAATGGTTATTTGAGGACTTGAAAAAGGTGTATGGGAGAATGGGTTATATCCAATACACCGCCGAGCCTGAGCCGATATTCAAATCCAATGGTAACGAAGATGAAGGTGTTGTCGATTTACGCGTATTCATTGAGGAGGGCAAGCGTTTTACCGTTGGCTCAATTAAGTTCGTGGGGTTCGATGTGCCTGAGTCTACACTCCGGCAATACTTTCTCATTCGTGAGGGGGAAGTTTTTAATAACGAACTTTTTGAGCAGAGTATTGAGAGGATTAATAGAACAAATCCATCGATGTCTGTAGATAGGTACAAAGACGTCGACTTCATTACTGACGAAGAAGTCGGCTGTATTGGTATTCTCGTCAAACGCCCAAAAATGGATTCAACACGGGCTCATGATTAATCCGTAAACTAACAACCAATGCAAGAAATCTTTGGTCCTGAAGGCCTCATCGCTCAGGCACACCCCGAATACGAATATCGACCCGGCCAGATCCAGATGGCTGACGCCGTGATGCGCGCTTTCGAGGATCGTCACCACCTCATAGTCGAAGCCGGCACTGGCACCGGAAAAACTCTTGCCTACCTTGTACCCGCAATTGCCGCATCTGTCAGCGGACGTGGCCGAGTGATCGTGTCCACTGGAACAAAGAACCTTCAGGAACAGTTGATGGAGAAAGACATCCCGTTCCTGCAAAAGGTTCTGCCGAAGAAGTTCAATGCGACTTGTATGAAAGGACGCAACAACTACGTCTGTCTTACTCGTCTGGGTCGGGCTGAGAGTGCGCCAGTGTTAGACGGGCTGGATGAGGTGGATTACTTCGAAGATGTCTGTCATTGGGCCAAAGAATCTCCGACAGGCGATCGTGCAGAATTGGCCAATCTTCCGGAGTCGCTTTCGTTTTGGCGGCACATTGATGCGCGCTCAGAAACCTGCCTTGGTCAAAAGTGTCTGGATTACGACGCTTGCTTTATAACTCGCATGCGCGGGCGAGCCGTCGAGTCAGACATCGTAGTGGTGAATCACCATCTCTTCTTTGCTGATCTGGCACTGCGAAATGGTGCGTACGGCAGCGTCTTACCGGAATATACAGCGGTCATTTTTGATGAGGCTCACCTAATCGAGGACGTTGCGTCTGAATATTTCGGGGCACAAGTTTCAAACTACCAGATCGACGATCTGCTCCGGGACATCGGGCGGCTGCAGCTAGAGAACCTGGATGCCGATCGAGAAGTCACGAAGAGTACGTCGCGCGCTGATCGTTTTGCTGCGGACTTCTGGATGGGATTTCGGACCGGCCGAGCCGAAGAAGGTCGTTTCCCAATTCTTCCGGGGACGTTTGCAAAAAGAAACGGCAACGGCCAGTTCACGTCGACACCCTTGGGAGATCTTTATGTAGCGCTCGATGGAGCCCTCGCGCGGCTGGAGACCACGCTTGATGCACTCAAAGACAAGCCTGCGGAAATTGATAATCTTGTGCGGCGAATCAGGCAGATACGGTTCGATCTGCAATTCATCGTTACCGGCGCTGACAAGAAGTTTGTTTACTGGCTCGAACGACGCGGCCGTGGTCTGTTCTTGCGAGCTTCGCCAATTGACGTTTCAGGATTGCTGGAAGACAGACTCTTTGAAGAAGTAGGTACAGTAGTGCTGACGTCCGCCACTCTTTCCAGCTCAGGGAATTTCCGTTTCATTCGGGAACGACTGGGATTGGACCAGGCACAGGATCTGATCGCGGAGTCGACCTTTGATTTCCAATCGCAAGCTTTACTCTATCTACCACCGAAGATGCCGAATCCACGTGATTCAAGTTGGGCGCAGGCTGCCGCAGACGAAGTCGTAAGAATCGTTAATGCGACTCAGGGACGAGCTTTTGTGCTCTCGACCAGCCTTTCGGGAATGCAGTCTCTCTACGATCTCGCTGTGCCCGAACTCGATTACCCGTGTTTCATTCAGGGCAGTGCCTCAAAGGGCCAATTGCTCACTCGCTTTCGTGAAACTCCGAATGCGGTGCTGTTCGCAACTTCAAGTTTTTGGCAGGGAGTTGACGTACGTGGCGAGCAGTTGTCATGTGTCATTGTCGACAAGCTGCCATTTGCTGTGCCTACCGATCCGTTGGTCGCAGCCCGTCAGAGGTACATCGAGGACCTGGGAGGTTCGAGCTTTCACGAATACAGCGTGCCCCAAGCGATCATAACTTTGAAGCAGGGATTGGGACGTCTCATCCGCAGCACTACAGATCGAGGTGTGCTCGCGGTGCTTGATCCGCGTTTGCGTACGAAGAGCTATGGTCGTGTGTTTTTACAGAGCCTTCCTCAGTGTCGCATCACTTCCCGCATCGATGACCTCTCGCAGATGTTCGAATCAGCAACTACTGCCGCACGAAGTTAATTCCTGCTTGGAGTGCGGTGGTAGAGCGAAGCGGCGATACCGCTTTGGATCTGTCACTAACCTTGTCGCACTAAGAACGAGAGTCCAATTATCCAAGGCTCAACCTTTTGGAGTGCGGTGGCAAGCGCAGCGCGACACCGCTTTGGATCTGTCACTACCTTTGTCGCCCTAAGAACGAAGAGTCCAATTATCCAAAGCTCAACCCTTTGGAGTGCGGTGGCAAGCGCAGCGCGACACCGCTTTGGATCTGTCACTAACCTCGCACCAAGAACGAGAATCCAATTATCCAAAGTTCAACCCTTTGGAGTGCGGTGGCAAGCGCAGCGCGACACCGCTTTGGATTCGATCTTACCAATCGTTGACAGTCTCAAAATCGTCATAAACGTTTATTCGATCTATCTTGAAAGAATAGATCGTTTTGACCTGAGCTGGCCTTGCTGTGCGTTCGAACCATCCCGCCGAACACCATGGATATTGGTTAGCCTTGAGGAGTAATCCATGCATAACAGGATTCTGATGCACGTAATTCAATCTTGCGAAGTATGATTTCTCGTAGGTAAGTCTCATCTCCCAGAAATTGTGCCAGACGTGCCGCGCCGGTGAAGCATCGAGACGATTGATCCACTTAGCTGTCTTTTCGTGTAGTTTTCCAAGCATAAGCGACAAGCTCTCAGCGTCATCCTGGTCCATAGGCGAGTGCGCTACAAAGTGATTTGAGAACACGGCCCACGCCTCCAATTGCCATGCGAACTCGCGGGCCACAGTAAGGAGTCCGCGATGCAGGACGCGGACTGGTTCTACACTTCGAAAGAAGTGTTGCTTCTGGTAAGTTGCCGCAGTGAGAAAGTAGGTACCCGAAGTAGATAGCTTGTGTCGCGGTGCATGATGCCAGGGAAATTCAGGTGAACTGATGATCTTCGTGAGGTCGGAATACATGGATACTCAATTAACACTTGCAGCAGCGGTTTGCTAGTAACCTGGCGTCTCGCGGAGTTCGAATGTCGTGCTTGAAATTTTGCAAAATCCAAAGCGGTGTCGCGCTGCGCTTGCCACCGCACTCCAAAGGGTTGAGTTGGACAATGAAGACTCTTCGATACTTGCGGCGACAGCAATCTGTGACAGCTCCAAAGCGGTGTCGCGCTGCGCTTGCCACCGCACTCCAAAGGGTTGAGCTGGACAATGAAGACTCTTCGATATTTGCGGTGACAGTAATCTGTGACAGATCCAAAGCGGTGTCGCGCTGCGCTTGCCACCGCACTCCAAAGGGTTGAGT
Source organism: Acidobacteriota bacterium (assembly GCA_046726395.1). Taxonomy (GTDB): domain Bacteria; phylum Acidobacteriota; class Blastocatellia; order Pyrinomonadales; family Pyrinomonadaceae; genus PSRF01. Next base: position 9,285 of record JBKPAL010000314.1, read on the forward strand.
TGGACAATGAAGACTCTTCGATACTTGCGGCGACAGTAATCTGTGACAGATCCAAAGCGGTGTCGCGCTGCGCTTGCCACCGCACTCCAAAGGGTTGAGCTTTGGACAATCAAGTGTTGACATGACAGACTTTCAATCATGCCAGGACAATTTGAAGTAATGATCGAGCGCAACTTCTCGAGCGCTCACCAACTCCGTGGCTACCGTGGAAAGTGCGAGAACCTACATGGCCACAATTATCGAATCGAGATATACGCTCGGGGTCGGGAGCTGGATAACATCGGTCTTCTCGTCGATTTCGTTGAATTGAAAGCGGCGGCGGATGAAGTGGTTCAGTACCTGGACCACCGAAACATCAACGAGCTGTCGCCTTTTGATGAGCTGCAGCCGTCAGCTGAGAATCTCGCGAAGTATGTGCTCGAACGCGTAGCATCGAAGGTAGATGACGGACGGGTACAGATTTACAAGGTAAGGTGCTTTGAGACCCCGACGAGTGTCGCGACTTATCAGGTTGAGTAGCGAAAAATCAGTCTGCGGCTAATTTTCATGACTCAGCCAAAACCTCCGCATTGGGTCGAAAGATCTCCTCGCCTAATTCAGGCCTCAACGATTTCAGCTTTTCTTCTTCCTTCCCACGCTTTGCCAGATACGGTTTCTCACACCAATTGAAGAACACCCACGCGAACACCACAGTGGCCGGTATGACAACAAGCAATGTATTCAGTATCGGCGGTAATGAGCTCACAAACCGCCACGACTGCATGATCACCAGCTCGTGCGTCAAGTAGAGCGAGTAAGAAAAAACGCCTAACGTCGCAGCTGCTGCTACTAATCGCGGTAACGCCGTTGGGTGAGTTCATGCCGACGTGATCGACAGTAGGAAAGCGACACCCAAACTGAAAGCAACAGGATCATTTTCCATTCGTCATTTGACATTTCTCATTTGATCCATCTGGTTCTTCGCACCGTTGGTGTTGTTTTGTGGATCGTTTTTCTCTGTGCATCCTCTATGACTCTGTGCCTTTGTGGTTTTCTCTTGCTTGAGATCTCATTCTGCGCTTAAGAACACCAGAGGCACAGAGTCACAGAGGATACACAGAGATGACCAAATGAGAAATGTCCAATGACGAATGGAAAATGATTTTCCGCTCATCACTCATGATTCACCTTCAGGCAGAAACGAGCGAACCGACATCGATATTGTACTTGCGAATCTTACTGTAAAGTCTCGGTCGATAAATCCCGAGCAGATTCGCTGCTGCTTGCTTGTTTCCACCAGTTCGTTGCAGCGTCCTTTCGATCACTAGTCTCTCGATGTCCTCGAGAGTCATGTTCGGTGGCACATCCCAACTGATGCTCGCTGATGACCCTTCGGGCAATGAGCCATTGTCGAAAGGCAAATCAACCGGTTCGATGCGGTTAGCCTTGGCAAGCAATACGGCTCGCTCAATCACGTTCTGAAGCTCACGCACATTGCCCGGCCAAACGTGCCCAAAGAGTCGTTGATAAGCGGCCTGCGAGACTCCGTTGATTGGGCGGTCATATTTCTGCGCATACATGTGCAGGAAGTGTTCGGTCAGCAGCTGAATGTCTTCGCTTCGCTCTCTTAAAGGCGGTACGTGGATCGTAATAGTGGAGATTCGATAAAACAGATCGTCCCGCAGCAAACCATCGCGAATAGCATCCGCGGGAGGTCTGTTCGTCGATGAGATGAGTCGGAAATCGACCGCATACGTCTTTTCCGAGCCGATCTTGCGGTAGCTGCGCTCCTGCAATACGCGCAGTAGCTTTGGTTGCAACTCAACCGGCATTTCCGCGATTTCATCGAGCATCAGCGAGCCACCGGCGGCATGCTGGACCAGCCCTTCTTTATCAGCGTGAGCGCCAGTGAAGGCGCCTTTAGTGTGGCCAAACAGTTCAGATTCAATCAGCTCCTTTGGCAGAGCAGCACAGTTAACTTTGATGAACGGTTTCTTAGACCGCAGCGAGTTGTAGTGAATCGCATTTGCAATCAGCTCTTTGCCAGTACCTGACTCACCGACAATCAAAACGTTGGCGTCAGACTTAGCCACAGACTCGATCGTCTCATAGATAGTCTGCATCTGTTTGGATGCGCCGATGATGTTGAAGTACTCAGAGCGCGTAGAGAGTTGGCGCCGCATGTTAGTGGTCTCGGCCACCAGTTCACGTCGCTCGAGAGCTTTCTCCACGAGTGGTTGAATCTCTTCAAAGTCGAACGGCTTCTCAACGAAGTAGAATGCGCCCGCCTTTGTGGCCTCGACAGCTCTCTGAACGGAACCGTAGCCAGTTACCACGATCACTTCGGTCATCGGTCGCGCGTCTTTCATGTGACGCATCAACTCGAGTCCATCCATGTCCGGTAACTGAAGATCACAAATGGCGAGGTGATGGCCTCCCTGATCGAAAAGTTCGATCGCTTCAGCACCAGTCGCAGCACTATCGACCAGGTATCCCTCTTCGACGAGGTTTTGCTTTAACGAATCCGCCATCATCGGCTCGTCGTCGACAACAAGGATTCTTACATCTTTGTGATCCACCTTATGCTCCTCCAACTCGGGAATCGTGCCCGTAGTACTCATTGTTTTAACCTTAGTTAAGTGCTTGTCTATGCCGAAATGGGAAGACAAACACGCAGGGTATCGTTTTGCTGCTTCGCGGTGCCGCCGTGCGCGCTGACAATCTTGGCGGCGAGAGACATTCTTATCTCATCACTGCCGGCGAAAGTTGCGAAAGGGTCATGGTCGAGGGAATCCAGACCCAGGAATTCAATGACTGCAGAGCGCGCTGTTTCATCTCGGGTTATCCGAACCTGCAGCGGCAAGCCCCTGTCTTTAAATTGTCGAATCCTGAGGGCGCCGATTGAAATCGCTCTTAACGCATCTGCCAGCATCACCGGATCAAATTCGCCGATCACCGAAACCGGTGTGGATTCGATTGCGAGTTGCCCAGTCAGTGGACCTGTGACACTACCAGCTTGGGCCAAGTTAGCTGCGACGCTCCGCATGATCTTCTGCAGGTCCACCCCTTGTTGTCTCTTCAGTTCTATCGGCCTCCCAAACTGGGTAAGCGTAGAAAGATCACTGGCTGCTCGTTCCAGCCCCGCAAGTAGTTTGGCCACCGTTTCGTGTTCGTCTTGTGGCCGGTCGCCTTTCTCCATTCGCTTGCGCAGGAACGTGGCATAAAGTTTGAGACCATTTAGCTGGTTCTTTAGATCGTGCACGATCTGCGCAGATGCTCGTCCAAGAGTCTGGAGTGAATCCTGATCCTCCGTCTTCAATGCTAATGGCTTCATTTTTGGTCCGGCCTCGCGTCTGGGTCTACCGTGCCAAGGCCAGGGGGAAGGAGCACGGCAGCTTTCCAGTGTATGAATAGAGCAACAAAACCCAGACTCTATGTGTCGTATTTCGATGCGGCATACTAGCAAAAAAAGCCTGCGTATTCTACTGATACAGTAGAATCAACAACTTAAGTAGCCTCCATCATCAAAGTCGAACATTCAAAACATGGCGCTGGAACGTAAATCAACGAAGGTGTTATTGGTCGAGGACACCGAGGATAACCGTTTCATGATGAGGCGGCTCCTAGAGATGAGCGGCTACGATGTCGTCGAGGCCGTGAATGGCGAAGAGGCCGTGAATCTAGCCAGCGCAGAACATCCCGACGTTATCTTGATGGACCTAAGCCTTCCTATAGTTGATGGGTTGGGAGCAACGCGAAGAATTCGAGCGCTGGCTGGACCACAGCGAGTGCCGATCATTGCCGTTTCCGCTCACGATACCGCCGACTTTCACAGTGAGGCTGTCGCGGCGGGATGCGATGCTTACATCACGAAACCAATCGATTTTGCGGAGCTGGAAGAGCTCGTAAACCGACTGCTGCATGGATAGACCCCGCCATCGCTTTTGCCCGCCAATTTGTTTGCAAACTGATCCCATGAATTCTAGAATTGGCCAATCCAGTCATGGTTAGTTCGGAACGACAAACGGCCGCCGGGGCGGAATCGCGCCGCACGATTGTTATCGTGGTCGCCATTCTCGCTGCAGCCATCATCGGAGTTCTCTTTTACTTCCTTCTTAAAGCGACGGGCACTCCTCCTACCCCCACGACACTGCAGGGAGCAATACGACCTGGAACCACAGAATGGGAACAGTACGCAGCTAGAGTAGTGCTCGATGAGCCGGAAGCCTTTGAATCACGCAGGCCGTTGGGTGATATCGTGATGGAGTTGAGAACGACGGTACGAAATTTTACTGGGCGTACGATAAATGGTCTGGAGATCAGGGGCGCAGTCGTCGATCATCAAGGAAAGCCGGTGAAGGAGAGAACGGTTGTGATAATTCCCACTCGACAACCGGAGCTCGATCCTAATAAGACGATGTTGGCCCAGGTGATGCTCGAAGGAATGTCTGACAAAGATGATCGGGCGAATATTAGGATGGAACTTACCGGCTTCCGCTTTAAGCCGTAACCGATGGCTGCTCGTCAATAAATAACTCTTCCAGCGATTGTCTCACCGGTTGTACTGACACCAACTTCCCTCCGGACTTTCGCAGCGCAACGATAATCTGATCGATATCTTTCTCGTCTGGAACTTCGAGTCGAATACCACTCGGCGTGAGTCCGATCTGCACTCCGTTGCTTGTGCCGAGGTGACTCTTCAGAGTATCGAGATCGGTACCGCTTGCGAGTATTTCAACTTGCTTTGAGTCGCCGTCACGTTGCCGCAGCTCATCCAGATAGCCGACTTGGGCGAGCTTGCCTTTCTTTAGGATGGCCACTCGATCGCAAAGCACCTCGATATCTGAAAGTATGTGCGAACACATGAAGATCGTCTTACCCTCTTCGCGAAGTGAAGCGATCAGATCGCGCACCTCGCGCCGACCTACCGGATCGAGGCCGCTCATGGGCTCGTCCAGAAACACTATGGTCGGATCATTAATCAAGGCTTGGGCCAGGCCTACGCGCTGCAACATTCCTTTAGAAAACTTTCGCAATTGAATATCCCATCTCTTCTCGTCGAGGTGTACCCGCGCCAGCAGGTCGACCGCGCGTTTTGCTCTATCGGTTTTCGTGTAACCGAAGAGTTGTCCGCAGTACTCAAGAAACTCACGCGCAGTTAAGTAGTCGTAGAAGTAAGGGTTCTCTGGCAGGTATCCGATGTGGGTGTGCATGCCTACGTCGCCGATGTCGTGCCCTAGAATTCGAGCGTTGCCCGAACTCGGAAAGATCAGGCGCATCAGCAGTTTTAGGGTCGTCGTTTTTCCGGCTCCATTGGCGCCCAAGAAACCAAAGATCTCACCTTGGTTGACAGTTAGGGAAAGCGAGTCTAGCGCGCGTACCTTTCGCTTGCGCCAGAAACCGACGTCGTAGTCTTTGGTCAAGTTATTGATTTCGACAACTGCGTTCATCTTGGATTTATTTGCGAGGCACTTTCGTGTGCGGACCTAGTTCGGCTTCGCAGGTTTTCACGTTGAGGATATAAGCCGCTCCAGATGGATCGACCGGCGCACCACTTTGATCCACACGCGACCTTAGAGTTCGTAACGCCGGCTCAATCTGACTCCAGGAAGAGGGGCACACACCGAACCGGGACTTATACGCTGCCAATATCTGACGCAGATTGTCTCGTTGATCCAGTGAATCGATCTGCCAAAGCCATGTCTTAGCCATCTCCCTTACTTGATCATCAGCAGCTTCTTGATACATGCGACCGTAAATCTCACGCGCAACGCCACGACTCCCTCCTTCAACAGCCATGCGCGCGCTCATCGCTTCCATCCAGGGTGGTGCGCCAGCAATTCTTGCCCCTTTGGCGTAAGTCTCGCTCGCAGTTTTGTAATCCTGCTGTTGCCAGCAGATGTAACCGAGGTGTTGATATAGTTGCCAAGCCCCGGGGTTTGCATCCATACCTTTCTGGGTAATTCGAATTGCTTCATTGAGGTCTATGCTTGGGAGCAGAATGGCCGCGTATTGGTAAGGTTCCATGAACTGCGGATCGAGGGTGGTGGCTGTGTCGAGTAAGGATGGCAACAACTTGAGATTAAGTTTGCCAAGATCGTTTATGAACGCCTGCTCTGAAGCGCCAATGATCTTCTTTCCCACGTATTGAAGAGAACGCATCCAGTACCAGTCGGCCGCTAGCCCATTGAAACCGAGACTCATTCGACGTGCGGTCTTGCCATTAAGGTACAAACTCTCTTCTTCAATCCTTTTTGGCAACGCGGGCCGGTGACCATCAACCCAACGAGCCAGGATGACGAACGAAACTGTACCCATGACGATTACAAGCACAAGGGGCAACATCTCTGCTTTTAGAACAGGATGGTTATTCGATTTCAGCCTGCTGATCATTTGAAGTTGCGTTGTCTGAAGATCAATGTGGCCGCTGACAGAATGACGGTGATGTAAAGGACAGCGTAAGTAATGACCGCAATGCTATGGCTCGCTTCGGGTACGTACCCGTGAGCAGCTGGAGTGATGAAACTGTAGTTGGCGAGATTAGGGAGCAGATAGTAAAGGCCGGAAAAGAACCAGCGTGCACTCGCGCTGCCCATGGACGATGCGAGATTTTTTAAATCAGAACTGAAGTGTCCAATGATGAAGATGAAAAACGTCATCAGTGCCGAGAGTGCGGGAGACGAGAAGGAAGAGAAAAGCAGCGCGACGCCGGTGACAATCATCAGCTCTACATAAATCAGCAAAATGGCGGGCCAGATTCTGAGTGCCAGCGGATCCCATCCACGACTCACATAGATCAGCGCGAGCGAGACTCCCAAGCCCATAACTGCGACATTCACGAGTAACGTGAGACTGAGACCCAGATACTTGCCAACTAGAAACTCACCTCGGCCAAGGGGCTTCGAAAACATCGCATAGATAGTTCGCCTCTCTATCTCTTTGTAGACAAGACCGACACCAACAAAGATCGCTATGAAGACTCCAAAAAGGAGCATTGCGCTGAGACCGAGGTCAACAATGATCTTCCGTTCCTGACCTCCCGATAGTTCTCCGATAAAGATGGCCGCCCCAATGAGGATCAAGACAAAGAGCACAAGGTTGTAGAGCACACGATCGCGAACGGCCTCGCGAAATGTGTTGCGGGCAATGGCAATGATGCGCCAGATCATTCTTTCGATTGGGGTCGTAAAACGAGTTGCTCTACTGTGGTCTATGCGTTACACGTACTTCGCGTTCGATTTCGACTCTTCTGCCGTTAGTCTAACCTATTGTGTGAAGCGAATCAGCAGTAGATCAATGCGAAGCAGTATTCTCCCACGGATCAATTCCGAAGTGCAGGAATACCTTCCACTTCTAAGCGGTCTGCGGGTACCGTCAGCGTTGTATCGGCCCTGAGAACTCCGTCTTCGGTCATTGCGAAGCGGCGAGTACCAGTTTGGCCAATGCCTGACGGGTTTGTCGGAACTGCAGTAAGGTAAAACTGAGGGGGGTTAACGCCGTTAGTAGGATTGACCTCAAAGTTGTAGCCGCTCTTTGTGCCTGATGCCAAAACCTCGTCCGTAAGAAATTGACCCCGTAGATCAGACATTTCGCCGTATTCAAGCGCGGACGTTGCAGCTCGGTAAGCATGTTCGCAAGTGTGTATTAGTCGCAGCGACGCAAGCGCTGATCCCTCGTTGGCAGCGCGACGAGTGGCTATCAGATTGGGAATTGCGAGTGCACAAAGGATGCCAATAATAGCGACCACGACAAGGAGTTCGACCAGGGAGAAGCCTTCTTGATATCGGGAATTGGTTGTGAGCGGTTCCATTTTTCTTCAATTTCGCACGGCGCATTTCCTTTCTCTGGGCGCCTGCTCTTGGTATTACAAGACTCATGCCACGTTCGACTTCCGCACTGACAAAATAAAAGCTCTAGATAAAGGCAAGTGTTTGAGCGACTTGGGAGATCTCTCAGACAATGAGTGACGTTTTATGTCACGTGACATTTGTCGGGTGACATTGATAGACCGCAGTTGTCAAGGAGCTTGGCCCGAACGCATGCGGGCTCGCCATCCGGTATGAACCGCTTCGGGAAACCGATATTCATTTTCTTGCAGAACGGCAAATACGCTGGCTTGCGGAACTAATTCGCCAGGCATGGCAATACTGCGATCGTGCGTGGCGGCAAGCGTCGCCGCGTCAATGTCTTCTTCGATCAATCTCTGCCAGCCTCGTGCTCCACGCGGATCGAGCTCAAGAGCCTTGGCAAAGTCGTCCTTAGCCTCAGTACCTCGACCATTGCGTTCAAGCGCAACTGCATGACGCGCACGCAGAAAAACTGAGCTCGGGTAAGCCTTAACCGCGGTCGCGAGGGTTCGCTCAGCTGCATCCAGGTCCCCTGTGGTGGCCTCTGCTCCGGCGAGATAGGCAAAACAGGTCGAAGTGTTAAAT
>JBKPAL010000315.1:0-18918 GCA_046726395.1 Acidobacteriota bacterium
AGCAGTTCCACCTTCAATCCTCGAAACATTCTGGTAATTGACTTTGGCCAGTTAGGCGATGTCGTTCTCAGCCTGCCGGCGCTGCAAGCCATTCGAAAACGATTTCCGCATGCGCGACTAACGGTTGTCGTGGGCCAGACAGGAGCTGAGATTGTCAATCTCTCGAGCACCGCAGACAAAGTAGTTGCCGTTGATCGGGTTGGGCTGCGCGATGGATCGAAAGTAGTTTCGATTGTTCGCATGTTCAAACTCGTCAAGGATTTGAGGCGGGCAGACTTTGATTTCGTAATCGATCTGCACAGCCTTGCTGAAACAAACCTGCTTGGTTTTTTGTCGGGCGCGCCGAAGCGACTCTTTTCTCGTCGTCCTGCCCGCTCATTAGATTTCCTTGCCAACTTTCATCCGCGTCCACCGGTTGAAGTCGATCACAAGAAGCGACACTCAATCGATCGGTATCTCGATGTGCTGCGCCCAATCGGAATTGAAAACGCAGACATCGAACCACGCATCAAGAGTAGACCTCAAGACGATGCGGCGATTGAATCTCTGTTAAGAAAAGCTAAAGCAAACGCGGGAGCGCCATTGGTGGGATTGTTTCCTGGCGCAGGTCACCCAAGTCGCCGTTGGCCCATAGACAAGTTCGCTCAACTGGCCGATTACTTGATCCGGAACGATAAAGTACGGGTGTTATTGTTCCTTGGGCCAGAAGAACTCTCGATAGCAAAAGAGGTTCGTGCTTCATTTCCCGCCGGCACGATCGTGCTCGATAAGCTCACCATTCCACAATTGGCCGCTGCTCAAGCGCGTCTTGCTGTTTTCGTTTCAAACGATACCGGTCCCATGCATATTGCCGCTGCGGTTGGAACTCCTGTCGTTGTGCTGCTGCACCAGCTTGCACCGCGCACCTACCTCCCGCGCGGGGGGCGTCATAGATTTGTTTCGAACATGGTGATTGGCGACATCTCTGTTGACGAAGCTTACGAAGCCGCCCGATCCGTCCTGGCCTCCTCCCGAGCCGAAACCCTCTTCTCGAGGGATTAGGTCGTCCACCATTCGCAAGGTTCCTTTCTGTACCACATTCGTTCACAGCCAACGCGTTGCCGACCTTACGGAAACCAAGAATGGCCAGAATTCTTTGGGAAAACGTCGGTGACAGTCACGATTTGCTCTAGACAAACATCGTTTAACTAGTTACTATGAGCGTTGCCGCTTGTGCGGCGAGCCGACACTTCTGTAAGTGTCTCGGGCTGCTACCTCCCAGACACCGCCCGCTTGTCCCGTCAGCCTCTCAATTCTCAGGAGAAAGCCATGTTGAAACGTACATTCGTGACTGTGGGAGTTCTGGCTGTTCTGTCATTGCCGGGCGGCGTCATGGGCCAGTCTAATCTCACTGCTAAAAACAACAATATTCACTCACAGCCTGTCAGCACCGTCGTCGAGAGCGATAGATTGAGGGACGGTCTGGTTGGTCCAGTGCGCCGTGTTCGGACCGAGATCGTGAAGCTTATGAATCAGAGCGGTCGGAGCGTGGAAGGTAAGCGGACGTTGTTGGAAGTTGCGGCATACGACATCAAGGGACGTAAGACTGAAAACCAGTATTTCCCCGTTGATGGTGCGACGCTGACCGGTAAAGAAGTCTACAAGTATGACGACAAAGGCAATATCAGCGAGATGACTCTGGTCAATAACGATGGCTCACTTCTCAGCAAGGAAGTCTACAAGTACGAGTTCGACTTTGCGGGCAATTGGAACAAGATGACTACCTCAGTCGCTGTTATCGATTCCGGTAGAGTTACTTTCGAGCCTACGGAAGTTACTTATCGCTCGATCATGTATTACCTGGACGATAACATGACGAAGATGATCAGTGGTTCACCTTCGAGCGCAACAGCAGCTAACACTGCTGCTGCTAAGCCAGCCTCGAACACATCTGCGTCTAGGGCAGGAGAGAATCGCAAGGGTGGTGCACAACTTCCGGAGGCGGAAACAAGCCTTGATGATATCAGTATGGCAAGCTCTCCAGAGTTGAAGACGGTTTCGTCGAATGTTGAGACAAATACGCCTCAGGTGGTGCTCGACAATGAACCGCCACCGCCAGCGCGCACGATTCTCAAGCCTGTGTCTGGTGGAGTACTCAATGGTGCTGCCTTGAACTTGCCGGCTCCGGGTTATCCAGAGAACGCGAAGCGAATGCGTGTGGGTGGAACCGTTGTGGTCGAAGTTGTGATTGACGAATTAGGTAAAGTCATTTCTGCTAAAGCCAATGGTGGGCCAGCCGCACTCCGTGAAGCTGCTGTGCAAGCGGCGCTTCGCGCACGATTCTCCCCCACCAAGCTTTCTGGCCAGCCAGTTAAAGTAACGGGCGTTATCAATTACAAGTTTTCACTAAACCCGTAGTCCGCGAGGTAATAGCTGTAAACCGTAGTTGTTCTTTAAATCTCTTCAGCGCTCCCCCCGCATCTCTCTTCCCAAGGAGTTGATTTCACAATGGCGTTAACCGGACACCTCAGCGATCTCTCGCTTTCAGAGTTGATTGAGTTTTTCTGCAACCAGCGAAAGACGGGTCGACTGAAGGTTCTATACTCGCAAGGACCAGGATATTTCTTTCTCCAGCAGGGTTCCGTAGTAGATGCACGTATCGGCGTGTTGCGCGGAATAGACGCGGTCTACTACGCGTTGACTCTGCCCAATGCAAAGTTTGAATTCAGCGGTACGACAGATCCAGGGGAGCGCACGATTAACCAGCCATGGACCCAAGTGGTGCTTGAAGGGCTGCGACGCTTGGACGAAGGCATAGTGCCGTCCGAAGCCTTTCCGGCGACGTACTCTGAACCTCCAGATACCGAAGCGACAACAGAACAACCTTCGGTAATCGGGTCTGAAACGGATTCTGCGGTGCCCGGGTTCTTATCGTTTTTGCAGCCCGAGTCAATAGCGCGGCGGAAGTACTTCGTGATCGGTTCCGTTGTCGTTGCTGTGCTGGCGAGTGTAGCGGTGATCGGAGTACCTGCAGGATGGTATAGCCGACCAAAAGCTGCCGCGGCCACTGTTGATCCCAATACGAAGATGGCTGAAGTACAGCCCACTCCAGCGGCGGAAGCGGCTGTTACGCCTCAAACAACAACAACAGCAACTGCAGAATCTCAACCATCGGAAGATGCAGACGCGGCGGCGAGACATCAGAGAGAACGCGATCGAATTCGACCTCGCGAAGAGCGGGTGGCAGCCGTAGCGAAGAATGTTACGAGCGCCGCGGTGTCGTCTGCGAATGATGGAGGAAAGTCTGGCCCAAGGAAGGTCACTGTTACAGTGACTTATGACGAATCAGGTCGAGTTGTTCAGGCGTCGGGAGCCGATGCCACGGCTATTCGAATTGCCCGCCAAAAAAGATTCCCCGCTGGAAAGGCTGGATCAGCCACAGTAACGATTCCGATTAACTAACAACTGCCCAGCCCCTCAACTCTTCGCAAGGCCCACCATCCCCAACACAACCAGAAGCGCACGTTTCAAACCGAGGTCACGTCCGTTCGGATCGTACCATTCGTCTCTAGTGTGCGAGTTTCCCGAACTTCCGCCGGCGCCAAGAGTCAGCGCGGGAATGCCGAGCGATATGGGAAGATTCGAGTCGGTTGAGGCTTGGTTGAGGCTCGGTGTCACCCCAACGTAGCGCGTGGCAGTGAGTGCCATTTCGGCGAGCCGACTGTCCGCCGCCGTTTCACCACTCGGGCGCTCACCAATCAATTTCAAATTCAATTGCAAAGGCTGATGACCTTTTCGACGAGAGCTGTTCTCCTCTTCGACTGCTTCGCGGACCGAGCGACGGAAGAACGCATCGAGTCTTAACAGTTCGTCCAGTTTTGATGAGCGAAGATCCACATCCATCGTGGCAGTCGAGGGAATCGCATTTATGCTCGATCCGCCTTCAATGCGGCCCACATTGAAGGTTGTTCTTGGTTCGGAAGGCACTGGATAGGCAGCAAGCTTCGCGATTGCACGACCAAGTGCATGTACGGGATTGGCTACGCCGAAATCTCCCCACGAGTGACCACCGCTACCGTTGAGCTCGACCCGATAACGACGTGAGCCCAATGCCTGGTTCGTAATGCGGTCGACTCCTGGTCCATCGAAACTCAAAAAGGCACTTATCTTTCCAGCCCATTCGCCACCAGTTAACAGGTGGCGAACGCCGCGCAAGTCTCCCTCACCTTCTTCTCCTACCGTACCCACAAAGAGCAACGACCCTTCAGTTTGAAGCTTCGCTAACTGGAGCGCACCCGCGATTGCGATCAGCGCTGCCAGTCCACATCCGTCGTCTGAGATGCCCGGAGCTAAAAGTTTGTTACCGGAACGGCGTACAGTGAAATCGGTACCGGCTGGGAAAACAGTGTCGAGATGCGCGCTGATAACAAGTAATGGTTCATCAACTTGTCCACGGCGTAGAGCGATGCAGTTTCCTTCTTCGTCGAGATGTGCGTTGGAGAGGCCGAGTTCTCTGAATCGTGCACAGAGATACTCCGCTCGTTCACGTTCGCCGAATGGCGGCGCTGGAATAGAACAGATTGCAATATGCTCTTCTGTGATTTCAGTAGCGTGAGATTCGAAATACTGGGAAGCTCGTTGCACTCCTTCGACGGCTGACAACTCTTCAAGAGTACGCAGTTCAAAGGGTGTCACAACGGTTGTCATAAGTAAGGGCTAACTCTTTCGGAAGGCGTTGGCAAGGGCGGCTCGATTAAACGAGTGTCATGATCTCTTCTTCCAGCAGTACGGATGAAGACTGCTTGGCTCGATCATAGATTCGGTTTACACGGTCCTCACTCGGCTCAAAACCTCTACGCTCAAGCCAGTAGATTACGTTCGACTTTCCACTCATCGGGCCAATCTCAATTACCTGTTCCAAACCAAACTGTCCGGCCGGGACTCCGGAATAGACGATGTCGGCGAGGCGCTGATCGCCCTTCTTATAACTCTTGATCACTGCAGCAGCGTGCACACCAGTGGCAGTACGGAAAGCATCTTTCCCAAACACAGGGTAGTTCAACGGTATGGTCCATCCGCACGCTTCAGCAGCAACATCGCAATACTCCCTCAATCTCGATACGTCATTGTCGATCCAGTTCATCAGTTTGAGATTAACGAGTAGCTGATCCATTGGTGTGTTTCCAACACGCTCGCCCATACCAAGCGCGCAGGCATGCACCTGATCCGCGCCGCCCTCAATGGCTGCGATTGAGTTGATTACACCAAGGCCTCGATCCTGATGGCCGTGCCAATCGAGTCTTACGCCTCCGCCCTGCTCCTCGATGATGCTTTTGACAAACCTGATCACTGCGCGCGCGCCGTCCGGCGTCGAGTGTCCGACCGTGTCGCACACACAGACGGCTTTTGCGCCACACTGGATGGCCGTGGTGTAGAGCGCTCGTATTGTGTCAGGGTTTGCCCGCGTAGTGTCTTCCGTAACATACATCACGTCCATGCCTTCTCCGACAGCAAAGGTCACCGCTTCTTCAGTCATTCGGAGCAGTTTGTCGAGCGTCCAGTCTTCGGCAAAGAAACGAACTTGAGATGAGCCAATGAACGTGCAAGCTTCAATCGGAATTCCCGTACGCTGTGATATTTCGATAATAGGAATTATGTCGTTGCGATGTGTGCGTGCTGCGCAATTCGGTCGGATACGCAGTTTCTTATCAGCGATCTCGCGCGCGAGACGTTCAACTCCCGCAGCGTGAGTGCCACCGGCTCCCGGCAGCCCAATATCTGCCGTGTCGATGCCCAGCGAATCCATCAGATGCAGGAGTTCAATCTTCTTTTCTACGGGAGGTTCAGAGACAGATGGAGATTGCAACCCGTCTCGAAGCGTTTCGTCATCAAATCGAATCCGGCGATTTGGGCGCGGGCAGGATCTTTCGACAATGTTCCAATCGTAAACGAGTTCGTCAGTAGACACGCGCACCCTCCGGGAAGAAATACCTGAGATAGGAGACGATTCGATTACAGCAACGAGGCAGGGGATTGTCAATTGACAATTGATTTCCTGCATCGGTTAGACATTATTAGGTTTAGTTCACAACACTTTCCGTTCTGATGGAACGACACTAATCGGCAATCGCCAATTGGCAATCGTCAATGACTTTGATAGCCTCACCTTGTCTTCGACCAGAAACCTCTTCCGAAACCAGGGATCTTGAACCGCTCTACAAATCGCCCTAAAACTCTAACGATTGCCCTCGGATCGGATCGCGTCCCAAAAATCATGGCTGTCAGGGCGACCATCGCTCGGATTGCTGAGATTGATCGTACGTGGGTCGACGCGAATGTTATTGCCCGAGCAGTGACCACCAACATTCCGGCCATGCCACTAACTGACTGGCAGCTTATGGAGGGTGCTCGCGAACGAGCGCTTGCCGTTCGTGACTTACTACTGAGCCAGCATTTGGAGGCTGAAATTTACGTCGGAATGGAAGGTGGGTTTCATTCGATTTCTATCGAAGGAGAATGGCACACGTTCCTGCGCGGCTGGGCGTATGCGACCGACGGTAAAAAAGCAGCATTCGGAGCTGCACCATCAATAACAGTTCCTGAGTCGTTAGCGCGAAAGGTGATTGAAGGACGAACGGAACTTGGGCTCGTTATTGACGAAGTAGCAGGAAAGCACGATGTGCGCAGCAGGCAAGGCGCATGGGGCGTACTCTCAAAGGATCTGGTAACCAGATCAATGAGTTTTGAGTTGGCGTTAATCGGTGCCCTAGCGCCGTTCTACAACAGCGCGTTGTATACCTAGACGTTACAAACTTCTGATGGAGAGATCATAAAAAATTAAATGGACGAGTTGATAGCGCAGATGAATGAAGAACCGGTTCCACATGCAACCAACAGTACCGGATGGATAGAAGTGATTGCCGGATCCATGTTTTCGGGTAAGTCCGAGGAGCTCATCAGACGATTACGTCGTGCCAAGATTGCGCGGCAGAAGGTCCAAGTCTTCAAACCTGTCATTGACTCTCGCTTTTCCAACAATCACATCGTTTCGCACTCTGAGATGCGACACGAGTCGTCGAACGTAACAAACGTTGCTGACCTGCTGGCGAAGCTCGAACCCGACACCGAAGTCGTTGGCATAGACGAGGGTCAGTTTTTCGACAACGAACTCGTTACTGTAGCGAATGATCTCGCAAGACGCGGTATCCGTGTAATCATCGCTGGTCTGGATCAGGATTACACTGGTAGACCATGGGAACCGATGCCGCAACTGCTTGCGATCGCGGAGTACATCACAAAGACACACGCGATATGCATGAAGTGCGGCCAACCTGCCAACTACTCACAACGTACCTTTGAATCAGAAGAACGCGTGGCTGTAGGAGCGGGAGGGATGTACGAAGCGCGCTGCAGGAGATGCTTCGTTCCGCACGCTGATACACCTACCACTCATGAAGGTTGATAACTTCACGTTTGGCTGTTCAATTGGACTTCAGTGAAGCTCCTGGAAATCGGTCCCTTCTAATCTCCTGGGAAACATTTGTAGCTGCCTCCATCATCTCAACACGCAAGAAGACTCCCCTTCCTCGTTCTTAATCTGCGATTAGCTTCGTCTCCCGATCATCAGGGTGCGTTTCTTTCTGGCAGTCTCCTTAAACCGTCTCCCCGATCTCAATTGCGGCCCATCCAGTCGGGCTGTTTCGGAGGAGAAATACAATGAAACAAAAAATTACTATCGTTGTTGTGCTGCTGCTGTTTGCCGCGGCCATTCCAGTGGCGATTCTAACGATGGGCCAGGAGGGTTCTGGTCAAGACGATAAGAAGATCTCCGTTAGCGAATACCGTCTTAGTGGACCTTACACTCATGAGAACCTCACCATCTTTCTTATTCATGGCAAAAATCAGCTGGAAGGCGATTCGTTGCTAACTCTCCAGGAAGCGCTTGAGCAAAAGAAGGTCATCGTCTTCGAGACTAAGGATGTCAACGAGCTCGCGATTGAGAATCTGTCGCAGAGTGACGTGTACGTACAGTCCGGTGACATCGTAAAAGGCGGGCAGCAGGACCGGGTGTTGGCTGTGGACCTTATCGTTCCGCCCCGTTCCGGAAGGATCCCGATTGCAGCGTTTTGTGTGGAGCAGGGTCGCTGGAGCAGGCGAGGCTCCGAGCAAGTAGGTGCTTTTGAAAGTTCGGTTGAAGTGGCGAGCACCAAGGATTTGAAGCTCGCAGCGAAGCGGTCAAAGTCTCAAGGCGCTGTTTGGGAGAACGTTACAGTAGCCCAGGACAAGCTCAGCTCCAACGTAGGGACACGTGTCAACTCGACTACTTCTGAGTCGAGCTTACAGCTGGCGCTCGAGAACCCGCGCGTCACAGAAACTTCTAACGCTTACATCAAAGCGCTGAGCGACATCGGCAAAGGCAAACCTGACGTGATCGGATATGCATTCGCGATCAATGGCAGAGTGAATAGCGCAGACGTTTATGCGTCCAATCACCTCTTCAATAAGCTCTGGCCGAAATTACTCAGAGCGAACGCGGTAGAAGCAATCGCCGAGCTGCAGAAGAACAACCACTTTTCACCGGTGTTAGAGGAACAGGTAAAGAGCTTTTTGCAAGACTCAGAAAAGGCAAAGGTAGAGGAGAAAGAAGTCACAGCTCGAGTGGGGCTGTTGACCCGCGAAGATGAGCAGAACATTCTGTTCGAAACACGTGACCGTGCGAAGAAGGGAGCGTGGATTCATCGCAACTACATTCGAAAGTGAGCTGCGATTAGCGCCCAACAATACAGAACCGGGAGCGGTAGCGACCGGATGCGACACTAAGCTAACCAGTTGAATTGACCCGACAAGATCGACAGCCGTTGAGCGAAGCATCCGGTTGCTACCGCTCCCGGTTCTGTAATGGATCATCGACATCCACAAGCGCAGCTTGAAATGTTTTCTTTCTCAGGGTCATAAAGATCAAAGCTCGGTAGACGCGGCACAGAGATCATTTGACTCAATACCGGAGTCGCATAAACTAGCTTTTCTCGTAGTTCGTAATTTGAAGGAAGAGTTCCTTGCTTTCCTCGCCAGAAGTGACATTGCATTTCCAACCTCACGAATTCCTATCCGCTTTCGTGAGAGCGGCTCTTCAACAGTTCACTTACCGTCGTTGCGGCAACTGCCGCGACTCACGAGATAACCCCGGAGATTTGTATGGCACGGAATAACTCATCCGCTACCTCTTCAACTCCTGTCTATCGGCGGCTTAGAGGATATGCATTCGACCCCAGTCTTTCAGTGAAGCTGGAGACGGCCCTCATCAATGAAAATGTATACAAGGTGATGTGGGAGGGCGGACCGGATGGACTTGGGATTGAGCCCGGTCCCGTCGGCGAATATCTTGAGGTGGTCGACTTCGATCCGGCGAGCGGTTGTTTCTACGCCCCAATCGATCTCGACGATCCGAACCTGCTGGCCCAGGACGGCTTGCCTCCTTCGGAAGGTAATCCTCAGTTTCATCAGCAGATGGTGTATGCCGTAGCAATGACTACCATCGCCAATTTTGAGAAGGCCCTAGGCAGAAAAGCGCTCTGGTCTTCCCGTAAAAAGGATGAGGGTTCTTTCGGATACGAGTATGTCCAGCGCCTGCGCGCGTACCCGCACGCGATTCGTGAAGCCAACGCGTATTACAGTCCTGAGAAGAAAGCGTTGCTGTTCGGCTACTTCCCGGCTTCTTCAGAGCGACCCGATCGTTATCTTCCCGGAGGAATGGTCTTCACCTGTTTGTCGCACGACATCATTGCCCACGAGACAACTCACGCACTTCTCGACGGCATGCATCGTCGTTTTATCGAAGCCAGTCACCGTGATTCACTCGCGTTTCATGAAGCCTTCGCTGACATCGTGGCGTTGTTTCAGCACTTCAGCTTTCCCAACGTGCTGCGCCACCAAATCTCTCGAACGCGCGGTGATCTGGCTTCACAGAACTTATTAGGAGAACTGGCCCAGCAATTCGGTGAGGCGATTGGTAACTACGGAGCCTTGCGTAGTGCCATCGGTGAATATGATGAGAAAGGGGAGTGGAAAGCTAAAGTTCCAGATCCCGAAGACTACCAGACAACGATTGAGCCTCACGCGCGCGGTGCGATTCTCGTAGCAGCGATCTTCGATGCGTTCCTGTCGATCTACAAGAGTCGAGTCGCTGATCTCTTGCGAATAGCCAGCAGCGGGACCGGAATTCTACCTGAAGGGGAGTTACATCCAGATCTTATCAATCGTCTGGCTTCTGAAGCAGCAAAGTCGGCCCAACATGTTTTGAATGTTTGCATCCGCGCGCTCGATTACTGTCCTCCAGTTGACATCAACTTTGGCGACTATCTTCGCGCCATCATCACGGCTGACTACGATCTGGTACCTGATGATGACAAGGGTTATCGCATTGCTTTCATCGAAGCGTTTCGCCGGCGAGGTATTTATGCCAGGAACGTACGGGCGCTCTCGGTGGAGAGCTTGCGCTGGCCCAGCTTAAGAGGCAAACAAAACATCTTTAAGCCAATAGCAGACGAGCTGAGACGGATTGGAAGAACTTTTGAATACCTGAAGTCGCGCCAGGAGATTTATGAAGAAACTCAACGGGTCGCAGCTATGTTGCACAACTGGATAGCCTCGGAAGGGCACAGCCAACTGAAAGCCTTTAGCAAAGATGCAGGAATTACTTTTCAATTCAACGTGGATGGTTTGAAACGAGGACGAAACAGTACGGCACCCCTCTTTCAAGTGCATTCACTGCGGCCGGCACGGCGTGTCGGACCTGATGGCGACTCTCTTAACCAACTCATTCTTTCCATAATTCAGAGTCGAGACGTAAAGGTGGATCCAAAATCCAAGTCATCTCCATTGATGAAGTTTCGGGGCGGTTGCACTTTGATTTTGGACTTGGACACGCGCGAGCTGCTCTATTCAGTGAAGAAAGACATTAGCGACCCGGTGAGACTGGCAACCCACCGCGAGTACCGTGAGGGCCTCATGACCGACGGGTCGATGCGCGCAACCTATTACAGACAGCTCAGCGATGTTGAGGAGCCGTTTGCAGCGTTACATCGAAGTTTTGATTACGGGAGACCATAAGCAATGTCTGCCAATAAGGAAGTACGCATAAGAATGTATCGTCAGGGATTAGGTGATTGCTTCCTGATCACCTTTCCACGCGATCCTGAACCGTTTCATATGCTCTTGGATTGCGGCGCCCTCAAAAGCAAACACTATAACGTCGAGTTGATGAAGGAAGTGGTCGAGGACATAAAGACAGAGACAGGTGGTCGCCTCGATATAGTTGCGGCCACTCATGAGCACTGGGACCACATATCCGGGTTCTATGACGCCGAGAAGATCTTCAAAGAATTCGAAGTCGAAAGGGTTTGGGTTGCTTGGACCGAGCAGCCGAACAACAAGGCGGCGAAACGTCTTAAGGAGAAGTTCAAGAAGGAAAAGAAAGCAGTCGAAATGGCGCTGGCACGGATGCCAAACGACAAGAAGAACCAACAGCTGAGGATTTACAAAAGAGCGATAACAGAACTGTTTGGCTTCTTTGGCGGGCTTGGAGCCACAGCTGGCAAAAGCAAGAAAGGTGTAACGGACCAAGCCTGGGACATCATGCTTGGTTTGGGAAAGAAGCAGTATTGCGATCCACAGAAACGACCACTGGAGTTCGAGGGTGTTGAAGGTGTTCGTATTTATGTTCTGGGACCTCCGGAAGATCCTGATTACATCGCCAAGCGACTTTCGAAGTCAGAAACCTACGAAGGAGAGGATCACGGCTTTACGTTGACAGACAGCTTTCTCGCGGCGGTGTCTGATGAAGGAGTTGATACTGAATCGAAGGAACTTGCCGCGCCGTTCGACGCGTCTCATCGCATCCTTCCGGCAGCGGCCAAGAAGTCGGCGTTCTTTAAAGAGCGTTATGGTTTCAGCACGAGTGGTAAGAATGCCTGGCGACGAATCGATCACGACTGGTTGAATCTCGCGGGTGAGTTGGCACTACACCTTGACAGCTATACAAACAATACTTGTCTCGCGTTTGCGATTGAGCTGGTAGAGTCCGGCAAGGTACTGCTTTTTCCAGGAGATGCGCAGGTTGGCAACTGGCTCTCGTGGTGTGATCGCTCTTGGAAGGTTAAAGATTCAGAAGGCAAGACGAACACGGTGAAGAGCTCAGATCTCCTGGCCCGCACGGTTCTTTACAAGGTGGGCCATCATGGTAGCCACAACGCCACGCTGCGGGCCAAAGGACTAGAGTTGATGGAGAGTCCGGAACTCGTGGCGATGATTCCGGTGCATCGGAAGACTGCAAAGGATCAGGAGTGGGAATTTCCCTACCAGAAGTTATGGGATCGGTTAAAGGTCAAGGCTCGTGGTCGCGTGTTACTGGCAGATGCGTCAGGATTGAATGAGATTGCCAGTGAGGCGCAAGAACACTTGTCGGCAAGTGAATGGAAACAGTTTAAGAAAGTTACCAGCTTCAACAAGCTGTACGTTGAATATCGCATTAGCTATTAATAGGCCCACTCGCATTGCCTTTTTCGGCAAGTTGAGCAACGACAGAGATGTTCAAACATTGGTAGAACAAGTCAGGAAGGGGGGCAAGCGCTCCAGAGGAATGAACCAATGTAGAAGAGCGCAGTTGGGAAGGGGGCAGTCGCTAAAATTCAAGGTTCGCTAGATTCAACGCGCCCCCGCTCAAAGTTTCACCAGCTTCATGATCGAATTAATCATTCAGCTCAGAGAATCGCAGGAGGCGCACCTATCAATAAGAAAGGATTGTATTCCAGCTGAGCGGGGGCGCCTTGAATCTGCCGAAGGTTGAAGCTACCGACTGCCCCCTTCCCAACTGCGCTGTTCAAAGTTGAATCTACAGCTTGCCCCTTCCCAACTGCGCTCTTCTACATTGGTTCATTCCTCTGGACCGCTTGCCCTCTTCCTAACAGCGACTCTAATGCCATGCATCCCTCGCGGCTTGGCCCTTCCTGACTTGCTCTCAACCACCAAAAGCCTTGATCCGTTTGCCGTTCTGGAGGATTATGCGCTCGCACTGCCGTTCGTGAGACTCTCAATCAGCTCATGTGCTACACGTTTCGGGTTCTCAAAGGGTAAGGATACGGGGGCCTCCCAAACCTTGTAATCCATGCAGATTTGAGAATCCCCAGCATGACTGGTTGAAGCTGGCCCATAGTGGGAAGACCTTCCGAATAGACCCGCAAAAGGCGACAGACTCTCTGCCTTGGACAGCCTGGGACTTTGATGCACAAAGCGCGCGACATAGCTCGAATTAGGCGGGAATAGGTGGAGCAGTAGGCAGGCCTCGTTCAAAGAATCCAACTAGAGGAGGATGTAGAGATGAAGGAACAACAGAAGAAGTCCCCCCAACCTTATTCAGAATCGATTACCACTGAAGGGAACAATCTAACAATCACGGGTGATTCTGGGATAACTGTAGTGGTCCAAATAGAGGTTACGGAGAACGGCCGCATTACGATCTTGCGGAAGTGTTGGGACGGTGCGACTTGGTCCGATTGCACTTGAGGTGGTTTCACCTGAAGTTTGTTATCAGTACGAGGTCTCTGGAACCCGTTCCACGAACACAAGCCAACTTCTTGCCATCCGGTGACCAGGCGAAAGCGTAAATCTGGCTGTCGCTAAAATTCGTTACCGGCTTTGGAGAGCTTTCATCAAGCGGTTGGATCCAGATGTTAGACAGGCCCGCGCTCGTGTGTATATACGCGATCGCACGGCCGTCCGGTGTCCAGCGTGGCCCAAAACATTGCGTACAGACTTGCGCGGGGATGGGAAAACTCTTTGAGGGTTCTTTCCCGTTCATAGAAATGATCGTTAGTCGCCAGGGAGAGTTCTCTTCATCTTCCGTGGAAAAGAAAGCGAGCCAATTGCCGTCAGGCGAGATGCTTGGCTGTATTGACGACTGGCTGGTCAATTTTGTTGGTGACCCTCCTTCAATCGGAAGCTTGCACAGATTGTCCATTAATGGCTCTTCGCAGTGGTAGACGATCCAACGGCCATCAGGGGAGCAGTCGGGTGAATCCTCTACATATCCGTTAGTGAGTTGTCTTTGATCTGTTCCATCAGCGTTCATTCGCCAGATATGACCGGTGCCTTGTTTGTAACCCACATAGATGATGTAACGTCCATCGGGCGAGAGTACGGGTTCGGCTTCGGTATATTCGTTGAACGATAGGCGTGTTCCGTGACGACCTTCTAAGTCCATGCTCCAGATGTCCTGGTTTCCAGTTTCTGCTGAAGCGTGAACAATTCGGCCGTCGCGAGTCCACGTAAGGCCTCCGGTAGCCTTATCTCTTGAATTTGGAACCTGCTCGCTTTGAGCAGGATTGTTCATTGGAACGATCCAGACATTAGAGACTTGGTAACTCTGCGTCGTGAGTAAGGTGTTCGAGCCTTCATTCAAACTCACGCTCCGATAAAAACCTGCATCGTTCGTGATTCGGCGAGCTTCTCCATTACTGTTCGACAAGCGCCACAATTGAAATGTTGAAGCCGGAGGAGCGTTCGCTTCAGCGTTCATGATCAGTTCGTTCCCGTCTGACATCCAGGCTACTTGCCCGATCAGATACCAGGGTTGCGAATTCACAACCCGCACAGAGCCGTCAGAAACTGTTACTGCTGCGATATCCATATGGTACGGCTCGCCGACACTCGAGATAGGAGACGCTATGGTTCTTCCATCGGGCGACCATGCTGGACCATTGTTGAGATCAACGCTGGTGCTAAAAACTGATGAATCCAACTTAGCGTGAATTTCTGTCTCGCCACTGCCGTCCGCATTGGCGATGATCAGTGCCGGTACTTCATTTTTCTTCTTCCTTACAAAGGCTACCTGTCTTCCATCGGGTGAAATCGAGATTGGGGTGCTCACATTCGAGATAAGCTTTCGCGCATTGCCGCCGAGTGTCGGAACCTGGAAGAGATCACTTCCGTTAGCCTCATGCTTTAAATAGTAGAGATAGTTACCATCGCGAGAAAAAGTAAGTCCTCGATATCGCTCCTCAATTTCCGGAGCCACACGTACATCGCTTGAAGTTGCGATTTGCCTCACCAGGATGCTCTGTTTTCCTGCGTCACCGACGACCGCTGCCACATACTTGCCGTCAGGTGATAAAGCCGCTTCTCGAAGACCACTGCTGGATGAAATTTTCCGAAAGGTGATTTCTGACGGCCTTTCTTTGCCGCGATTTGTTAGCCACAACATAACTCCGACTAAGGCAAGAATCGCCAGCATCGTGAGTACGACGCCGCTACGATGTTTTTTGATAGTGTTTAGAATTAGATCTGCGCTGCTGGTAGGGGGCGCGGTGCTAATCGGTCTGGTTTGTTCTCGCTGCTCATCGGTTTCCACCACTCGTGAGGCGAAGCCGGCTGCCGGCGATTCTCTCACCTCGGCCAGACCAAGTGTCGGAAGATTATCAATCCCTAGATTGTTCCTGATCCATTTCAGATCATCAGAAAGATCCCTAGCGCTGCTGTATCGCTCACTCCTGTTCTTACGCAGCGTTCTTCTAACTATTCGTTGTACCTCTGGTGCCGCATCCGCGCTGTACAGCGTTAATGACGCCGGCTCTCGCTCGAGGATTGCGACGATAAGATCACTCTTCGTGGGCTGATCAAATGGTGGGTGACCAGCAATCATTTCATAGATAACAACACCAAGACTCCAGAGATCGGTGCGGCAGTCTATGTCTTGCACACGCAATTGCTCCGGTGACATGTAGGCGATGGTACCAATGACGGCGCCGGGGTCGGTGTGTATGTTGGTAACTGTTGACGCTTCTGGTCCAACGGGAGTTTGCTTCTGAGGTTCCGTCAGTTTAGCTAGACCGAAGTCCAACACCTTAACTAAGCCGTCAGTTCGTACCATCACGTTCTCGGGCTTGATGTCGCGATGCACGATTCCATTTGCATGAGCTGCGGAAAGGGCAGCCGCGATCTGAATTGCGATATCTAGAGTTTCTATTAACTTCGGACGGCCGCGCACGATGAACTGCCGCAGGGTCATACCGTCGACGAGTTCAGCTGCGATGTAATGGCTGGAATTAAATTGCCCGATCTCGTAAATGGTCAGGATGTTCGGATGGTTGAGCGCCGAGGTGGCCCTGGCTTCCTGCTCGAAACGACGCAGACGATCCCGGTCAGTAGTGAAGTCACCGGTTAAGAGTTTTAGCGCCACATGCCGGCCAAGTTTTGTGTCTCGCGCCGAGTAAACCTCTCCCATTCCGCCGACGCCGATACGGCTTTCGATTTTGTAATGAGCAAAGACTGAACCCGGATTCAGGATCATGAGGACCCCGTCTGACTGTGCCTTTATGTTCGAGCTGTTTATTCAGTGTGCGTCAAGCGCCGCTCACCACCAACAATCAGAGAACACAAAGGGTGCACAGAGAAAAGAAAAGCGTATGAGTGAAGTCAATGAACAATTTTGGTGGAGTATAGAATCCCGTACATCGCATCCTGATGGCGAGCGAAGTCTTTGCCTCGAGTAGCGAGCATCAGATTGACCATCTGTACTTGACCAGCGTATTTGCGGTATGCGAGCCATTGCAGACGTCGATTGTCGTCAGGCCCTTCCGGATTAGCCTCGCGAAACTGTACACCTTTTAGTCCGTCTATCTCGACCCACTTCAGCTCGTCTACTTCACCGTTCTTCGCCCGCGTCTTTGCTCCATCGTAAAAGGCGTTGAGACTTCCCTCAGTGGGAAAACTTTCATCCATAGTCGAGATGTTTACGATCAGCGAGGCCGCGTCCCACGATCCCGGCGAACGCCAAACGAACATCTTTGATTCATTTGTTGCCTGCTTCCACTTCGCGGGTATACGCCAGGACAGGCCTTGCTCATCCCACTTGATATCCTGACCGCCCTCGAGAGCTGAGAGTTGAGCTGCAGTCGGTGCAGGATGTTCGACTGCTGGGCCACCGCTGTCATCGGCAGTTGAAGAAGTAGTGGGCTGACTAGACTTAGCAGCTTCTTTAAATTTGGTTGTTAGGTTGCAAAGTGAAAAAGCAAGTCCAATAAACAGTAGCATCGGGACAGGTTTCATATTCTATGTTCTTCTCCGCGAGGCCTGGTTGATACGCTTCTACCGAAAGGCGTTGGGCAAGTCAATGTTTCGCCGTTGTCACGCCTTCAAGGATTTGTAAGATTTGGACCATCACACAACTTTTTGGCGAATGTTCGCGGCATGCTATCCTACGTGCACTCCCTCAATAACCCCCGCGATTGCAAATAGCGCTTAGCGCAATTTCTCTGGAGAGTTTCTATGAATACGGCTTTCGAGCAAAGAGTATTTCTCTGTTTCGTCGTGCTGGTGGGAGTTGTACTTGTATCCTGTCAGAAAATCGGAACAAACACGAACATCAATACAAACCTTAGTGCGAACGCAAACGTGAGCCCAGCAGCGAACGCGAATGTTTCGCCTGGAGATTTCTCAAGTATCGCGGCACGCGAACCGGAGCAATACAGGGCTACCGTGGTGTTGACCGCAGTTACGGAGGGCGGCGAAAAGACCATCGGTATTCCAACTTTGTCGGCGGAAGTCGCGCGCAGTGGAGATAACAGACGCGTAGCCTTCAAACTTCCGGATGGATCGGATTTGATCTATCTCGAGAAAGGCGACCAACACATCGTTATCGCACCGGCGCGAAAGCAATGGGCGGAGTTGACTCCTGAAGCCACCGGCATCCAGCTTCAGAGGTTGATGACTCCTGGCCAGCTAGTCGCCAATTTGGAAAAACTAAAGGGCGTCCAACGCGTTGGTGAGGAGAAGGTGGAGGGACGCAGTGCTGAGAAGTATCGGTACACAACCACCACTAACACCAACACGAATGCTGGTGCAGTCAACACTGAAGCATTCTTCTTCGTTGACAAAGAAACAGGACTACCGCTGCGTTCGGAGCTTACGAGTGAAGCGAGCGGAAATGTGCAAGGTGTAAAAGCTGCGCGTGTCGTTGCAGAGATGCGAGACATCACGACCACGACTGATCCGGCTTGGTTTGAAGTGCCGGCTGATTACAGCAAGGTTCCACCGGAACAAGTGCGGCAGCAGATTAATGCCCTTGTTAATATGGCTGGCGCAGTGGTCCGTTCATTGTTGGCCAATGCGAACGTTCAAGCGAGTCCGGTGCCGAGTGTTTCCCCAACGATCTCACCATCACCTGCTCGGTGATGAGGTCTCGGAAAGGAAGTTATGAAATACATCGTCGTTTTAGTGCTGGGCCTGCTTATTGGAGCAGGCGCAGCGATTTTTTTGCTCGGTGTGCCGCGAATGAAATCTGCACCAGGCCAGTTGGTACAAGCGCCTGAGTCATCTCAAGCCCAGGGCGATTCAGTCACGATAACAATCGGTAGCGGATTTTTCGACCATCTTTTAGGCGCGGTTTTTCGTGACCTTGGACCACCGGTTTTTAATTTGGCGCAAGGCAGTAACCCGACACAGCTACTTCCAACTCAGTCGGTAGCCTTTCAGCAAGGTTGCGCGAATACGATTACGCTTGTTGAGCAAGGGAGCAACAATAAGACACAAGTACAGTTTGCTAATGGAAAAATCTCTGCGCCACTCGCTTTTAGCGGCAGTTACAACCTGGTAGGCAACTGCATGCAATTCAAAGGATGGGCACAGACCTCGATTGAGTTAAGGTTCGACCAGGAAAAGCAGACTGTGTACGGTCAGGTAAATGTTGAGGGTGTAAACCTCGAAGGTGTAAATCCACTCGCGAACAACTTCGTTACTGCTTTTGTTCGAAACGCGATTGATGCGCGGGTGAATCCTTTAGAGTTGATCCGTGCTCCGCAGCTTCAGCTCATGATTCCGGTGAAAGCAAGCAACGGCGCGGTCAAAGCTCACGTTAAAGATGTACGTGCTGAGGTGCAAGACGGCTCG
>JBKPAL010000316.1:0-7987 GCA_046726395.1 Acidobacteriota bacterium
GAGAAAGACATTCAGGATTTAAAGTGGGCTGTGGCGCAGAATGCCGACTACATCGCGCTCTCTTTCGTGCGACGAGCAGAAGATTGTGTTGTCGCCAAGAACATGATCAAAGAAGCCGGCGGCCGCGCACCATTGGTTGCGAAGATCGAAAAGGCGGAAGCCATCGATCATCTGGACGACATCATCGCCGAAGCAGACGCTCTGATGGTCGCTCGTGGTGACTTAGGAGTGGAGACGAGCGTGGAACTGGTTCCCGTCTATCAGAAGAGAATCATCGAAAAGTCTGTGCTCGCTGGGAAGATGGTGATCACGGCCACTCAAATGCTTCAGTCAATGGTTTCGAATCCGCGTCCAACTCGCGCAGAAGCATCTGATGTGGCAAATGCAGTGTGGGACGGGACTGACACTTTAATGCTGTCGAATGAAACCGCCGCCGGCCAGTATCCGATTGCTGCCGTTGAGACGATGGCGCGCATCATTGTATCGGCAGAATCCGGGAAGGCGCCTCAGACCGACAACGTGGCCAGGTGGGCCGGACGACAATCAGGGCGTGTGAGCAGAGCGCTCTGTGAAGCTGCTGCGTTTGCCGCCGAGGAGATGGGCACGAAAGTGACTGCCGTCTTTACCGAATCAGGACTAATGGCTCGAAGACTTTCCTCATTGCGTCCAGAACAGCGAATCGTCGCTCTTACTCAGTCACCAGATGTACAAAACAGGCTCGCCTTGATCTGGGGTGTGGAAGCGTTGCTGACACCTCCTGCGGAATCAACCGAAGCAATGCTGAGTTGCGGTGAGAAGACTTTGCTCGACGCCGGTGTCGTACAAGACGGAGAGATGATTGTAGTCATGGCCGGGCGCTTATCGGGCTTGGGTCTCTCCAGCTCGGTTACGTTGCTTACCGTGAAGCGCAAATCAGGACCTCACCCGGCGTGACTTTCAAGTTGAACATGTCGGCTGGAGCTCTGTTTGACATGATTCGGCCGGCAGTCATTGTCCTTTCGGCGCTTCTGTCAGCGTGGGTGTTTGCTAGTGCACGCAAACGTGGGTTGCGCGTTTTTTTCGCCGCGCTGTGGGCAATCGCCACCTTCCTTCTGCCACCTGTCATTCTTCCGTTGTATCTCGTCGCTCGGTTAATCAGCCCACCAGCTAATAATCCTGGACACGTTCGGTTCCGGTTCGTTCTTCCAATGCTGTATCTATCGATTCTCCTATCTGCTATCGCGCTGTATTTCTATCGCGAATCGCAACGCGCCGATGTGCATTTGGCAAGAGCAATCGAAGCAAAGGTCGATGGCGACCGGAACGGAACCATCATAGAGCTCCAAAAGGCATTACAGATTGAAGACAATCCACATACTCACAAGCTGTTGGCGCTGGAATACGTAAACTTTGGATTCTGGTCCGAGGCTCTTTCGGAATTTCGCGTTGCCGAGGCGGGAGGAGAACAGGACGATTCAATACCATTCCGAATCGGATTGATTTTTGACGCGCTTAATAGTCCGAAACAAGCCAACGTCGAGTACGACAGATACTTGCAGAGCAACGCATGCACTCAGTCGCTGCCGGATCCAAGGTGTGCTTTAGCAACTAGTCGGAAAGCCGCAAACGAGAAAGTTGATTAACGGTAGTAATAACCAGATCTGGTTCGGGCAGTGAGTTGTTTAGAAGTTTGGGAAGAGTCAGACGAGGTAACCTTTACTTTTATCTTGTGCCAGTTGTCATCTGAAGCTGGTACAACTGGTTCGATTGCGATCAAATACTGGGTACGTAGTTCTGTGGCAAGTGTTCGGAGGGTCTTCTCCACCGTCTTCAATTTCAGTGGGGCCACACCTCGGTTGTAAAGAAATGCCCCACCGGTCATCGAACTAAGCTCACTTAATATATTTTGACCGCTAGTTGAAAATGAACCGCTTACTTCAGGTGATGCCGGAAAGTCGACTGCGTAGACCAGTACTTCCGACTCCTTTGCAAACTCGCTAAGTTCAGCGAAAGAGTATCGCGAGTTGTTATCAATGCCATCGCTAATCACAACCAAAGCGCGCTTGGTGTTCCGACCACCTTGGGCCTTGTCGATGCCGAGGTAACAAGCATCATAGAAAGCGGTGTCGCCGATCTGTTGCAAACCTACGATTCGTTCGAGAATCTTTTTCTGATCTGAGGTCCAATCAACCAGCAGCTGAGGACGATCGTTAAATCCTAAAAGAAAATACTCATTGGATTGATTACTGGCGGCCATGAAATCAGCCAGCGCATCCCGCCAGAGCTCGAGATTTCTTCCAGTCTGATTAGTTCCAACTCGGCCTGCAGAACGAGATGCGTCCAACAGGATGCCGATACTCGCAGGTGCGTCCTCTGATTGAAAAGAGATGATTTTGGCCAACGATTTATCGACTGATATCTCAAAATCATTTTGACGCAGACCAGACACAAATTCACCGCGGTCATCCTTAACGGTGACAGCCAGATTTACAGGGTTGATGGTTTTGGGAGGTGGAGTAAGTTTTTTCGGCTGCTGCTGCTCAAGCGCCGTGGTTGAGACTGTGAGGATTAGAATGAGCGTGAAGACTAATTGGGCGACTGATTTGTAACTGGTATCCATACTGACTACCTGTTTTAGCAGGCGAATTAATTAGTCGGCTCTCGCAGCATCTCGCCCACTCGATCTTTCTTCTTCTGCTCGGCAGCGATCTGGGCAGCAGTCTTCTGCGGATCACGCCAGTTGTCGAGAATACCCACTTGGTGCACGCATTGTAAGGTACAAGTAGCTGCACACCATTTCTCAGTGTTGTACTCCCTATCGAAATCTTCCATCGTGTATTCGTCGAGCGGAATTCCCGGATAACCTCTCTGCTGCGAGCACCAGTGCACCAGGCCATCTTCGCAGATGTAAAGGTAACGGGCTCCAGCGCGACATCTCCATTTGTACGGCTTGCCCTCTGCAATGCTGTCTTGAAACCAGTTCAATCGCGCGTGATCCTTGTTACCCAATTTCTTGACTTGTTGGAAGATGTCCTTCTCTTTTGGTGAAAGCGGCTTGAGCGTGCCGTCGCTGTCGTGAATAACGCCTACAGTGGTGGAGAAACCTAACTCTACCGCGCGCTGAGCAACCGTAAGCGCGTCTTGCGGATTCTTGATGCCGCCTCCAATGACTGAATTGATGTTCACATGAAAGTCGGCATGCTCAGACAGGTGTCGCAGCTTCTTGTCCAACACACGCAAACTCTTCCGCGAAACCTCGTCGGGCTCGACGTTGTCGATGCTGATTTGCAAATACTCGAGTCCGGCTTTATTCAACCGTTTAATTCGTTCCGGTGTGAAGTAGTAACCATTAGAAATCAGACCGGCGATCATTCCGCGCACCCGAATGTGGTGAATGACGTCGTCGAGCTGAGGATGCATCATCGGCTCGCCACCCGAGATTGTGATGATCGATGTTCCGAGTGATGCAAGTTTGTCTATCCGTGCTTTTACGATCTCTAACGGCACAGGCGAAGAATTATGGTCGTATTCGTTGCAATAACCGCACGCAAGATTGCACCTGCGCATCGGGATAAGATGCGCCAAAACCGGATGATTGCTTGATAGCAAGGCGCGACTGATAAAGCTCGCTTCGCGCAATTTCAGTTTAAGAAATGTGGTCCTTTTCATTCGCGAATCAAGTTTGAATTATTTGAAGTGTCCCAAAAAGTTCTTCGCAGCATATGCGACAGGACCAGAGAACGCAAGACCCGACATTTTCCATTCGTCATTGGATCCCAGCATTTCTCATTCGTCATTGGACATTTATCATTTCTTATTCGCCCAGTGCCAACGAGAGTTATTGCTCATCCCGTAACGTTAGCTGCTGGCTGAGTAAGAAAGACGAACGGTCCATGTCAGCAAATGACGAAATGATAAATGTCGAATGACGAATGGAAAATCTCTTAGTACGTCACTGAACACTTATCACTTTGCATTTGTTACAACCTAAACGACTGCATGAGAAAAGGGCCCTGTGTTGCTAACAACAGGGCCCTTAGAATTGATTAATCTGGTCTTAGCCTTTGACGATCTTCACGTTCGAGTCGAGCTTGATCTGAAACTCGTCAGACGAGACGGGTATGTTCCTCTCCAGATCTCGCAAACGCAAAGTCGTCGCGTCGTCGTTCTTTTCGACGATCTTCGTTTGAATTGGCATTCCCGAACCATCGACCCAAATTTCGGCGTACTTGAAGCTGGCATTCCCTTTTGGAACCAAGGTCAGATGGATAGTGCTGACGTTGCCCCAAAGCGTCTCTTCCCGCACATCCTTAACTGGTTGAAACCTTGCTTCCAACTGCTGCTTGGACAGGTACATCATGCTTAAAACGCCACCGGCATTTCCCTTGCCGCTAAGAGAACCGGTCTTTCCAGTGAACGCCGTAGCACGCCTTGGATTGAACATGGTGTACTTCCCGTTCGCAACAGCGAGAATCTCACGCTGCGGACTGCGCCATTCGATTCTGATCGACGCCTCGCGCCCTCCCGATGGCATATAGATGACCATGCCGTCGAACCGCTCAGCATCGCGCAGCTGAGCATTGTATTTTTCCATACTTATGCCGGCCCGCAATGACTTGAGATTTTGCCGGTTTCGCTCCATCTTGTTCAGTACCGAACTCACCAACCCCGCACTCTGCGCTTTCGCAATCGCGGGTGAAATGATTACCAAACTCCCTAAGACTAGCGATAACAAACTCAGGGGTAGCAATTTCTTCATAACAACTCCTCTAGCCTATGACAGGGGGCCAAGCAAAAAACCTCGCAATTATAAGGGAGGATCAACGGATGTCAACCTCGTACCCTTTTAGCCTTCCGTCCTTATCTAATAGCTTTCGCACCGCAATCACCTCGGCATCCGAGCGGCCCGTAAGCCTCCTGACATGATCTTGTATTTTCGTTCTATCTTGTTCGTTTTCAATAACTTCCGCCCCAATAAGGACGGTAGCTGCTGGCGTTGGATGCGCTACCTGCTGGTCTCGTTCGCTGTTCGCAAACCAGCTTTTTGGTGTCAAGAAAATAAAAACCAGGATCAGGACGCATAACACATCCCACTGCCACGTGTTTCTAGCGTAGTTCCAGAAAAAGAGTTTCTTTAAAAGCCCCACAAAATTCCTATTCAGACGGCCTTGCAAGCTTTGCGCCTCAGGATCAAAAGCGCCTGAGGAGATATTAACTTGCTGAAAATACAGTGTAAATCGCGTTCTACATCTGAACGCTGACCGCCGGCTGCACAATATGACCGTCACGCATCTGCACTATTCGTCGGCACATTGCTGCAGCTTCGGGATTGTGGGTGATCATTATGATCGTTTGGTTAAAGCGGTAGTTGAGCTCCTGAAACATGTTCAGAACTAATGCTGAGTTTTCGGAGTCAAGATTTCCGGTGGGTTCATCGGCCAGGACAATTGCTGGTCGGGTTACCACTGCGCGGGCCAATGCTACTCGCTGTTGTTCACCGCCTGAGAGCTCAAGCGGCTTATGATGGAGTTTATCTTCCAGCCCAAGAAGACGCAAGACTTCTCTTCTGCGGGCCGGATCTTCTCCCCCATTTCCGTGAATACGCTCCGCCAGCCGCAGGTTTCCTTCCGCGGTTAACGTGGGAAAGAGGTTGAAACGTTGGAACACAAAGCCGATTTTGCGCCGGCGAATGTCTGTTCTCTTAGCATCGGAAGCAGCGGTCAGGTCTTCTCCATCGATTACTATTCTGCCACTTGTCGGCGTCAACAACCCACCAAGTAGGTGGAGCATCGTGGACTTGCCGCAGCCGGAGGGGCCCATGATGGCGACAAATTCTCCTTCTTCAACCTGCAGCGAAACGCCGCGCAACGCGGGCACATCCACTTTCCCTACACGGTAGGTCTTTACCAAGTCTTCTGCGTTTAAGATCGTTCGCATCGATAAGGTGGTCTTCGCTGGTTACAAGATAGCGGTCCTAGTACATGGGTCGTACTAGTTTCGCAAAACTGAATGTGCGATGTTAACTAATCCGGAAGGCAATATCTAGCAGCGATAAATTGGCTATTGATTGCTGGTGACTCGCTTGGTTTGGCGAGCATCGAGATCGACTTCAGGCAGTTGCCATCTGTTCTCGAGAACAAACGCTTCTGGTCGGTACTCACGGTTAAGCTCAACTGAGGCGGGCGCCTGGTAAGTTATGCTCAACTTGTAACGATCATGAGGCCTCGTGATCTCAACGATCGTCGGCAACCTGATTTGACCGGCGTCTCCGAAAGGCTTTTCCTCACGATACGCGACATCTGTTGTTAGCAATCCACGTTCATCAAAAGTTTGTAGTCGAGCCAGACGAATTCCTCCAACTCGATCAAACCAGAAACGTCTTCGCAGGCGAGTGTCAATACTATTAGGCTGCGTGAGCTCTTCTAACAGATAGTAGCCGCGCACAATGCGAATACCCTTTTTCGCTCGGACTCGAGTGTCATCCTCTTCAAGATAAAACTCGCTCTGTGAATAGAAGTGCTGGCCGCTGGTATCAATTGGGCCAAGCATTAAGGCATCTGTCAGGTGTTGCGGCCTCAAGTTTGAAAGTGCACTTACCGCTTCCTTTTCACCCATCTTCTTCTTGTCTTGCTTGTCTGAAGCAGAGCTCCCGTTGAGTTCGAGCTTGTCATAGACGGCACTATTCGTTCCCTTCACGAACCGACGATATTTGTCGTCCCCTTGCAACACGGCTACTCGAAAATGTTCGCCGTCTGATGTCATCTGCGCTATGTCCTTCGCGATAAAAGGAACCTGCACGATCAAGTAGACCTTACCCGGCCTCTGCAGCGTGACTGTGCCGTCAGCTTGCTTGTATTTCTCCGCGATTCCCGCATCAGCGAAAGACGTATCTTCAAACTGAATGTCTACTCGTCCGTGTATGGACTGCAAAGCAGACAACCGGTTTATCTCTCCGAACAACTGTGACTTGTTTGCTTCAGCGAGTGGGCTGAGAAGTTGTGGGACTTGAACTTTCTTACTGGCACCGAAGAGACCGCACCCAGACATCAACACGAGGGCGGCGAAGATGAGAAGCGCAAGGGGCAGTCGTAGGGGCCACGGTTTGGCCGAAGATGAATCAAGCATCAATAAGTGCTTTCGGCACCACACAGTACGGCGCCACATGTCGTCAAATAATAAAGTGGTTCAACCTAACAAACAGCTTTTTGCTTGTCAATTACCTTATATTCCGACGCGGTCAAGACTTATTCAAGCACTAAAGATGGTCTGCCAAATCTGTGTCGCAATCGATTGACGGCATTAAGCACACTCGGACGACTGATTAGTCTGTACTCAAGCCGTCGCTTACCGGGAAAGTCGAGAAGCATCACTCCGAGAAGGATCGTCAGTAATCCTTGTCCGGGCACCCCTGGTAAAGACATTACGATTCCGACTGCTACCAACAGTAAACCGAGAATGTTTTTGCCAATTATTCCGGCCATCCGCACAACGGTATGCTTGTCGGTCCATAACTCGCGCGGATGGCCCTCGGTAAAATATGTTGCCGGCAGCTTGATTAGAATCAACGCAACTACGCCAAGACTTACCGAAAAGGTAACTATAAAAATCAAGACACCCAGCACAATGTTGCCAGGCGTCAGCATGTCAGAGAGATTCGGTAGCATCTCCATTCCTGAAATCAATTCCGAGCCTCGGGTCGCGCCAACAAAAGCGTCTGCAGCATTTCGTTGACTGCGACTTGAGCCTCTCCTTCTAGATTGAAGTCGGCAGTCTCAGCCACTTGCCAAAATTCATCCAAGCCACGTGCGCCTGCTCGTTCCATCGCCAGCGTTTGGACCAGCAGATCGATAATGTCCGCTGCCTTGACCAAACGAGCTTCAAAGCTTGCTCGATGTTCGTAATCTGCGTACAACCGTCGATAAAGCTCTTCGGATGTAGATTCACTAACTATGTCGGCAAGTGCGCTTGCCTCTGCCTGCTTTCTCACGTCGGTGCTGAAATACTTAGA
>JBKPAL010000317.1:0-15560 GCA_046726395.1 Acidobacteriota bacterium
CATCAATGCCTTCTTGCTGATGCGCTCATTACTCATGGGATAGCGCTCGCCAGATTAGATCGCACCGAACAAGCCCAGTTTACTTTTCAACGAGCAATCGAAGTTGCACATCAAGTCGGCGCTCTTAACAAAGCCGGACTCGGTGCCCTCACACTCATCGAAGAGTTGGACCATCTTCCTGGCGAAACTTTACAAGCCGCATACAACCGGGCCAGCGAGTGGTTGTCCAATTCCCAAAGCCAGGACATTTTGTTGCGCCTGAACTCTGCTGCTCGAAGAGTGTTGGTGAAGGTGCGCGGTGAACCAGAAGAACGAACCAGTGATAACCACTTAGAGAACAAGCCATGCGATCTGCAAGCCGAAGTACTCCGCTATGAAGGAGCCTTGATCAGTCAGGCGCTGGCTAAAGTAAGTGGCAGCGTAACGCGAGCGGCAGCTCTACTTGGTATGAGTTATCAAGGCCTCGCATACGTTATCGAGTCCAGGCACAAAGACCTGCTAAAAGAGCGGTCGCCCATTCGTCGAAGAACACGCAGGTAGTTAAATTCATCGAGTCGCTTTTCTGGCGCTCTCACCGGCGCCCAACTAACCAAAGATCGAGGGTGCGCGAATTGGCCAAGCGGGCATCTTCGTCCGCAGCCACATCCGTTGAGGGGAACGGATGTGCTGCGGGAAAGCGCCACGTTATCGTGGGTGGCGTGGCGTAGGAGACCGGCACGATTCCCAGCGTGCCGGTCTCACTTGTTAGTTGTCGACATTCACTTTTCCGTATTACTACCGATCCGACGATTACCCGAACGATTGCGTTGCTGAGTTCAGAAAAATTAAATACTTGAATCACGCTTCACATCGCATGTAATCTCTACCGCGTGCGTAATGCAAACAGTAAGTCTCCCAGCTTGCCCAGCCAGACACCCACTTGTCTGCCTCTCCGATGACTCAGCAGATGACCCAGGTTAGACGGGATGATTGATTCGTAAATGGCGATTCACGGTACGCTGGCCACAATGAGTGTGCCCGATCTGTTGCAGTTCCTTGCAGCAGGCCGTAAGACCGGCACCTTGAAATTTAGCCGCGGCAAGCTCGTTAAGGAGATCTATTTCCACAACGGCCTCGTCGTCGGCGCGAATACCAACGACCCCAAGGAGTACCTCGGCCAGGTTCTGCTCCACTACGGCAAGCTCAACGAAACTCAGCTTCAGCTCGCGATGGAAGAGCAGCGCAGCAAGGGTGGCAAGCTGGGCGAGATTCTCGTAGCCAAAGGCTTCCTCACGTCACCTTCAGTTCTGGAAATCCTGCGCATCCGGACGCTCGACATCATCTACGACCTCTTCATCTGGGAAGACGCGCACTTTGAGTTATTCGACTCGGACCCACTCCCGCCCGATCTGATCCGCATTGAGGTAGATCCAACCACTATCATCATGGAAGGCATCTATCGAGTGGACGAGCTCGACCGCTACAAAACGCTCATTCCTTCGGACCGGGCGGTATTGGAGCTGGCAGCTGGATGGACCGCGTCCCTCAGTGTGAGTAAGGAAGTGCGACAGATCCTCTACTTCATTGAGAAGCGCATGACCGTAGCCGAGATTTGCTACAACATGCACGACTCTTCTTTCAACATCTATGCAAAGCTCTTCGACTTGGTAAGCAATGGCATAGCGAGAGTTGTTGAAGAGAAAGCAAAGGCGTCTGACGGGTTCACGAAACTGCCAGACTTGCCGGAGGATCCGTCGGAACTAATCTGGCTGGCTCGCCGCGAATTGAAGGATGAAAATCCAGAACAGGCATTGAAACTGATTCACCAGATACTTGATAAGGGCGCGAAGAACCCTGAAGCTCAATCCCTGCTGGCCCAGGCTGAGGCGCAATTCATAAAGAAGTTCTACACCGAATTGTCGCCGAAATCAGTGCCTCAAATCATCATGTCCACCGATGGACTGACGCAGCAAGTACTTGGCCCACGGGAAGCGTTTGTGTTATCAAGAATTAACGGTGAATGGGACCTCGAATCCATCCTGTCAATCTGTCCCTTTAGTGAGGTCGATTGTCTGAGAATGATCAAAGCGCTAATGGATGCGAAAGTGATCGGCTTCTAAAAAATTCCTCAGAAAACTACGGGGGTCCGTAGACACACTTGCCTGCCTGTCAAATTGAGAGCCCCACTTCAATCTGACTGACTAAGTTGACCGATGCTCTTTGTTTCTCGGGATTTAGTTGACGAAACTGCCGGAATCTGACGGCTGCTTTATAGACGATACCGGGGAATATCAGTTGCACGTTGAATGCCGCCCGTGCTCAGTGCGAGTCACGTGCAGTTAGGTTAACGACTTAGTGGACAAACAGAGTATCAGAAACTGGTATCTGTGGACCGTCACTCTGCTGGGGGCGGCCGTGTTCGCTGTGTGCGCCTATCGGCTGCCTGTGGCGAAGCTTGATGTTAAGTTCGTGGTTATTTCATTAACCACGATTCTCATCGGTTCCCGAATCACCATCAGCGTGCCGCGAGCTAGAGGTCGAATCTCGGTCTCGGACACGTTTGTCTTTCTGACGATGGTTATGTTCGGTGGTGAGGCCGCAGTTTTGTTGGCCACCGTCGAAGCCTTCGTTTCTTCAATTCACTTCAGCAGAAGATTTGTTGTACGCGGATTCAATGCGGGAGTGATGGGGCTGTCAACGTTTACGACCTGGATGGCCGTGCAGCTCTTAGTCGGCGACATCAGCAGTCTGCACTCACACTTCTCGGTAGATCTGATCGTCGCGATTTCAGTGATGGCACTGGTCCAGTACATCTGCAATTCAGGCCTGATTGCAGTGAGTGTTGGACTGAAGCTCGGCGAAGGATTATGGCGTACCTGGCATAGTAACTTCCTCTGGACTTCGATCACATACCTTGCGGGGGCTTTCGGTGCAGGGATAGTGGCGCGTCTAATCGATGAACTCGGCACGCTTGCATTTCTTGCCACTACTCCGATAATCGCAGTTGTCTATTTCACGTATCACACGTACCTCAGCAACATTGAAGCCTCCGCATCCCAAGCCGAACAGGCGAGGCTGCACGTGGAAGAACTGAACCGGCACCTGGCAGAGCAGGCGCGCATCTCTGCAGCACTGGAAGAAAGTGAGGCGCACTTCCGTACGGCCTTTGATTATGCCGTGATCGGCATGGCCCTCGTTTCGCCTGAAGGTCGCTGGTTGCGAGTCAACTGGTCCTTGTGCGAACTGCTGGGCTATCCAGAAGAAGAGATGCTGGCTACCGATTTTCAGTCGCTGACCAATCCGGATAATCTGGGTCATGAGTTAGCCGAGATCTATCGGATGCTTGCCGGTGAGATTTTTACCTTCCAATCAGATAAACGCTTCATACACAAGCTGGGCCACGATGTTTGGACCCACGCAAGTGCTGCGCTGGTTTGCGACGCGCAAGGTGAACCGCTGCACTTCATCTTTCAGATCCAGGACATAACAGAACGCAAACGAGCCGAGGCAGCCATTCAAACCCTTTCATTAATTGACGAGCTTACGGGCCTTTACAACCGCCGTGGCTTCATGGCGTTTGCTGAACAGCACCTCGCTTCTGTTCATCGATCTGATAAGGGACTAGTGATCCTCTACGCCGATCTCGACGGTCTCAAGGCAATCAATGACTCTTTAGGCCACAAAGAAGGTGATCGAGCATTGATCAAGACCGCGGAGTTATTCAAAGAAACGTTTCGCTCGTCAGATGTCTTAGGGCGCATCGGGGGTGATGAGTTTACGGTGCTGGCTGCGGTCGATCCCGATAGCGGAGTGAATGGACTGATCACTCGCTTGCAGCGAAAGTTCCATGACTTCAACCTTCTCAAAGTGATTCCGTACGAACTTTCAATCAGCATCGGCGTAGCGCAGCTCGTCGAGGACGAGTACCAAACCATTGAAGACCTGCTCGCGATCGCCGACGAAGCCATGTATGAAAACAAGCGAACCAAGAAGTTGAGCTCGCAATCCGTCACCGAGACCAAGCCAGGTGCGGAGGAAGCAGTGGCATAATCGCCGAGTCAAAGGAGACACTTGAAACGGCCGGTTGCAGAACCGGCCGTTTTGATTTGTAGTATGCTGACCGGCCAATGACCTTCACCTCCGTAGCGACAGACGCACCGCCATCCGGACGTTGGCGTATTCTCGCTTTGTTATCTGTGGCGGAACTTCTCGCCATGTCGCTCTGGTTCAGTGGCTCAGCTGTGATTCCCGCATTGCGTTCGGAATGGCAGCTTTCGGATTCGACCGCTGGGTGGCTCACGATTGCAGTCCAACTCGGTTTTGTCGCCGGCACTTTGCTCAGCGCTGTCTTAAATCTCCCTGACATCATCAACGTTCGCCATCTCTTCGCGCTGTCGGCCCTGGCCGGCGCTATCGCCAATGCGGCGTTTGCCTCATACGCGCGCGGTGCCGGCATCGCAATCGCGCTGAGGTTCCTTACCGGGATGTTCCTCGCCGGTGTTTACCCCCCGGGAATGAAGATCATGGCCACGTGGTTTCGTCGATCGCGAGGGATGGCGCTCGGCGTGCTCGTAGGTGCGTTAACGCTCGGCAAAGCTTCTCCGTATCTGGTGAATAGCATTGGCAGCAGTAACTGGCGGATGAACGTCCTCTTCGTTTCGCTCTTGGCAGTGCTGGGTGGCGCAATTGTGCTGCTGTTCGTCGAAGATGGTCCCTACGCATTGCCTCCCGCCAAATTCGACTGGACGCAGGTAGTGAAAGTCTTTAGGAATCGTGGCGTCAGACTCGCGAGCTTTGGTTACTTTGGGCACATGTGGGAACTCTATGCGATGTGGGCATGGACGCCCGTGATGATCAGAGCCAGCCTTGGCGCTGAAGCGAAGATGAGTTCTGTCGCTGAGCTAGCATCGTTTTTAGTTATTGGGTGCGGAGCTATCGGCTGTGTGTCAGCAGGATTGCTGGCTGATCGCATAGGAAGAACAACGGTGACGTCGTGGGCCATGGCAATCAGCGGCAGCTGCTGTTTGATTGTCGGAGCTCTTTTTGGTGCTCATCCTGTTTGGTTGCTCGTGATCGCTGCTGTCTGGGGAGCTAGCGTGGTGGCTGACTCAGCCCAATTCTCCACGTGTATTACGGAACTCGGCGATCCGCAATACATTGGTACAGCATTGACGATTCAGACTTGCCTCGGGTTTTTGTTGACGACCGTATCGATCGAGCTCATCCCGCGGCTAGTGGATCGTTTTGGATGGCGGTATGCGTTTGCAGTTCTCGCTCCCGGACCATTTCTCGGAGTTGTTGCGATGTTGCGCCTTCGCAGTTTGCCGGAGGCAGTGAAGATAGCTCACGGTCGCCGCTGATTCCCGTTATCTTGAGTCCGAATTGAATTCATGCTAACGGAGAGGTCTCATTGTTCGCACATCTCAAATTTCAAAGCACCTTGGTTCGGGTTGGTCAAAAGGTGAAACAAGGTCAAACGATTGGACTTTGCGGAAACTCGGGAAATTCAGACGAACCACATCTTCATTATCAACTTCAAGAAACCGACTTTCCCAAGCCCGATAGCACAATGAAAGTCTTTTTCAAAGAGATCAAAATCAAACAAAGCGACAGAACCGAAGTAAGAAAAGATTATTCCCCAATAAAGGGTGAGATTGTCAGTCAATAAGCGCTCATGGAGTTCATCCGTACAGTTCATGTGAGGACAAGCCTTGTCTGAAGCGGAATTAAAGAAAAGAACACAGCAGATCATTCGATTGCTGAAGCGCGAGTACCCGGACGCGACCTGCTCACTGAATTACTCGAACCCTTTTGAACTGTTGATTGCAACTATCCTGTCAGCACAATGCACTGACGAGCGCGTGAACATGGTGACGGCTGATCTCTTCCGCAAATATCGTAAGCCGGCTGACTATGTGAAGGTTGCACCTGAAGAGCTACAAGAAGACATCAGGACTACCGGTTTCTTTCGCAACAAAGCTAAGTCAATCCAAGGGACAGCAAAGGTTCTAGTGGACGAGTACAAGGGTCAGGTGCCTCATACAATTGAACAACTGCTCGAGCTACCAGGCGTGGCCCGTAAGACGGCGAACGTGGTCATGGGTAATGCATTCGGAGTTGCATCCGGCGTAGTTGTCGATACGCACGTGACAAGACTTAGTCGGAGGCTCGGACTGACACAAGAGAAGCAACCAGAAAAGATCGAGAAGAACCTGATAGAGCTGGTTCCGAAGAAAGACTGGGTGATCTTCCCGCACCTGCTGATTGCCCATGGACGAAAGATCTGTAAGGCAAGGAACCCGCTGTGCTCGAACTGTGTAGTCGAAAACCCGTGTCCGTCGTCTTATTTGAAGACTGGCGTGATGCCGGGAAGCTAGCCTGGAGACGTGGACCTACGTGTACGACTACACCGATGTGTTCTCGCTAGCGCACAGATACTGACGTCGCTACAATGGCGTTGCTCCTTCATCCTGGTCCCATCGATAACTTGGAATGTCCGTAGCCCGAAGTCTTCAAGAATTCGTACCACTCTCACCTGTTTTGCTGACCAAGCGCTGGCTCCATCACACCTCTAACGAGATGGAGACCCCTACTGCGTGAGCTACCGAGTCCCCTGGCATCGATTATCCGATGAGCACCTGCTCAACATGCGGATATGCGATTTAGACATAAAGATCAAAGGCTCGTTCCTGGAACCTCACATCATTCGATTGTATGAAGAGCTCAACGCGCGAGGGATTCGTTTCAAGCCCCATGTGTGGCTTTCTGAGGAGTGGTTCTCACCCGACGGCGTTCCCGGCATTGCCATACCGTTCTACCTGGCCCATCCACGCTTGATTAAGCTTGAGCGGAAGCAGATGCTCGAAGTAGAGGGTGGGACCGACAGCGAATGTTTGCGTATTCTTCGTCACGAAGCCGGCCACGCGCTCGACACTGCCTTTCGTCTTCACTTTCGCAGAAGGTGGCGCGAACTTTTCGGATCTTTCGCTCAAACGTATCCTGACTTCTATAAACCAAAGCCAAAGAGTCGCAACTATGTGCTTCATCTTCGCGCCTGGTACGCGCAAGCGCACCCTGCCGAAGATTTCGCAGAGACATTCGCAGTTTGGTTAAGCCCACGTTCGCGCTGGCGACGACGTTATAAAGGTTGGCCAGCCTTACGTAAGTTG
The DNA here is from genome assembly GCA_046726395.1 of Acidobacteriota bacterium. Taxonomy (GTDB): domain Bacteria; phylum Acidobacteriota; class Blastocatellia; order Pyrinomonadales; family Pyrinomonadaceae; genus PSRF01. Next base: position 7,149 of record JBKPAL010000317.1, read on the forward strand.
GAATACATAGACGAAGTGATGACCGATCTGGCTGGTACGCGACCGAGAAATCGCCTGCGCACAAAAGTCGAACCACTTTCAGCAATCAGGACTACCTTGCGCGAACATTACCGTCGTAAGCGAGAGCGTTACGATTTCGAATGGCCGGCCGTTTATGATCGAGACCTTAGTCGCATCTTTTCCGATGATCCCCGATACAAGAATCGTCAAAGCGCTGCCAGTTTCATTCGCAGTGTGCGTCGTGAAGTTCGACAAATAGTTGCCGAAGGAACGGGAGTGCATCAGTACACGATCGATCATGTGCTGCAAAACATGATCGATCGCTGTAACGAATTGCGTTTGCGCGTTGTAACTCCAAAGCGAGAGGCACGTCGGCGTGTAATGATTGTTCTAACAGTTCAAGTCATGAACGTGCTTCATTCGGGTTATCATCGCATTGCGGTGTGACGGTATATGACGTTCGAGCCTAAGAAGAAGCTGCGAATCATCGTACTAGTGCATAAAGACCTCGTGCCTCCCGAGTCTTTGGACGGTCTGAGCGAAAAAGACAAAATCGAAGTGAAGACCGAGTTCGATGTGATCTCGACGCTCACAAAAATGGGCCACGAAGTCTTTCCGATAGGTCTTTACAACCAACTAAACGTGATCGGCGATGCGCTGATGGAGCACAAGCCTCACATAGCCTTCAACTTGCTTGAAGAGTTCCACGGTTATCCTCTTTACGATCAGCATGTAGTCAGTTATCTGGAACTGATGAAGCAGGCTTACACCGGCTGCAACCCGCGCGGATTGACGCTGGCCCACGACAAAGCGCTTACGAAGATGATTCTGGCTTACCACCGGATCCAGGTTCCGAACTTCGCAGTCTTTCCTATGAACAGGAAAGTACGTCGGCCCAAACGCCTCAAGTTTCCTTTATTGGTGAAGTCGATTAGCGAAGAAGGGTCTGTCGGTATCGCACAGGCGTCGATTGTGCATGATGACGAGAAGCTCCAGCAGCGCGTTGAGTTTATTCACCGGCAGAACAAGACGGCTGCCATCGCAGAGCAATACATCAAAGGGCGAGAGATCTATGTGGGACTGATCGGCAATCAAAACATTCAAACCTACGCTCCGTGGGAGCTGGTGATGGAGAAGCTGCCGGAGGGAACTGAGAACATCGCGACTCTTAAGGTGAAGTGGGATCCTGCGTATCAGGAACGAGTGGGTCTTAAAACCAAGGCGGCTGATCTCACGCCTGAACAGCATAAGACGCTCGAACGACTTTCAAAACGTATCTACCGCTACCTTTTCCTCAACGGCTATGCGAGGCTCGATTATCGGCTTACTGACGAAGGCCAGTTCTACCTTTTGGAAGCTAACCCAAACCCGCAGATAGCCCATAACGAAGACTTCGCGGATTCTGCGGAACATTCTGGTGTTCCTTACGACCAGTTGCTGCAAAAGATCATTACCGTTGGATTGAACTATCACGCCGCCGGGCAAGTGAGTTGACGAAACATCCACCTGTTTCTCGGGAGCTACGAGCGATTGGACATATCTACCTTTCATAACAGTCCAAAAGAATCAGGGAGTAGCCCCATGACGATCGCACTCACGTTGCTATTCGCACTAAATCTCTATATGCACGTGCGAGAACAATACTGATTAGCTCGATGTAAGCGACTATTTGTCGCCGTCGGGCTACAGACTCAGTAGAGTTGGCTCACTCAGAATGACCGGAAACTGTTGTGTACCAAAACACCTTCGAGTTTTCCACAGGATATCGCACTCAAGCTGTGACCAACTCTTGAATTCTTTTGGTTCGCCTACTAGAGGTGAAATTGGTTCATCACGAAACAGTCACATTGGTTCTTGTGAGCACTACATACGCCTCGTAAAATCACAATCGGCTCAAGCAGTGCCCTCCTCACTTAGCAATCCCGAACAGCTAGTTACAAACTAAAAGGAGAATTAGTCCCCTTAATGTTTTCTATTAAACTATTCCCCTATGCTCTAGTCGCCTGTTTCACCCTCAGCATGTCAGTTACGGCAGTTGCGCAAACGGGCGAGACCCGAGCTCGCATTACCCAGCTGCCCCCGAGAGTTGAAACAAACGATCCAGCGCTTTTGGGAGACGAGCTCGTCATCGGGATGGCGGCTCCTGAAGACATTAGAGCCCGTAAAATTCTTCCCACTAATTCCAGTTCGACATTCAGTTTTCAACGACTCATCTCGGCAGCAATTGACGAGAGATTGGGTGCGCGCTATCGATGGGGAGCAACTGGACCTTCTGCGTACGATTGTTCCGGACTTGTCTGGAGTATCTTTCATTCAGCAGGGATCGATTTCGAACGTGCCAGTGCGCGTAGACTTTGGGCGCGATTTGAGCCACCGGCAGAAAATGAGAAGTACAAATTCGGCACCCTGGTCTTCTTTAGGAATCTCGCTCATGTTGGCATTGTTGCGGATGAACGAGGTTTCTATCATGCGTCCCGGCACCATGGCGTCATCTATTCGCCGTTCAACGAATACTGGTTGTCGCGCCTGGACGGTTTTCGCAAAGTGCCGGCTACCGTAATGTCTGAATAGCTCGGATCCTCCAACATAAGAACGCCGTCGCTTGAAATAACAAGCGACGGCGTTCTCGTTTTCTTCAGCAGTGTGTTCTATCTGTTATTCAAAACGGTCGGAACAAAGCCGGCTCGATGTTCATCGTCGCGTGCTTCCCACACCACTACTATTTTGTCGATTGCCACAAAGCAAAGCTTCTGCTCGCTGTCCTTAAGATGCAGCACGCCTTCGTCAACTCTGATTACCTCGCCGCGGAGACTTGATGAGCCGCCGCAGAATACATCAATCTTCCGGCCAACCATTTTCGAGAGAAACTCCTGCATAACACTACCTCACTTCAAATTTATTTCTTCCCATTCTTAAAAGTGATCTTTACCAGGGGCAGAACGTCAGGATCATCTTGTTGGCGACGTTCGAACCTTAACAAGTCGTAGTAAGCGCAACGCGCCGTAGTGGGAAACTCACGGCAGACAAGGGGACGCGCGTGATAGATCGTGCACTGCCGCGTTTCCTTGTTCAGAAACGTACATGATTGCCCGAATATAGGATCGTAGCTGCGGCGTAGCACCCTTTCCTTTGCGCCGTAGAGCTTCGTGAAGCGCTGAGCAGCCGCCTCTGGCGTTAGACCGAAATGTCGCGCCAATCGCTTTATGTCGCGCAATGTGACTTGGACGCGATCATAAATGGAGCAGCAATACGCAGGACACTTTCGGCAATCGTAATTCGATCGCGGTATTGCAGCCGGAGTTGCTAAGTTCTCGCCCATGAAGCTTTGCTCGCTCTCTTCAGTTCTCGGAAATGAATTTCATTTATCGTCGCTTCGATTTCTTGTATTCACTTACCAACAACTTCATAAACTCTTCACGCCGCTCGTAAAGTCGTTTCGGCTTACGGGGCTCGTGCCTTGCTAAAGCATAAGCCGTAATCAACGGAAGCGCCACAGTAGAATCCACATAGCAAACTACAGCATCGGGAAGACGATCGGGATCCACCTTGCCCCATGAAACTGCTTCACCAGGGGTAGCGCCTGAAAGACCACCGGTGTCAGGTCGCGCATCAGTGACCTGCAAGAAATAATCGTGACCACGTTCATCAATTCCGAGGACCTCCTGTATCTGTGGTTCCGTCTGCAGCAAGAAATTTTTCGGTGAACCACCACCAAGAATAAAAACTGCTGACTGACCTTGACGCTTCTTCGAACCTTTGGATTCGTTCTGCACGATATTTCGTTTCGCTGCGAGAACGATCGCTGCTGTCTCGTTCACATCCAACGAAGGATCAAATGCGAGTTTGTTTCCTTGAAGTGCTTTTGCTGCGACGTTCATCCCAATGGAAGAGTCGCCAGGAGATGACGTGTAAATTGGAACGGCATACTCGTAGGCCACTGCAAGCAGGGATTTGTCCTTCAAACCGAGCTTTCGTTCGCACTCATGGACGTAGCGCCCGCATAAATAATGAAACTCAGCCGTCGACATCGGACGTTGAAATTCCTCGCCTTCGATGATCCGGCGAAAGAAAGCATCTGTATCAAGAAGAACGGAGTAGTCGAAGAAGATATCGTAAATGCGGACCACTTCTTCATCGCGCAGCACTATATCCGATGTCTGCGCATTCCCCTGGTGCATCGATAGTCCGATGCCAAAGTGTGTGTCGTGATAAAGATTGGCCCCGGTAGAAATAATCCAATCGACGAAGCCTGCTTTGATAAGCGGGATCAGGGAAGAAATGCCAAGTCCACCCGGGGTAAGAGCGCCCGTAAGCGAAACGCCTACCGTAACCTCAGGCTCAAGCATCTTTCTGGTAAACAGCTGACAAGCCTCTCGCAACCGAGCTGCGTTGTAGGCGAGAAAGGCTTCGTCGATGAGATCCGGAACAGAGGTGTTTGAAGTTATTGGGGCTGGATCAATCTTGCGTCCGCTAAGGAATCTGCTCTTCTTCTTAGCCATACGTTGTGCTCTATTCGATTTTTGGATTTAGTACCGGTGGTTGAGTTATTGCTCGGCTTGTCTTGCTTCGTTCCCGTTTCCTGTCTCTGCACGCTTCAGTAGCAAGCGACTGATGCGCCGCTCGTCGGCCTCCAGCACCTGCACTTCCAAACCTCGAAAAGTAAGATGCTCACCTGGTCGCGGCACTTTTCCGGATTCATTGATAACTAGTCCAGCGATTGTGGTGAAGTCGTCCGCCTCAATCTCCAGATCGAACAACCGCTCGATCTTTCCGATCTCTGTCGAGCCCTGTACCTCGTAACATCCTTCGCAGGCTTCAACTATCTCCTTCAACTCCTCGCCGCCAATGTCTTCGTCTTCGATTTCCCCGACTATCTCTTCGAGAATGTCTTCTACAGTCACCAATCCCGATACGCCACCGTACTCATCGATGACCATCGCGAGATGTGCATGGGCTTTCTGCATCTCCTCGAGTAGTTCTGCGACAGGTTTGGTTTCCGGGACAAAGTAGACAGGGCGGACCAATGAAGTTATCGGTTCGTCTTCCTTTCCGTTGGGCCAACACTCCAGCAGATCGCGCACATAAATCATCCCTTCCACGTTGTCGATCTGATCTCTAAATACCGGGAGTCTGGAGTACTTCGATTCAATCATTACCTCGCGAGCTTCTTTTATTGTCGAGTTGACAGGTACAGCGACAATATCAGGTCGCGGAGTCATCACTTCGCTAACGTGTGTATCACCAAACTCAAGGATGGAATGGATCAACTCACCCTCTTCCTCCTCGAGGATGCCTTCGGCTTCGCCCACTTCGATTAGTGCCTGGATGTCGTCGCCGCTGTCCTCATCTGGTTCCTCCTCACCGTTTTCCAGGACCTGCTCTTTCCGTCTGGTGCGATCGAACAGACGGTGGAAAGGATCGGCTGCGAAGGCCATCAGGGGGACGTAAGGACGAATGAGCGGCAACAGGAAGAGCAATGTTCCTTCGGGATCGTGAGTTGAAATGAAGAGGGGGATCAGCTGGCGAAAAATGCCCGCGAGAATGAGACCGGCAAATAACCCGAATAGGACGAAGCGACGATCATCGAACAGTTCCAGGGAAATTGAAGTGACAAGAACAGCGACTACAACGAGTAGGATTTGAATTGTCGCTGAGATGGCAAAGCTAAAGCGCGGACGGTTTTCGAGAACCTGTTTCAGAAAGCCGGCGGTGCGGCGTTTTTCTTTCTCCTCCGCTTCGGTTATCAGCCGCCGCAAGCCAACATCACTCAATTGGCCAAATGCCATGTCAACCGTGGCGAGCAATGACAGTACGACGAGGAGTAGACCAGCGAGCGCAAATTCGATTTGCATTATCGAGAATAGTAAATCTCAAATTGCATGAGGTGTAAAGCAATGGTTCTCTGCTAGTGAAGATTGAAACAAACTCGTTAGTGTTCAGTAACTTGCTACGTCAATTTCGGGTTGTCTAGATATGAAGACGCCGTCTCAGGCACAATTCAAGTCGATTCATCTCGCCGTTATCAGTTTCGTGGTCATAGCCGCATAAATGTAGGAGGCCGTGGAGAATTAGCTGTGAGATCTCTGTGTCTAGTTTCAACTTGTTCTCTCTTGCTTGCTTCGTAGCACGTTCAACAGAGATGGCGATATCTCCGAGAGTCGCACCTTCCTCTCGCTCAAACTTGCTCTGCTCGGCGGGGAAGGAGAGTACGTCAGTGGTCGACCGTTTTCCCCGCCAGTTCTGGTTGAGCTGCTTCATCGTACGGTCCGAAACGAAAGCAATCGTCACACCCGCGCCCTCAGAAGGCACGACCTTCAGTGCTTTCGTAGTGAAGTGAATCCATCGCTCTGCATCAATGGGTACTTTGCGCTGGCGGTTGAGGACTTCGATCATGATTCGCTTCAAGTCAGCGATCGAGATTTAGATGTGCGCCTTCTTGGTGTGTTCTTCGTAGGCCCGAATGATCATTTGCACGAGTTTATGACGCACGACATCTTTATCAGTGAAGTAGATGAATTCAATTCCATCCAGCTGTGAAAGAACTCGCTCGGCTTCAATCAGTCCGCTTCGTTTACCCGCCGGTAAGTCCACCTGCGTGACGTCGCCAGTGATCACGGCCTTTGAGCCAAAGCCGATGCGCGTGAGAAACATCTTCATTTGTTCGCTAGTCGTGTTTTGAGCTTCGTCAAGAATGATGAATGCGTCAGATAGCGTTCGTCCGCGCATGAAGGCGAGGGGAGCGACTTCGATCACTCGCTTCTCAAGTAGCCTCGTAACACGCTCATAGTCGATCAAATCAAACAACGCGTCGTACAACGGTCTCAGATAGGGATCAACTTTGTCTTGAAGATCGCCGGGCAGGAATCCCAACTTTTCTCCAGCTTCAACTGCGGGACGGGCCAGCACGATGCGATTGACTTGTTTCTGCATCAACGCCTGGACCGCCATGGCTACCGCAAGATAAGTCTTGCCAGTTCCCGCTACGCCGATACCAAACACCACATCTCTTTCCTGGATCGCCTGAATGTAACGACGCTGATTGGCAGATTTCGGCGCGACCTGTTTCTTTCCTGCGGGATTGAAGCGAGCCTTAGTGAAATAGTCGCGCAGACTGAGGGCCCGATCTTCGGCGATCTGAGCAAAGGCTTCGCGCAACTCCTTATCAGTAAACTGTCCACCTTCTTTGAACAGGTCCGCAAAGTCTTCGAGAATCCGTTCAGCGGTCTCAACATCTTTCGGGTCACCGTCTATGGAAACATCCTGACCGCGGGCGTCAATGCGAACATCCAGGAGCGACTCCAGATACTTAATGTTCTGGTCGTGAACGCCGAAAAGTGTTTCCAAGCCCCGGGGAGGAAGCTCAATTCTTTTCAAAAGCAGGAACGCTCTCTTTCCAGGGAATAAATTGTTAGGGTGCAGGCGTGAGATTGGTTACTGAGTGGTTGCATACTTTGAGTAGGCTGACGCTACTACAGCATTTGCGAGGCTGTCAACGCGGCTATAGATCAGAAGCAAATCAGAACTTTTTTGGGGTGATTTTGGCGGCTTGACTCCGTTTGGTCCGATCCCTATACTCCGTCACTTGCGCGCACGACTGTGTTCGCAACCGGGAAATAGAGAATAGAAATTACTGGAGTTTTTGATGCCAAATCACAAGTCAGCTGAGAAGCGCGTCCGACAGAACGAAAGACGGCGGAAGATCAATCGCAGTAACCGAACGCGTGTCCGGACTGCCATCAAGAATCTTCGTAGTGCGCTCACGTCCGGGGATGCCGCAACGGTCAAGGAATTGTTGCCACAAACAGTGTCCACCATAGACAAAGCCGTCCAGAAAGGCGTGCTCCACAAAAATGCTGCTGCTCGTCACAAGTCGCGTTTGACAGTGCGCACGAGCGAGGCTGCAACCAAGTAAGGTAAAAAACAGTTCTGAAAGTCGCGAGACGGATCGGTTACTCGGTCCGTCTCGCTTTTTCTTTTGAGGATCAGCAGATGAGTCACTATCACAACCAAGGCGAAATTGAGGCAGTGGTCCGAGGATTTGAGACCTGTCTAACTGCAGGCGACGCGTTCACTCATGGAGAACACCTAACAGTAGCTTTGTGGTATTTGCACGACTGCGACGAAGCTGACGCTCTAATCAGGATGCGCGAAGGCTTGCTGCGTTTTCTGACTGATAAGGGAGAAGACGTAGGAAAGTACAATGAGACGATAACGCTGTTCTGGCTTAAGCTAATTGGACAGTTCCTGAAACGGAATGAAGGACCACAGACACTGTTGGAAAGTGCGAACGCAGTAATCAACTCATTGAATAACTCGCGTTTGGTTTTTGATTATTACAGCGAAGAGCTTTTGCGATCGGAAGCAGCTAAGAAAGGTTGGGTTTCGCCTGATCTGAAGCCTCTTGAGTGACAC
>JBKPAL010000318.1:0-7340 GCA_046726395.1 Acidobacteriota bacterium
GCTGCTGACCTAGCCCGGCTCCCACATCTGAAACTCATCGCCGTCGCCGCCACCGGGGTAGACAACATCGATCTCGACTATTGCCGGCAGCACAACATTGCCGTGTGCAACGTTCGGCACTACGCAACGCGTTCGCTTCCAGAGCATGTGCTTATGTTGATGCTCGCATTGCGCCGCAATCTTTTTAACTATCGGGAAGTCGTCAACCGAGGCGAATGGCAAAAGGCGGAGCAGTTCTGTCTCTTGGACCATCCGATTCGAGATCTTTTTGGGGCGCGTCTCGGAATTATCGGTTATGGAACGTTGGGGAAAGCGGTGGGCCAGCTTGCGCGAGCAATTGGCATGGAGGTGTCGGTGGCGGAACGAAAGCAAGCTGCGACAGTTCGAGAAAATCGTGTTTCCTTCAACGACGTCCTGCGCCAAAGCGACATCTTGTCACTTCACTGTCCATTGAACCACGAAACAAGAAATCTGATTGCGGGGCCGGAGCTGCGAAGCATGAAGCGCGAGTCCTTGCTCATCAACACTGCCCGGGGCGGCCTTGTCAACGAAGAGGATCTATTGAAAGCACTCCGTGAAAACGTAATTGCCGGCGCCGCAGTTGACGTGTTCTCTAGTGAGCCCCCTCGCGGAGGAAACGTGCTACTGACCTCCAGTTTGCCCAACTTAATCATCACGCCACACATCGCCTGGGCCAGTGATCAAGCAGTAAAACTACTGGCTGACCAGCTCATCGATAACTTAGAAGCGTTCGTGAATTCTGAATCGCGAAATCGCGTAGTGTGAGGAGTGCGAGCATAAAAAAAGCTGCGTGATGCGCGCAGCTTTTAGGCAGTTCAGAAGATCGCTCCTCACGACGACGCGGCCTCGCCAGCTTCAGCCGGCGCTGGCTCATCGTGATGTTCTGTGGTGTAGAGCCGAAGGATGTCCTGGCCTTGACGAGATCGAGGATCGATAGTTCGTAGGTGTTTGCGACCCTGCATTTCCCAGATCGCAGTGACCACGCCGTCCTTTTCTACAGCGTGATACGTAATCTCTTCGACGCTGGCTTTAGGGGTCTCGCCAGCCTCAGGCGCTTCTGCAGTAGCGGCACTTTCGTTCTCAGACATTTACTCGAAAAAACTCCTCTCAGTAACTATTAACTTGTTGTTTGTTTTGGCGATTGTGTCACACAGCTCTCACGGCTGTCTAGCTTCATCCCTTGTGTGGCGGTTGCTACCTGGCGCGCATTGCCAACGCCACTTCCACGGCTCGTCGTGGCGCGATCACTCCCGATCCCTGACGTTCGACCTCGATCCCGGAAACCCTCTCTGCGGTTTCCATGAGAATCAATTTTAGTCGCTGCGGCGTGAGCTCGGGATTGGCTTGAAGCATGCACGCAGCGGTTGAAGCTACGATGGGAGAAGCGAATGAAGTGCCATCAACCATCTTGTAGTGCTGAGTGATCACGTTGCCTTCACGAAGCTTTATCGTGATCAACTGTCGCAGCAGTGGTGTTGGCAGATCTCGTGCTTCATCGAGATCCTTGTCTATGCCCGGCTGCGCTTCAATGATCTCCGACAACTCCTCGTCCGCTGCTGTGTCGAGCTTGGAGAACAATTCAGCTTCACCAGCAGTTGGCGTATGCGGCAGTATCGGTGCCGCGACCCAAATTCCCGGAGCAATAACTTCCGGTTTTTGTAATCCATCAATCGTTGGTCCATACGATGAGCGGTACATGCCTCGTCGTGCGCGGTCCAGCGAATTCTGATCGTCGAGACCGCCAACTGCGATTGAGGAAGGCGACGAGGCTGGTGGCAAAACTGGATGACCGGGAACCATCCCCGCATTGCCCACCGCGCAAACCACGACAACGCCCTCTTTCACGGCACGCTCCACTGTTTGACACAATGCATTGTTGAGATAAGTCTGTTGAAAGTCGCCTCCTGCAGAGATGTTTACGATGCGAACATTGAACTCCTTCCGATGCTCGAGGACCCACTCTAAACCCTGCCGAATGTTTTCTTCGGGAATGTGTCCGCTCTTTCCGATTTTTACCAAGACCAATTCCGCCTCAGAAGCGATTCCGCGATACAAGCCCTCAGAAAGGTGACCGTTCCCCGCTGCGACTACTGAAGTCATCATCCCGTGCCAACTCGCGACATCTGTAGTTTGAAGCGAGGTCTCATCTCCAGCACTGGCAAATATGCTGTGGTAAGCGACGATTCGGTTTGTTGGTTCGATCAGATCGGGATGGGCGTAAAACCCGGAGTCGAGAAAAGCCATCGTCACCCCACGACCTGTGAAGCGGTCGTCCGCATTCATGCGCAGCGGCGTAGGAAGAACAAAGTTTACTTGTTCGAAGATCGCCGCGTGAGAGTCGATCTGTCTTTTAGCGCGCGTGAATAATTGCAGACACGAGCGACAGATCCGGTCCAAGTCACCGGCGGTCGCATTGGCTTTGATAATCTCACGCAACCCTTCCGGAAGATCCGAAACGGGCAGCTGCTCTTGATCTATGCGACCACAGATTTGGCAAATTGAAACTGGAGAATCTTCCGGAATATCTGGTGTCGGCGAGGTGATGATAGGTTCGGCCATCGAGCTAATGATGAATCACGAATTGAGCACGCGCAAGCGATAGTTTCCGACGCGGTCAGTTGTGCTACTGATATCGCGCGTGTAAGGTATGGCTCTTAACTAAACTGCAAAACAAGGTGCGAATTTTATGGCTGAAGAACTGCCAACGGTTCCGGAACTCTTTCGCCGCGCTCAAGCTCTCCGCCAGGAAAAACCGGACTCGTCATATAAACAACTTGGACAGCAACTGCTTCAGGAGTTCGAAGGAAAACCATTTCCGCCACTGCACAACGTGACGATTCCCGAGCAGGACGATCGAGCTCCGGAAGAAGATTGGACCGCAGGACTGGCTGTTACACGACGAGGTATTCAGACTCAGAATTGGAAGGAAGTAATTGCCGGCATCTTGCTCAGCTTAGAACAGACCGAGAACTATGAGCGGGAGCGCGGACCTGAAGGTGATCGCGACGAATGGCACGACCGGACCGCTGGCATCGAAGAACCCACTCAAAAGGCACTCAGCAAGTGGATGCCTGAAGAGTTAATGGCTTTAGCTGAGTCGAGCGCTAAGCGCAAATCGAATTGAGTCAGCAGCACACGGTGAAACGCGTTTTGGCAGCGACAACTAAATTTCTTTCCCTGACCCTGGCCTTCTCTTTCTTCGCCGTCGCTCAACAACCGTCTCAACCAGATAAGGATGCGTGTTCAGTTCCGATTTACACAGGGAAGGATATCGATAAGCATCCTACGATTCTGGCGAAACCGGAACCCGACTACAGTAAAGAGGACCGTCGCAAGTACGCTCAGGGCGTGACAACTTTGAGAGCAGTCCTATGTGGTACGGGTGAAGTGCTTAATATAAAAGTCGTTCAGGGATTGGGTGATGACATTGATCAGAAGACGATCGCGGCAGCGCGGAAAATTCATTTCATACCGGGTGAGAAAAATGGTGTGAAGGTATCCAGACCGGTGATTCTCAAGTATTTCGTAAGACACTAGTCGAAACTGAATGAGCTTTCTAAATAATCTGTTGCAAGACCCAAAATATCAAACGACTGATCCTCGAAAACCGGAACAGATCTCCGACGTGGATATAGTCAGCCCGGACACGCGTCGTGAGAATCGAATGCCACCGGGACAGTCGCGTACAAAGAAATGGCCGGTGCTTGATGCCCACGGAACTCCGGAGATTGATCTCACTACGTGGGAATTTCAAGTAGATGGTTTGGTCGAGCAGCCGCAGAAATGGTCCCTGGATGAATTCATGCAACTACCACCTGTGAAAGTGTATGCCGACTTTCATTGTGTCACTCGTTGGTCCCGACTCGATAACGTTTGGGGTGGAGTGTCGACGCTTGAGATTGCGAAGCTGGTTGGTATCAAACCTGAAGCGAAATTCGTTCTCGCGTTTGCTCACGATTACGGTTGGACCACCAATGTTCCTCTCGAATACTTTTTGAAAGAAGATTCACTCTTCGCATGGTCACATGATGGTCAGCCGATTCCGCCGGAACACGGTGGCCCAGTGCGTCTAATAATTCCCCAGCTCTATGCCTGGAAATCTGCGAAATGGATAAAAGGCGTTCGGTTTTTGGAAACCGATCGAGCAGGATTCTGGGAAGAGGGCGGCTATCACATGCGCGGCAATCCCTGGAACGGCGGCGACGGCGAACGCTTCAGATGGTCCTGATAAAATCCACAGATTACACAGACTACACAGATTCAAAGTAAGCAAACCACGCGGACTAAACAACTTAGTCGCCTCTGTTTTGCAGTCTGTGAAGGCTGTGAATCTGTGGATAATGGCTTTGCACAAAAAATCGCTAGGGATGTAGAACTCCACAACCGATTACAGAACCGGAAGTGGTAGCGACCGGATGCAACGCTCAAGGTATGCAGATCTTCTCGAGTCAAATTCAACTAGTTAGCTGTGTAACATCCGGTCGCTACCGCTCCCGGTTCTTTATTGTTGAGGCGCTACAGTCGTACTTGTCACTTTTGTGCAAGGCCGGGGATAACTCTTTTCGAATATGCAGTCTTTTGAACCCGCTACTTACACAAATACACAGAAGCGAGAAGAGACAAGGTAAACACAGGGTTTTGATGTCGGACTCTCTCGCTAATGAATCTGTGTAATCTGTGTAATCTGTGGATAACTCTTTTTGAATATGCAGTCTTTCAAACCCGCTACTCCCAAAGACGCGGCCGCAATAATCCTCCTGCGGCAAAACACTGATAGAAAAAATCCGGAAGTCTTCTGGGTCAGGCGTAGTGAGAAGCTTGCCTTCCTCGGAGGTTTTCATGCTTTTCCGGGCGGACAATTAGATGAATCCGATGCAAAGGTTCGCGTTGAGAATAGTCCTGACGCTGAAACCTCCGCTGCCATTAGTGGTGCTGCTCGTGAGTTGTTTGAGGAGTTAGGAGTACTGGTCGCTCGTGGTGGCGAGCTGCTTACTAAAGGACAGCGCGATTCACTTCTCGATGATCTCGAATCAGGCCGCATGTCCTGGCCTGCTTTACTTGAACACTATGGGCTTTACCTTGATGCTCATGACTTCACATACGCAGGTCGCTGGGTCACTCCACCTTTCAGCGCCCGACGATTCGACACGTGGTTCTTTCTGGTGAACTGCCCACCTCGTCAGGAGCCGGCAGTGGTCCAGGGTGAGCTGGACCGTGGTGAATGGATCTCCGCTCGGGATGCACTGAACAAGTGGCAACGTTCGGAAGTGATCGCAGTTCCTCCTACGCTTCACGCACTGGCAACGTTGTCGGCCGGTTTGACTGAAGATCTGAGCTCTCGCTTTCTTTCCATTCCTGAAGCCAATCGCACGACCGTACGTCGCATTACATTTCGACCTAACTACATCTGCTTCCCAGTCCGCACACCCACGAAGCCACCTGCGACCCACACGAATTGTTACTTGATTTACAACTCTGCAGAGATTCTTATCGTCGATCCGGGTTCACCATACGAGGAAGAACAGCAGGCGTTGGCTGAGTGTATCGGCGATCTAATGTCGCAGAACCGACGGGTGCGTTCGATCTTGCTAACGCACGTGCATCCGGATCATGTGGGTGGAGTAAACGCACTCAGACAACATCTCGGCTCGGACACTCCAGTTGCAGCGCACGCTCTTACCGCGCAGCCATTGAAAGGGAACGTCGAAGTTGATCAACTCATCGAAGACAATGAGGTGATTAGTTTGAGCGGTTCGCCGTCGATCTCACTCTTAGCTTTGCATACGCCCGGGCACGCTCGTGGGCATCTCTGTTTCTATGAAGCGCAGACCGGCACTTTAATTTCGGGTGACAATATTGTGGGGCTCGGCTCAGTTCTGATTGATCCACCTGAAGGCGACATGAAAACGTATCTGGATTCTCTGAAGCGTATGGGGGAACTGCCGAATCTTTCTATCATCTACGGCGGACACGGACCGGCAATGGCAAATCCGTATACAAAGATTGACGAATACATCGCTCATCGCTTGGACCGCGAACAGAAGATCCTTGCGTCGGTACGACGCGGCGCGACGAATCCAAGTGAGATCGTTGCGAGCGTTTATACTGACGTGTCGCCGAAAGCACATGCAATGGCAGAGCGCGCCGTGCTGGCACATCTGAAGAAGCTGGAAGACGAAGGCCAAGTTAGTCGAAAAGGTGAGCAGTGGAGGATAACTTCGTGATCAGTGGGCGCCCCAGCGTTTGCTCGTTGATCAATAACCACTAATGAAGGTTAAGATACAGTAGTCTTCCTTAACGAAATCCCCCCACACCGGTTCGCAAGAGGCGAATCTCGTACGACAACAAACTATGGAAGAGCAACAACAGCCCAAAACGTTGGGAGCGCTAAAACAGAGTGGCTACCGAAGCATCTCAGTCAAAGATGAACTGCGCCGGAATCTGATCACGAAACTTCAGACTGGCGAAAGACTCTTTCCCGGCATCGTTGGCTACGACGAAACCGTTGTTCCGCAATTGGTCAATGCGATCCTAGCGAAGCACAACGTAATCCTCTTAGGCCTGCGTGGTCAGGCAAAGAGTCGCATTATCCGTCAGCTGACTGAACTGCTCGATCCCTCTATACCAATCATTGCTGGTTCTGAGATCAACGACGATCCGTTCAATCCGATTTCAGCTCACGGCCGACAAATGTTGGAGCTCCATGGTGATCAGGCTCCCATTGCATGGATCGGTCGCGATTCACGTTTTGTGGAAAAGCTTGCCACGCCGGACGTGACGATCGCCGACATCATCGGTGATGTTGACCCGATCAAGGCCGCCAAAGGTGGTCACGTCTTGAGTGATGAACTGACGATTCACTATGGTCTTCTTCCGCGAGCGAACCGAGGCATCTTTGCGATCAATGAGCTACCGGATCTTGCGGGCAAGATTCAGGTGGGTCTCTTCAACATCATGCAGGAAGGCGACGTGCAAATTAAGGGTTACCCCGTACGCTTGCCGTTGGACGTGGCCCTGGTGTTCTCCGCCAATCCTGAGGACTACACGGCTCGAGGAAAGATCATTACGCCACTTAAAGATCGCATTGGCGCTGAGATCTCGACTCACTATCCAAGTGCCTTGCAAACTGCTGTAGCGATAACACGCCAAGAGGCTTGGCTAAATCGGGATGGTTGGCAGGAGCGACTGCATGTTTCGGAATTCATCCGTGAGATTGTTGAGCAGATAGCGTTTGAAGCTCGTGACGACAATCGCGTTGACAAGCAGTCTGGTGTGTCGCAGCGCATGCCGATTACTGTGATGGAGTCCGTCGTTTCCAA
>JBKPAL010000319.1:0-3244 GCA_046726395.1 Acidobacteriota bacterium
AAACTGCCTGACGTTGGCAGCACCGTTCGTTTGGAGGTGCATGGCGAAGAGGGCGCAACGTTGCAGGTCGTGGCAGAGGTCTTACGAATCGAACGGAATCCTGGTCATCCTCTCGCTGCGCTCTCGTTGCTCGGTGAGACCGCCGAATGGCGAGGATTGATTTGGGAACCCGCAGCACCGAAGATTACTGCACCACCGCCTAGCGAGGAGCAAGAAGAAGTGGAAGGGGAAGGAGAACCAGAGGACGAAGAGCCGACGCAAGGTCAACTTACAAATTGAAAGGCTGACCCGACATGACAACTCCCTACAAGTTGCCGTCAAATGAAAGAAGAAAACATCCGCGCTATTACGTACATGCCCGGATTACCATGGCTATAGAAGATAACAGTTTGAAAGAGTCGATCGGATTGGGCGAACCAGGGGACATTAGCCTCGGAGGTGTACGAGTAAGAAACTTGCCGGCCTGCCCAAACGTCAAGGTTGGAGACAGTCTTGGCCTGCTGCTGATCGACAGAGAAGATGCACTGTCGTTGCAGGGTGAAGTGGTCCACCACGGAACACCAGATACGTTTGGCGTCGAGTTTCGTGATTTAAGTGTTTCGGATCAGACAGGAATCCGAGGACTGATCGAAAGACTTCACTCTTTGGGCCAATAGATTGAGCGCCAGAGACGCGAACAACAAGACCAGCAGGAAAGTAAATCGTACCGTAGCTGAGGCTGCGGGTGCACAACCTCGCGTGATCCTGCGAATCGTGCTGATCGTATTGGCAGTATTCGGCACGATTTGGTTCATCATCAAATTAACCGGCGTAATCCTTCTGCTGGTTCTTTCCATTTTCTTTGCGTATCTGGTCGCACCTCTCGTCGACTTCCTACGCCGTCCGATAAAAATTCGAGGACGCGAGCGCGCTATGCCGCGCACACTCGCAATTGTGCTCGCGTATGCAATCATCATCGGCGCGCTGGTCGCAGGCATCCTGTTTCTAGTTCCGAAAATTGGCAATCAGCTTCCAGAGTTCGCCGAGCAAGCGCGCATTTACTGGCGAACGCTGGGAGAAAAGGGTCAGACAGCAAGTGACTATCTTCGGCTCAACCGAATGCCGGGACCTGTGTTGGAAGCGGTCAACAAAGTCGCAACACAGGGCGGCGAGTATGCGAGTGGCGCGCTCGCCAATGTCGTGACTTGGTTCGCCTACTTACCCTGGTTAATTCTTATTCCCATCCTAAGTTTCTTTCTGCTGAAAGACGTCGACACATTCCGCCGTTCAGCTCTGCAGATGTTGCCGCGCGGACGCTGGCGGTGGCGCGGTGACGAGTTTTTCCAGGACGTGAGTAGCACCTTGGCTGCTTACGCTCGAGCGCAGCTGACTGCATGCTTTCTCGTCGGTCTGGCTTGTACAGCTGGTTTCGCATTATTCAATTTGCCCAGCGCTCTGGTGCTCGGACTACTCGCTGGACTATGTGAGTTTGTTCCGCTAATTGGACCTTTGATAGTCGCAATCCTCGCAACCGTTGTAGCGGGATTTCACGGCGGTGCCTTTTCCGCGCTAGCTGTACTGGTGTTTCTCGGCGTGTTGAGGATTGTTCAGGATTACTGGATCTATCCGCGGCTGATCGGACAGGGAATTCATCTGCATCCGTTGGCAGTGATCATCGCAATCCTGGCAGGACACGAGCTAGGTGGCGTTGCCGGAATCTTCCTGGCGATCCCTATGGTAGCGATTCTCACTGTTAGCTACCGGCACTGGCTCGAGCACCGGGGCAGCGAAGGCTTTGCCGATCTAATTGACCCTAGTGCGAGTAATGCTACTGCTGAAGCAGCTACGGAGGAGCCACTGGACTTGGAACGTGGCGAGGCTTCAGAACCGCATAGAGATGAACGTGACGCATTACGCGGCGAGAAGACACCTTATCTCAATCCTCGCACTACAGCCGACGAGATGGCTCGCGCTCGCCCGGATCTCACAACGGGAGAATTGAAACTGCCGGACCGTTGACGATTGATCCTACTCCGATTCATGCTTCTTAGGTAACGTTGTTTTCTGCAGCATGGATACTAATCGCGCGCCGCAACTGAAACCCAGCGTTATCTCACTGAAAGACCTTGTTGGTTTCCATCGCGCGCACCGAGAATCAGCGGGGGTGAACCGCCCTTCCCAACCTCGAGACTTTCACACTTGATAATCATCTAGTAAGTTGAAAGCTGTTCCTTTTTTCATCGAGCGGCAGCACTTTGTTCGACTAGCACGTCATACAGTGAGGCCTTTCTGTGATCGTTGCCGAAGGCAGCCTTCAACCTGCGACTTATCCTTTAAGTATAAAAGTCTCGAGGTTAGGAAGGGTGGCTTGCCCCCGCTCTAGAGTGAGCGGCCTTTACCGTTATTTGCGCCGCTCAAATGAGATTGATCTCTCGAGATTCAGGAACTTATCTGGCGCCAGCACGTGCCATCGCTGAGGTCTACTCAGAAAAAGGAGGTATCGCAGTGAAACAAAGGTCAATGTTGGTGGTGATCCTCGCGCTGGTCGCACTGTGTTGTGTAGTGAGTTTTGGTGTTCGTGCGCAGAACTCACCTACGGTCACATGGGAGTACAAGGTGGTCTCGACCTATGGCCCTTCCATAACGAACCCCCCACCCAATGTAAATGAGCTAAACAACGCTGGGGCAAAGGGGTGGGAGTTGGTGGCAATCCGTTCGGGAGAGTTCCCGAAGGTTGGCTCCAATCAGTTCAGAACAGATTACTACCTCAAACGTGCTAAGTGAGTCGAGTGTGCCTTGAAGTAACTCTCCTGCATTCCACCGCTTCGGGGCAATAACGCGTTCGGCAGCTGAAGCGCAACACTGGGCGGCGCTAACCTGACTCGTTTCGGAATCGATGAAGGAGAGAAGTAATGGCAGATGAGTCACCAGACGTCATTCCAATGATTGCCTACGAAGATGGGTTCGCGGCTTTGAAATGGTTGGCGCAGGCTTTTGGATTCCGTGAGCGCAGGCGCATGAGCGATGCAGACGGGCGCCTCGCGCACGCAGAAATGGAAGCAGGCAAGGGGATAATTATGATTGCGAGCCCGACACCCGATTACGATGGTCCGCTGAAGCATCGAACCTATTGCGAGCAGGCCCAACGCTGGTCAACGGTGCCTTGGGTCATCGATGGTGTGCTGGTTTATGTAGCCGACATTGACGCACACTACGCACGGGCAAAAGAAGCAGGCGCGAGGATCTTGTCGGAGCTTGAGGATGG
>JBKPAL010000320.1:0-6983 GCA_046726395.1 Acidobacteriota bacterium
TGGTGGCCAGGGACGGAATCGAACCGCCGACGCCGGCCTTTTCAGGGCCGCGCTCTACCAACTGAGCTACCTGGCCAAGACTGTTGAAGAGCGCGTAAGTATAGGGACTGGGTCAAACAACGTCAACTTGCTCAGCAATTGATAGGATTTGTCGGATTCGTCACAAAAAGTCGTTGACTGACCAGATGAGAGGTGTATAATCCGTCACGTTGAGGATGGGGTTGACGCCCAAACGTTGGCCCAGTTGAAAGACGACATCCGATTCAAAATTGATAGTGCCCGCCAGTGCCAGCTCGGCCGCCGATCGCGCCCCCCGCAGTCGCTACCTTCGAGCTGGCACAGCCATTTTTAGGCCGCTTTTCTTAGCGCCTCCAGTAGTGCTTGATTCTCTCCGCTAGCAGCGGAAACGGCACATACTCTGCTGCCCGACCCGCCCGTCGTAATTCTTCAACCATTCGCATCGCACCGTCCGCGTTCCTCGTGTGAACCATTATCGTCGAGGCACGCTGCAATTCCGGATTCGCTGCCAACCACGAAGCGATCGCGTAACCGGTACGCTCGTCATCGGTGCTAAACGAGTTGTAGTGTTCAGGATGTAGATCGTGATCCAAGAACAACGCATCGTACGAATTGGCAGTAAGAAACTGCTGCGCCTGCTCGACGTTGTGGGCCACGTCTATTAAGTCGCCTTTGAACCGAGTGGCAAACCATCGATGCCTACGCCGGTCGTCATCTAAAAGAAACACGCGGATTGGATGTCGCTCGGCATTGTCAACCTTGAAGCCAAGCTTAAGGAGCAGTGAGTTGAAAAACCCCATGTCGGTTTGGTCAGATCCTCCAGTGACGAAGCAGTAATCGCTTCATTAGGATTGGTATTGAGGCTACACGGATGCCTAAAATATAACACACGCATTGCTAAAAGTGAGGCACGCTCTACGTTTGGTGTTCCAGATTTAACCGGCGCTGCGGTGGACTCATCGACATCCGCGGATGCTATAATTCGAATTCAATTTACTTGGTTTGAAACGCTAGTCTAGTTCTCCTCTTTAATCCTGGATGTCTTCCGAAAAACCAACGACGCACCGCTACCCGAATGTAACAGGCAAATCCGATACGAACCCTTCTCATTCGAATCAAAGAGAGTCCGTTGCTGCCAATCTCGAAACCAACGTCTGCCAGGTGTGCTTTGGAACCGGCATGGAGATCATCGAAGGCAGGGGTGCTCGTCCTTGCTCGTGTATGGCACAAAGCACCCGTCGCAAGCTGTTGGAGGCGGCACGTATTCCTCGCCGTTACGCCAACTGTTCTCTCAACAACTATCGGAGTGATGAAAGAAGTTCGCAGAACACTGCCTTTCAATACGCTTGTCGTTTAGTGCTCGATTATCCTGCAGTAGAGCGCGGGCTACTGTTCATTGGCCCTGTCGGTGTCGGGAAGACTCACCTCGCAGTTGCGATTCTTAAGGGCTTGATCGATAAAGGAGTGCCGTGCTTATTCAGCGAGTTTGGTGCACTGCTGAAGCAGATTCAGGATTCATACAACCCGATCTCTAAGACTTCCGAGATGCGGGTACTCGCGCCGATCTATCAAGCCGAAGTGTTGGTTCTCGATGAGTTGGGAGGAACAGTCTCCACCGACTGGGTGCGTGACACGATGTATCAAATCATCAATAAGCGCTACAACGATGAGAAGTTGACCATATTCACGACGAACTATCGTGATGAGCCGCGAATTGATATTCCCGCAGTCACAGACGTACAGACTCGTACCTACAGCACCAAGAACAATTCCGAGCGTCTTCGCGAGATGAAAACTTTGGAAGAGCTTATCGGCTCGAGGTTGAGAAGTCGTCTTTACGAGATGTGCACGAAGGTAGAGATTGAAGGTGAAGACTACCGCAAGCGCAAGCAGTATTGAGTCAGTGGTTATTTAATTGATCGGATTGTGTCCCCAGTCACTTTTCTAGAAATCCCCACTGTCTTTCTTGAAGGCTCGAATCGAGTTCGAATATTTCGAGAATCCTCTCTCGCCACCTGTCTCTATCTAGTGTCCCTACGAATTACCGTTAGCCTAGCCCTCATCCGTTTTTCGGTCTTGGAGTGGGCGTCGGTGTAGGTGTCGGAGTCGCTGTTGGCGTGGGGGGCGGCGCTGTCGCTCGCGAATTCTTTCCGGAATTGTCCCAAGCTGCGCGACCGTCGAAGAGCGTATACGCTAGTCCGTCGACTTGTTTGTTTTCCAGATTAACCACGCTCGCGGGGACTTCCAAGCGAATCCATTCGCCAGCGTTCGGCATCGGTCCCATCCGTGTTCTTGGGAGATTGACATCTCCAAAGTCAATGATGTCCTCTCCCCAATATGCTCGATGGCCCCATCCTTCCGAGTCGTTGACGTGCCATTGAAGCATCAGTTCGCGCGGAATATTCAAAGGATCGATATAGACATATTGAAACAGGATGTCTCCATCGAACACAGGCAATGGCTGGCTGGCGTTCCGAAAGTAGTGTTGATGCAATCCGGATAGAGGCTCGGACACGTGCATCCGATCACCATAATAGGAGATGGCGTTTTGGATTAGAAAAGCGGTGCCGACGGCGACGACGGCGGCAATAATGAGTTTTCTAATCAAAATATGAATCCTTCTCTTTCTGCAGCGCTGGGCGGAACCGACAACGAGATGGAACTTTCAAATAGTAAGGCACGAGTCAAGTCCCTGTTCTGAAATCGCATATGTATAATGCCATGACTCCATTCGGGTCAAATGCCTTTTCAATTGCAGTCCGAAGAAGTTTGGAGATAACTCTGCCTAATGCCGAAACGCATTGATATTAAAAAGATCTTAATCGTTGGTTCTGGTCCGATTGTTATCGGCCAAGCCTGTGAGTTTGATTATTCAGGGACACAGGCATGCAAGGCATTGCGAGCTGAAGGTTATGAAGTGGTGCTCGTCAATTCGAATCCTGCGACGATCATGACGGATCCTGAAACGGCGAGCGTCACATACATTGAACCGCTCACCGTAGAATCGGTCGCGGCGATAATTCGGCGCGAACGGCCTGATGCCCTCTTGCCGACTGTTGGTGGTCAAACTGCTCTCAATCTTGCTGTTGCTCTGTCCGAGGCTGGCGTACTCGACGAATACGGGGTCGAAATGATCGGTGCTAAACGCGAGGCCGTCAAGATTGCCGAAGATCGACAACTTTTTAAGCGAGCAATGGATGAAGCCGGCCTCCCAATGCCGCGCGGAGGTTTTGCTCGTTCGTGGAGCGACGCACAGCAGATCGTTGTAGAGACGGGTTATCCCGCGATTATCCGACCTTCCTTCACTCTTGGCGGCACCGGTGGAGGCACTGCGTACAACCCGGAAGAGTTTGAAGAGATTGTTCATGGTGGACTTGCAGCATCCCCAATACACGAAGTTTTAATCGAAGAGTCAATCCTGGGTTGGAAAGAGTTCGAACTCGAGGTGATGCGCGATCTCGCAGACAACGTCGTCATCATCTGTTCGATTGAGAACTTTGATCCGATGGGCGTTCACACTGGTGATTCCATCACCGTCGCTCCGGCACAAACGCTGACCGATGTCGAGTATCAGGCAATGCGCGACATGGCAATCAAGGTCATTCGTAAAGTGGGCGTGGAGACCGGAGGGTCGAACATTCAGTTCGGCGTGAATCCTGAAAACGGTGAGATACGCGTGATTGAGATGAATCCTCGAGTCTCTCGTTCTTCAGCACTAGCGTCGAAAGCTACAGGTTTTCCCATTGCAAAGATCGCAGCCAAGCTTGCTGTCGGTTACACACTGGATGAGATTCCTAACGATATCACCCGCAAAACTCCAGCCTCCTTTGAACCGACCATTGACTACGTCGTAGCAAAGATTCCCAAGTGGGATTTCGAGAAGTTTCGCGAAGCTGAGGATGTCCTGGGTACGCAAATGAAATCTGTCGGGGAAGTAATGGCTATCGGACGGACTTTCAAGGAAGCTTTGTTCAAAGGCTTGCGCTCGCTAGAAGCAGTCAAGCCGCTGCGACTTGAGGACATTCCCGAAGACGAGCTGCAACGAAAACTAGCTCGCCCAAACTCGCAGCGCTTCTCGTACATCACCTATGCATTACAACACGGTGTTCCTATTGGTGAAATTTATCGATTATCGCGCATCGATCCGTGGTTCCTGGAACAGCTCCAACAGGTAATGGAGATTCAGGAAGAAGTTGAAGGACGGAAGCTCAAGG
This sequence comes from Acidobacteriota bacterium, assembly GCA_046726395.1. Lineage (GTDB taxonomy): Bacteria > Acidobacteriota > Blastocatellia > Pyrinomonadales > Pyrinomonadaceae > PSRF01. The sequence continues at coordinate 4,233 of JBKPAL010000320.1, forward strand.
AAATTTCACCCGATCTTTTGCGGACTTTCAAAGAGGCCGCGCTGTCGGATCGACGTCTGGCGTATCTAACAGGGACTTCAGAAGACGACGTGCGAAGCTATCGAAAGAGTCTCGGGATCACTCCTGTCTACAAGCGCGTGGATACGTGCGGCGCAGAGTTCGAATCATACACACCTTACTTGTACTCGACGTATGAGCAGGAAGACGAAGCGCTGCCCACCGAGAAAAAGAAGATCATGATTCTCGGCTCCGGTCCCAATCGGATTGGGCAGGGAATTGAGTTTGACTACTGTTGTTGTCATGCGTCGTTCGCTCTTCGAGATGCTGGGTTTGAGACCATCATGGTCAACTGCAATCCTGAAACAGTATCTACCGACTATGACACGTCTGATCGGCTCTACTTCGAACCGTTAACGTTCGAAGACGTGATGAACATCGTCGACGTTGAAAAACCAGACGGTGTGATTGTGCAGTTCGGAGGCCAAACGCCACTGAACCTTGCCATGCGTTTATACAATGCAGGCGTCCCGATAATTGGTACAGCCCCTGACTCAATTGACCTTGCAGAAGATCGCAAGCGATTCGGTGCGTTGTTGCGCGAGTTGGCGATTCCTCAACCCGAAAACGGTATGGCTGCTACTAGCGAGGAAGCCAGGAGAGTAGCGGCGCAGATTGGTTACCCGGTACTTGTCCGACCGAGTTATGTGCTCGGCGGACGAGCCATGGCAATTGTCTACGACGAAGAAAGCCTCGACGAGTATGTGCGAAACGCCGTGGGCTTCACACCTGATCGGCCGGTGCTCATCGATCGGTTTCTGGAGCAGGCAGCAGAATTTGACGTCGACGCGCTTTGCGACGAGGAGACGTGCGTCATTGCGGGAATTCAAGAACACATTGAAGAGGCCGGGATTCATTCGGGAGACTCGTCATGTGTGTTGCCGCCACTTCGAATTGATCCTGAACATATCGAGACGATGCGCCATTACACGCGCAAGCTTGCGAAAGCGCTCAAGGTTCGCGGCTTGATGAATATTCAGTTTGCGATCAAGAACGATCGAGTTTATGTGATTGAAGTAAATCCCCGTGCCTCTCGAACAGTCCCATTTGTCTCAAAGGCTACTGGGGTTCCAATCGCGCGCATTGCGGCACTCGTAATGGCGGGGCAACCATTAGCCTCTTTCAATCTTCCTGACAACCTGACCGTAAATCGCTTCTTCATCAAGTCACCTGTTTTCCCGTTTGTGAAATTTCCTGGAGTCGATCCGATGCTGGGTCCCGAAATGCACTCGACGGGAGAAGTCATGGGAGTAGGGGACACCTTCGGTGAAGCCTACGCGAAAGCGATGTCGGGTGCCGGACTAACTCTTCCAAAGCGAGGCAAAGCTTTCCTCAGCGTCAATGATGCTGACAAGGGACAAGCGGTATTGATTGCTCGCAAGTTAGTGCGACTCGGGTTTGAGATCGTTGCGACCCTGGGAACTGCGGCGCGGCTAAGAGAAGTAGGGTTAGCTGTCGAGAATGTTTTCAAGGTTAACGAAGGTCGGCCAAACATCGTCGACCACATTAAGCGCGCTGAAATTGCCTTGGTTATTAACACGCCCTTGGGTCGCGCTTCCCACTTTGACGAGCGAGCTATTCGACGCGTGGCGCTGCAGTACAACGTTCCTTGCGTGACCACCATGACTGGAGCTCAAGCTCTGGCTGAAGCAATTGCAGCGTCAAACGGGGAGACAGAGATTTCAGTTAGATCGCTTCAGGAACTTCATTCGATGGGGACAACGGTCGCGCAGTAGTACGAAACACTTGCAGCAAGTCAGGTATGGGCAGCAATGAACTCAAGAACGTTCGAGCCGTTGTGATCACCGTAAGTGACGCTTGCTCTCGCGGTGAAAGAAATGACGATTCAGGTGAGGCTCTTAAGAACCTGCTACACGAGAGGGGAGCAGAAATTGTCGCCAATGAAATTGTCTCCGACGATCTGCAACCCCTCAGTCAGACTTTGCGACGCTATGCCGAAATGCCGACGGTAAATCTGATCATTACGACCGGCGGTACAGGCCTCGGCCCGCGCGACAACACACCTGAAGCAACCCAGCGCGTGTTCGAGCGGGAAGTGCCTGGCATCTCGGAAGCGATCCGGGCAGAAAGTATGAAGGTCACTCCAATGGCGATGATCTCGCGAGGTGTCAGCGGTGTCTGCTCGGACACGCTGATAATCAACCTTCCCGGCTCGCCTAAAGCAGTGCGTGAGAGTTTCGCAGTTATCGCGCCCGTGCTGCACCATGCCATGGAGTTATTGGCTGGTCACACCAAACACTGAGTCCTAAATCGAACAACTCGTTGACAACCTAGCAAAGCGCCGCTTAATATTTTCTAGCTCTCCAAATACATGTTCTCTCTTACCACAACTTTTCAAGACCCTTGATGCTGCTGCAGACAACAACGACTGCGCCGAGCATTGGTGGGCCGATTACGGCCTACTGGCCGGTGATGATTTTCTTTGTCGTTGCAATTATTTTTCCGGTTCTTCCCATAATTCTCGGCCGGTTCCTGCGTCCAAGTAAGTATGAAAAGGGCAAGATGCGACCCTACGAATGCGGCATCGATCCTACGACGGACGCGCATGATCGATTTACCGTTAGGTATTACATCGTCGCGATGTTGTTTCTCATCTTCGACGTTGAGACGATTTTTCTTTTGCCGTGGGCAATCATTTTCATGGGAGATAACTTCTCGTTCACTAAGTTTGCT
>JBKPAL010000321.1:0-21902 GCA_046726395.1 Acidobacteriota bacterium
CTCCCCACTCCCAAATTCCGTACGCGATTTTCTTGTCCAGCGGATGACCGGCTTGCTTCAAGGTGACGGCGATCTGTCCACGATGATGCGATTCGTGAGAGATGAGATAACCGAGAAACGCCGCGGCGTGAGGTTTGAAGCCTTTAATCTTTCCTTCCTCGAAACCTTTCTGAAGTAGCGATTCTATTGCCTTTCCCGAGGCGGTCAGCGATTTGCTCAACACTTTCTTATCGAGAGCTTGTTCTTTCTCCACCTTCTCAAGACCACTCAAAAGGTCGGGCGCTGCGGATTTTAGCCACATCAAACGCACATTATGTATGTGGGCAAACTGCTCGCCGACATTCCGTCCCTTTGAGGCTGAGAGGCTCGTCAGTGTGTTTGGGGCTACGGCATCGAGAAGATAGAGATTGATGCGGTTATGAATGTTCCAGGTCTCGACAAACTCTTTTTCATTCATCGATGTGGTCCTTCGAGCAGGAATTTAGCCGCGGATTCACGCGGATGACACGGATCTGAGAGAACTTTAATGAGAAGATTCGCTAAACTTCTTTTGCGCCTGTGAAGCCCAGATCTGCTTTTTTCAGATCCGTGTCATCCGCGTAAATCCGCGGCTAAATTTCTTCTGCTTGATTAGGCGGCCCAAACTTCAATTCGCACGCACAACGACACTATTGACCGTTAACGAGTTTCCCATCGCTCGCTGTAACTCCGCAGTTGCTATGTTCAACTCGGTCTGCGCTCGTAATTCACTTCCCCGTGCTGTGGTGAACGCAGTTTGACGCTCAAGCACTAGAAATACTGTCGATTGCCCCGCGTCGAGTTTCCTCTTTTCACTCTCGTACTGCTGCTCGCTCGTCTCTCGCGCGATTGCCGCCGAATGCAGTTTCGCCTGAGCGCTCTGCATCACTTGCAGCGCATTTCTCACTTCAACCTGAATCGATTGCTCCAACTGTTCGCGTTGCGTCTGAATGCGCTGACCCTCAACCAGAGTTCTTCCCAATTGGGCCTCTGCTCTGCGATTGCGCAATGGAAGATCGATCTGGACTCCGACGCGGAAGTTGTTGTACCGGTTCCCAAAGAGATTCTGCAGAGATTGACCATACCCACCAATCAGAGTGGGCGGAAATGTCTGCGGTATAGGCTCTGGCAACGGCGGTGTGACACCAGCTAATTGCGACAGGAGGTTGACTCGATCGCGTATTAGATTCGTAGACGAAAATGGATTGATGGAATTGGGATTCACATTGCCAGCCAACCCGACTACGCCATAGCTGCCTACGAAATCGATCCCCGGCTTTGTCTGGTCCTTGAAATATTTCTGATCGATCTTGTTGATTTCCTGCGCAACCGTCGACTGCTGCAACTCAGGACGATTCTCAATTGCTGTTTTCATTGCTTCCGGAAGCGACACAGATGGTTGGGCCATATCCACCGGATCAGTGGGAATCAGCGAGCGGTTCCAAATCTCCGCCTGCCTGTTTTCAGCAATCAGGTTCTTGAGACGATTCTCAGCAAGAGAAACTCCCTCGAGCGCGGTATAGAGCTCCCCCTCGAAAGTAGCTACTTGCGACTCGGCTGCAACCACGTCGATCGGCGCCAGCGACCCTTCGTTGACCAGCCGTTTGTTATGTTCGAGTTGCGAGCGAGCATCCTGCAGTGCGTCACGTTGTATCTGGAGATTGCGCAGAGCAAAAACCAGATCCCAATAGGCACGCTGGACACCAGTTATCGTCTCAATCGCTCGTTGACGAAACTGCGAATCGGTCAGCGAAAGGTTCTTCTTTGCAATCTCTATCTGCCGGCGGTTGTTGTCGAACTTCAAGCCGCGAACGAGAGGTTGCGTGTAGGTGAACAGAAGCGAGGTGGGATACTGGGGAGTTAATCCCGTGAATTGATTGTTTGTGGTCTGTCGGATCGAAGAAAAATCTAAGCGATAGTTGCCGCCATACTTCGGAGTATCACCTTCCAATCGAGCAGTCGCGGTGTAGTCGCTCGAGGTGATCGCCCCATTTGAACCACCGCTAAGGAAGTTTGAGACCGGAGTCTTAACGCGTTCGAAGAAACTTGCAGAGCTTAATCGCGGATCGTACACACCCTTTGAACCCAACAAATCAAACTCAGCGATCTTTACGTTCTGACGCGCGACTTCAATGTCTTTGTTGTGGTCCAAAGCTAGAGATATAGCCTCGCGCAGTGAAAGAGGCTGCTGTCGATCTGGGTCCACGCCAACTCGAGCGAGGTCTGGTAACGGTCGCTGAGGCGCACGATAATCAGGAGCGACGGCCGGGACTTCCAACGTTGGCTGGGGCGACGGCGTTGGTGAAGGACTGGGCTCCTGAGCAGTCACGGAGCCGGTCCAAACAACGGCGAAAACAATTAGCAACAAAGCTTTGCTAAAGCGATCAAAGCTAGAGCAACGCAAACTTCTTCCGATCTGAGTAATTAATTCGTTCTGTAACATGGGAAACCTACTGCTTAGAAATAAGCCCGAATAGCGAGGCCGTAGCACTCGCAGTCTTTCTTCGCACTCTCGTCACTGCATCTCGAACACCGTCACCGAGGAAGCCCCAGACTCTACTCCTGCCGAGATCATCGAACAGCGAGTAGAAGACCGGCACGGCCAGCAGCGTTAGCAGCAGACATAAGGTCTGTCCGCCCACCACTAGCACACCGATTGACCGGTTGGTGCCCGAACCTGGGCCACTTGAAATCGTTAGTGGCAACATTCCAGCCACGAGAGCAATGGTGGTCATTAAGATTGGTCGTAATCGATCTCGGTTCGCGCGCATGATCGCTTCGAAACGCTCCATTCCCTGCGCGCGAAGGTTATTGGTGTGATCTATTTGCAGAATGGCGTTCTTCTTCACGACACCGAATAGCAACAGCAGCCCTAAACCGGAGAAAATGTTTACAGTTTGGCCCGTTGCAAGTAGCGAAACTATGCCGAAAGGTATAGCCAAGGGTAAGGTCAACAGAATCGTTACCGGGTGAATGAAGGATTCAAACTGCGCTGCCAGCACCATGTACATAAAGACAAATGACAGAACAAAGGCGAGCAGGAAGTAGTAACCAGCTCTGCCCAACTCTTTTGATCTTCCCGCCAGCCCGGTCTTGTAGCCATTTTCGATATTGATCTCTTTCGCAAACTGATTGAGCTGCTGAATGATTGCGGCCTGCGAGCCACCTGGCCTCACGTTACCTAACAGCATCACCTGTCGTTGTCGATTCAGTCGATCAATTGCAGATGGTCCCGTGCCTTCTTCAATTCGAACGAGATTATCGAGACTGACCCAACCGACCTTCTTGGACGAAACAATCATTCTGTTCAAGCCCTCGACGCTGGTTCGAAACTGACCAATCGCACGAACTCGCACATCGTATTGATCGGTTCCGGCGTTGAAGGTCGAGACCTTCTGACCTGCCACCAGCGTATTCAATGCCGTCGCGATATCGCCGACGCTCACGCCGAGATCTGCTGCACGTGCGCGATCAATTACGACGCGCAACTCCGGTTTGCCTGTAATCAGAGTTGAATCAGCATCGACGACGTCCGGAATCGTCTTCATTTTTTGCAGAATGGCTTCGGAATACTTTGTTAATTTGTCCAAATCCGGACCATTGATAACGTACTGAATGTCAGCATTGCGGAAGCCACCGCCGGAGATTGCCGCAACCTGCTGCACACTCGTACGCAACTGCCCAGGATAGGCCTTGAGATACTTGTCCAGAACTTCAGAACGAGCACGCACCATCAGTTTTTCTTGCGTAATGTGTCGTTCCCCAATTGGAGCCAGCTTTACGTAGATGGTGGCGACGTTAACTAACTCCTGTTGACCACCGCCAATAGTAGTGAGCGTGTCTATCACGCCGGGAAGGGTTCTTAGATCCTTGGCTATCCGGTCGGCTAGCGCCGAAGTCGCGGCAAGTGTGTAACCTTCCGGTGCCCGCACCGTAAGTTCAAATTGAGACTGATCGTCGACCGGCAAAAAGTTCTTGCCCACGAACATGAACAGCGGAACGATGCTCAGAATGACTACGACGCAGGCGAAAACGATGGCCCAGCGGTGCGACATAGACCACCGCAGCATCTTGGTGTACGTCCGATCAATCGGACCGTAGAAGCGGGATTCTTTTGAGCCTTTGTCGGCCGGTTCGGTATGGCGCTCGAATGTGCCTTCTCGTTCATCATCGCTGCGCTTGAGCAAGCGGGCGGCAAGCATCGGAGTCAGTGTGAAAGAGACCAGCAACGAAACCGCTATCGCAAATGACGACGTAAGTCCAAATGAAGACATGAATCGGCCGACAATTCCGCCCATGAAGCCAACGGGAAGAAACACGGCAAGCAGCGACAGCGTGGTCGCCGTTACGGCAAGACCAATCTCCTTAGTACCTTCGATTGCCGCCTGAAACGGCGGCATTCCCTTCTCCTCAATGAAACGATAGATGTTCTCCAGCACGACGATCGCGTCGTCAATGACGATTCCCACCATCAAGGTGAGCGCAAGCATCGTGATGTTATTGAGCGTGAAGCCCATCGCGGCCATCAAACCGAATGTAGCGATGAGTGACGTTGGAATCGCAATGGCCGCAATGAAGGTCGACCGCAGACTCCAAAGAAAAACAAACACCACGATCGCGGCTAGAATGCTTCCTTCAATCAGGTGAGTTTGAATCGCTTTGAGCGAGGCTTTGATGAAGACCGACTGGTCCCCAACGACTTCTGTTTTGAAGCCTGGGGGTAACGTTGGAGTAATCTCACGCAGTCGTTCCTTGACTGCGTCTGCGATCGCGACCGTGTTTTGTCCTGACTGTTTTGAAACAATCAGCGTAACTGCCGGCTGGCCGTTCAGTTTCGCTTCGGTCCGTGGTTCCTCAGCACCGTCCTCAGCATAACCAACATCACTCAGCTTCACTGAATAGTTATCGCGGTTAGCAACAATGAGATTGTTGAAATCTGAAGGCTCGACTATGCGACCCATCGTCCGGACAGTTAACTCGCGTGTTCCTTCGTCGACACGTCCCCCCGGGACTTCCATGTTTTGTGCGCGAACGGCATCTGCAACTTGTGCGACAGTTACATTGAACGCGCGCAGTCTGTCGGGATCGACCCACACCTGGATCTCGCGTGTGCGCCCGCCAATGATCTGCACCTGCCCTACACCGTTGATGGACTCGATTTGCTGCTTGATCTTCTTATCGGCGATGTCAGTGACTTCACGAAGCGAGCGTGGAGCAGAGACAGCAATACGAACAACTGGTGCGGCATCGGTATCGAGTTTTAAAACTATCGGCTGTTCGGCTGTGACCGGAAGGTCGTTGACGATCAGATCGACCTTATTACGGACCTCTTGTGCTGCGACATCGGGATTCTTTTCTAGGAGGAACGTGATGAAGACTTGCGACACGCCTTCAACGGAAGTGGAGCGCAACTCGTCTATGCCGCTAATCGTATTGACGGCTCCCTCAACCTTGTCAGTAATCTCAGTCTCAATTTCCTGAGGGGACGCACCCGGATTAACAACTGTGACGGTAATTGTCGGCAGATCGATTTTCGGGAACAGATCGAGACCTAAGGAACTGTAGGAGAACAGCCCGACGACCGTCAGGCTCAGGATCAGCATCGTCGCGAACACGGGACGCCTGACGCATATCTCTGCTAGCTTTTGCATAATTCTTTATTTAGGTCTTTGGTCTTGGGTCTTTGGTCTTTGTCCGTTGTCCATTGCTAGTGGTCCGTTGTTCGTGCTTGGGTTTAGTGTGCGAATCGGAACCACAAACAACTGACTACGGACAACCGACAAAGACCTAAGACCAAAGACCAAAGACCCAATCGCGCTACTGTCTTACTTCCATCCCGTCGCTAAGTTGGTCGAGACTACTCGTGGCCACCTGCTCATCCGCAGTCACACCCGTCTTAACCTCGATTAGATCGCCTTCAGCCTGACCCAATTGCACCAATCGTTGTTGCGCGTGACCGTCTTTGATCACGAATAATCGACTGACTCCTGCCTCCGTTCGCACGGCGCGAGCTGGAACCAGCACGGCTGATTCAGGTCGGGGCTCAAGAATTCGCACTGTCGCAAACTGGCCCGGCTTCAGAATCCCACTACTGTTTTCAACTTCCGCTTCAACCATCAGCGTTCGCGAAGATGCAGAGACGTTAGGTGATATTCGCGCTATGCGGCCACTGAAGTTCTTGTCCGGCCAAGCGCTTGTGGTGATCGATACGCCTTGGCCCAACTGCACATCAGGAATCGCCTGTTCAGGTATATCAATCCGGATACGTAGAGGGTTGATTCGTACAATCGTCGCCACCTTCGCGGTCGGCGCAACGTATTCACCGAGATCGGCATCGCGCTCTACGACGTAACCATCGATTGGCGAGAACACATTCGCGTAAGACAAATTCCGTTTTGCGAGGTCAAGCTGAGTCTGTGCGCTACTGACGTTCGCACGAGCAGTAGCCACCGCGGCATAGTCCTGGCGAGCCTTAGACAGCGCCGACTCGTATTGTTCTTTCGATTGATCTCGCTTTAGCTTTTGATCGTCTAAATAGGAACGAGAAACGTCGCCGGATTCAATCAACTTCTCTGCGCGGCTCAGATTCTTCTCGGCAAGCTCATAAGTCGCTCGTGCTGCTGCCACCTCCGGGACGCGGCCCGGATCAAATGCCTGTCCAGATCGCAACCCGATCTTTTCTTCAGCTTGACGTAGAGCAGCCTTGGTTTGGTCGAGTTGTGCTTGTGCTTGCTCTACGCGCAGCTTCAGGTCTACGTCATCAAGGCGGACGATTGTTTGTCCACGTCTCACAAAACTTCCGAGGTCCACGCCAATCACCACAACTTTGCCGGCGATCGAAGGAGCCACGTCGGTTTGCTGGTCTCCTGCCAAGCTGCCAGTAGCCTCAAAGAAACGAGGTAACTCTCGTTGAATTGCTGCAGCAGTAGTCACATCCAGAGCGACTGGCGCAGCCTTTGCGGCTTCGTCGTTGCGAACGTTCGCCTTTGAACCGCCGCACGAGATTGCGAACGCTGCGACACTCACTGTTATTGCGAGAATTACGACCAGCTTGAGTCGTGAGAGAGTAAACATGTATCTATTTCTTTCTTGCGCAACCGTCTGCATTTGAACTTTGCGTGCTTTTCTTCGCTTGTATTCCGTCAGACTTAGTGGTGATTCCCCGCAAAAGAATCTCGGTAAACTGTCTTGCCGCTTCCCGATTGGAAATGTTCAAGAGCCGGCGCTGCGGATCCCACAGGTTATTGTTCAAAGAGTGATGCATCACCATGCCAACAAAAGCTCGAACGATGATGGACGGGTTCATCTTTATGATCGCTCCGTCGCGCTGGCGCTGTTCCAAATAATCACCAAGGAACTCATAGACGCGCCGCACAAAGTTTTCGAAGAACATTTGGGCTAGCTCGTGCTGTTCGAGAGCGGAGTGCAGCAGCAACCGCTGAAACTCTGGATCACGTTCGTGGTGTTCCAGCGCTCCCACTGCGAGACCTTCGAAGACTGCCTGGTCGTCTTTGTTCTTGATTGCCCCTGCGACCATTTGTTCCGGATCAATGGGACCTTCAGCGCAGGCCTTATGATCGAGAATCGCGGCATAGAGTTCTTCTTTGGTAGCGAAATGCCGGAATACCATGGCTTCGGAAACACCCGCAGCGTGGGCAATCTCTTTGGTCGTAGTCCCGCGAAAGCCTCGTTGAGAAAAAAGGCTCACGGCTACGCGTAAAATCTGCAGTTTTCGGGCATCTCCCGCCATTCTGCGGGGGTTTACCCCGGCAACTGTCCTGGTGATGTTTAATTCTCTGGCCATTATTGAGGACTTAAAGGGTCACAAAAGTAAGTACTTACTTACCATCCCCGGAGATACGCTGTCAACAGAGAAGAAGTTCCGGGCCGAAATAGAGTGCGACGGATACCTCTCATTGGACTTAACGCTCTGATTGGACAAACGTCACTCATCAGGATCAAAGACTTGTATCGATCCCGACCTTAGTGCTTCAGCGTCTTGTACCCTTTCGCAACAAGTTGATTCCCGCCCAGCTAACAGTTGTGGAAAGTTTTTCAACCATTCTGACTCTCTCTTGCCACACCAACCCGGCACATTGTTTGCTCCACGGCAATTACACATAACCCTGAAAGCATCTTTAGCAAGATTGCGATCAAACTGAATTCAATAGAAGGAGATAACAACATGTCGCAGAACAGATCAGACTTCGGTGGAACTTCAACGCCAGGATCAACCGGCTCAACAGGAACCTCCAGCTCCACCGGCTCGACGGGCACGACTGGAACAGAGAGCGATCGCTACTCAACGGGTACTTCGCGAACAGGAACAACAGGTATTGGCGGGACGGGTACGGGAACAGCGACAGGATTAGCTCAAACTGCTCAACAGTACGGTGAGAAGATTACAGAAAAAGCGAATCAGGCGAAGGAGATCGTCCGTGATAAGGTCGCTGTCGTCGGTGAAAAACTGAAAGACCTTCAGAACGCGGACTTGGGCGAGGTTGCTGAGAACGCCAAACAATACGCTCGTCAGAATCCAGGTCAAGCGCTCTTAATCTCGGCCGCAGCCGGCTTCCTTCTCGGACTAATCATTCGAGGTCGCCGCTAAGCCGCTAAAGTAGTGAAACGACAGAAGGGAGTTTAATCATGTCGGCACCAGGAAAGAGTTTAGAAACAAGAGGCCAGCCGGAGAACGAGAATCTACCAACCTTGTTTAGTCGTTTGGCCGACGACGTGATGCGGCTCTTTGATGCGAAGATCAATTTACTTAAGGTTGAGCTAAAGGAAGAGGTAAGGACCTTCGCGCAGGGCAGCATGATGATGGCGATGGGAGCAATGGTCGCCACAGTCGGATTCGCGCTGGTCAACATCGCAGTCGCATTCGGCGTATCGGTTCTTTTCGCCAATACCAATCTTAGTCAACCTGCCAAGTACGCCTTGGGGTTCTTAATCACGGGTGCCTTCTATCTGTTGGTGGGCTGGCTCGTAATCTCAACTGTGAAAAAGCGTCTCGCGAAGGTTGAGGTCGTTCCGAACACCACGATCCAGGAACTCAGAAAGGATAAGCAATGGCTCAAGAACGAACTTTAGGAATCGCGAAGGCAACACATAGCGAAACTGAAGAGCCGTCGAAAGAGGAATTGCAACGCCGTATGGAAGAAGCTCGAGAAGACATCTCCAGCACCGTGAATGAGATTAAAGAAAACGTCGCTCAGCAGGTGGAAACAGTAAAAGACGCACTTGATTGGCGAGAGCATTTTCGTAAGCAACCAGTCGCCTGGAGCTTGGGAGCATTGGGTGTGGGCTTGATCGCTGGTTATGGCGTGGCGGCTGCAGTCAAGGGCGATTCCGAGGAATATGACGAGTATGACTACACTTATCCTGCAGCCTATTCGGAAACTCCCAGTCCCGCTGCTCGCGGCTTAGTTAGCTCCCAAGAGTACTCTGAGGGACGCACTGCGCAGGATAACGGCAAACATGAACGTCCGGGCTTGTTTGAAAGATTCAAAGAAACCTCTGCCTACGATCGACTCAGTAGGGAGGCTTCGTCACTGGGAGATCAATTTGTCGAGGAACTTTCAAACACCGCCCATACAGTGGTGCTGCCGTTACTTCTTTCGAAAGTGAAAAATTGGATTGGCCTCGATCTTTCGAATAAGAGCGAACAAGGACGCACCAACGTAAACACAGAAGCGGGAACTCAAAACCGAAGCGAACGAAGTACTTATCAGCCGGTTCTCGAAAGACCGAGCTAATCGCCGACCGGTCTCATTAACCAAACAGCCTGGCTGAACGCCAGGCTGTTTTTTTGTTTCTTGGAAATGGAGATTAGCGAGTTGGAGGCTCAGGTTTACGAGGAAGTTTTCCATCCATCATCGCGGCGTTGTACACAAACGCAGCCATGATTGTGGCCGCCTGTTTCATATCATCACCTTGAATTCGATCGAACACATCCTGGTTTGAGTGATGCGTGCGTGTGTCGTATTCGATCTCGTCCTGAATAAACTGAAATCCTGGTAACCCAATCGCGTCGAACGACAGATGATCCGTTCCTCCCGTGTTGGAGATCGACAATGTCTTAGCGTCCATGTCTGCAAACGGCATTAGCCATTGGCGGAAGAGCGGTCGAATGGACTCGTTGCCTTGCAGATAGACTCCGCGAATTTTTCCAGTGCCATTGTCGAGATTGAAGTACCCGCTAAATTTTTCGTAGTCGGGCTTTTTCACTAACACAGGAACAGGTGCAGTGGCTCCGTTTCCATTGCCATTTCCGCCCATAGAGTTAGCTGCGGTAGCGGGAGTTTCCATTTTCCCAAAGTGCTCTGCGACATAAGCTTTGGATCCCAGTAGTCCTTGTTCTTCGCCGCTCCATAACGCAATGCGAATTGTCCGTCTGGGCTTCAGACCCAAAGCTTGAATGATGCGCACCGCCTCCATCCCCACTGCCACTCCGGCTCCGTTGTCTGTAGCTCCAGTTCCTGAGTGCCACGAATCCATGTGACCACCCAGCATTACGATTTCATTCTTGAGATCGCTTCCGGGGATTTCTGCAACCGTGTTGTACCCCATTGGATCCGAGTCTTGCCATTCAACTGCAAGATTGACAGCCATACGGACCTTCTCGCCCGCCTCAATCATTCTCACGATCCGATTGTAGTGTTCGATAGAGACAACCATCTGCGGCAAGATCTTTGGCGCTCGCTTATCGTATGGACCAATGGTCCTGGAGTTCGGACCAGAAGGCTCTGCTGGGATAGGCTGTGGAACAGTGGCGGATTGAACGAATATCGTCCCTCCGTCTCCGAGCCGGCTGGGGTCTACAAGAAGAGCAGCGCCCTCGTCTTGAAAGAACTGATACTTGCGTGATTGAAACTGTTGAGCTGCACGTTGTTCGGCAGTCATTTGACGACGTTGGCCGGGACGGGGTTCGGGAGCATCAGCGAGAGTAAGTAAGTCCTTATCGTCCCTTCGTGTAGCAGGTGCTTCAAATCTCGCTTTCACCTCACGTGTAAGCGAGGTCAACACGATTGCGCCTTTCAGCTTGCCTTTGAAATTTTGGAGCTCAGCTTCATCTTTCGCATTCACATAAACCACATCGGCGGTCAGCTCACCATTTGTTCCTGGCGACCAAGCTTTTGGATACGCGATTAGAGGAATAGCCTGAGGCTCAATGACCTGGGCCGAAAAACGCTTCAGCGTCCAGCCACGACCGAACGGTCCCCAGGCTTCCAAATGTGCGTTCTGCAATCCCCACTTAGTTAACTGATCTCGCGTCCATTCGTTTGCGCGCCGCATTCCCGGGGATGCGGTCAATCGAGGACCGATGACATCAGTTAAGTAACTCAGGGTCTGCATCACCTGAGACCGGTTCATTCCCTCGTCCTTAATTCGCTGAATCGGATCGTTCGGCGCTGTGGCAGGATTGCTGGACGAGGTTTGCTGAGCAAGGCTCGAGATGGGGGAAAGCACAAAGAGGACTAATAGAACGACGGCTATGTAGCGTCGAATCATCATGACTATTCTCCTAAGAATTGTATTTCACGAAGCGGAGGTGAAACCGATTTATATCACAGACGGGCGAGCTTTACAGAGTGAGGGTATAGGTTCTATTTGACCTATAGGACGTATAGGACCTATGGCTTCTAACGCGCAGACGGTCTATCTGCGGGACTGCCGGCAGGATCAACTACCGGTGCTCCTGGCTCGGTCGATCGATATCCACATTCCTCATTTGCGCAATAACGAAATGTTCCCTGCTTCTTCGTCGTCTTTTCGAGTAGAAACGGAGCGTTGCAGTTCGGGCAGTTCTCTGCGATTGGCTTGTCCCAAAATACGCGATCACAATTCGGATACTGCGAGCAGCCATAGAAAACTTTTCCACGCTTCGACTTCTTGACTACCAACTCGCCAGGACAATCCGGACGCGGACACGACACGCCTGTCGTCTGCTGCTTAATGTATTTGCACTTAGGATAATTAGAGCATGAGATGAACTCGCCGTATCGACCGAATCGTCTTACCAGTTGGGCGCCATCGACGGGGCATTTTTCGTCAATTGGAATCGGCGCGGGCGCAGCCACTCCACTCTTCGAAATCTTTCGAATGTTTTTGCATTCGGGGTAACCAGTGCAGCCGAGGAACGGACCAAACCGTCCGCGCTTCATCTGCATAGGCTTGCCGCAAAGCTCACAAGCTTCAGGCTCCGCTGCCTCCGCCGTCGCCGAGTTGTTTTCGGAATCACCATCGTTGGCAGCCGGTGTCTCAGCGTCCCGAGTAGCACCGCAATTCAGACACTTCAAATACTTTCCAAACCGGCCCCACTTCTGGACCATGCCAGGAGTCTCGCACTTCAAGCAGACCTCATCAGTCGGCGTATCAACTTCCTTGATCTCTTTGACATGCTGTTTGAACTTCTCGAGGTCGGCTGCAAACTTCCCATAGAAGTCGCGCATCGCATCGGTCCACTTCAGCTTCCCTTCCTCGACATGGTCCAGCTCTTCTTCCATGCGGGCGGTATAAGTGACGTTAAAAAGATCGTCAAAGCCGCCTTCAATCAAGAGATCATTAACAGTCTTTCCCAGTGCCGTTGGATGGAACCGTGCTTCCAACTTCTCCACGTACTCCCGCTCCTGAATTGTCGACATGATGGCCGCGTACGTGGACGGCCTGCCGATTCCTTTCTCCTCGAGAGCTTTGACTAACGTTGCTTCGGTGTAGCGTGGTGGTGGTTCAGTAAAGTGCTGCTCTGGAGTTAGCTTGTTTAATTTAAGTGTCTCGCCCTTCTCAACCAGCGGCAGCGTGCGCTCAGCCTCTTCATCTTCCTCGGTCTTTTCGTCCCGACCTTCCTGGTAGAGCTTCAAGAAGCCGTCAAACTTTTGGACCGAGCCTGTAGCTCGGAACAACAGACGGCCGGCCTCGATATCAATCGTTGTCTGATCAAAGATCGCCGGCGTCATTTGAGAAGCAACGAATCGCTGCCAGATCAGGCGATAAAGTTTCAATTCATCTTTGTTCAGATACTGCGTGAGCGAATCAGGTGTCCGGGCAACTTCCGTAGGTCGAATTGCTTCGTGCGCATCCTGGGCGTCTTTCTTGGAACGATAATGAACCGCCTTGTCAGGTAAGTACGGTGAGCCATATTGCCGCCCAATGAAATCACGTACTTCGCCCAGTGCAGCGTCGGACACTCGAGTCGAGTCCGTTCGCATGTAGGTAATCAAGCCAACTGATCCCTCTGATCCAATCTCGATTCCTTCGTAGAGCTTCTGGGCCAACATCATCGTCTTCTTCACAGGAAACCCGAGTTTTCGAGACGCTTCCTGTTGAAGTTTAGAAGTAATAAACGGCGGAACTGGATTCCGTTTACGTTCCTTCGTCGTAACGTCGGTTACAACGTAAGACTGCTTCTCGGCTTCAGCGACAAGACCATTCGCTTGCGCCTGATCCTTAATCAGAATTTCATTCTTTTTGAGCTCTTGATCAAAACCACTGGTCTTAACTGTTTGCTCGCCTACTCTGAAGAGTCTGGCATCGAATGCCGGTGGCAGTTTCGCTCCGAGATTCGCAATAATGGTCCAGTACTCGGTCTTAACAAAGCTTTCGATCTCGCGCTCGCGCTCCACAACCATGCGGAGCGCTACTGACTGAACTCTTCCGGCACTCAGTCTTCCTCCGATACTGCGACATAGAAGTGGCGAGACCTTGTATCCAACCAAGCGATCGAGCACGCGTCGCGCTTGCTGCGCGTCAACAAGGTTCTCGTCGATCTGTCCCGGATGTTCGAAAGCAGCATTCACCGCACGCTTTGTGATCTCATTGAACATCACTCGGTACGTGGGTTTAGCAGGTCTTTTAGGGACTACTTCTTCAGCGAGATGCTGGCAGATCGCCTCGCCCTCACGATCAGGGTCCGCAGCTAGGTAAACCGCTTCAGCTTCCTTTGCGGCTTTCTTCAGCTCGGCAACTATTTTCTTGTTATTCCGCTTGCGCGAATCCGGAATTACTTCGTAGGTAGGTTCGAAATCATGCTCGATGTCTACACCGAGTCCTTTCGAAGGAAGGTCTTTTATGTGTCCGATGGACGCTTTAACCAGATAGTCCTTGCCTAAATATTTATTGATTGTTTTCGCCTTTGCCGGCGATTCAACTATTACTAAGTTTTTAGCCATCTTTTTCTTATCGACGATTGACTATTGACGATTGACGATTCGAAGTCACGGCTAATAAACACCGGTTGTCAATAATCAATTTCATATTTTCCGAACGAAGCACTTTCCCGGAAGTGCTCGAATTAACTCTCTCATCTCAAGGCCCAGCAACGCCGCCGTCACATCCGATACCGACAGTTTGGTGTCATTGGCCAACGCGTCGATGTGGAGCGGAGTGTCCGGACTCAACAACTTAAATACGACTCTCTCATGGCCCTTCAGCGTCTGCGGCACGAGCGATAATTGATCGACGAAACTCCGTTCTTTCTTCCTTTCCCCAAAAGGCGGCGGCAAAATCCTCGCTGCAATCTGCGGCGGCAACTCAGATGCGATGTCCTGCCACTGTTGAACCAGCTTCGCACCAGCTCCTTTGATCAAATAGTTAGTACCAAAGGAATTCTTCGAAGTGATATTCCCTGGGACCGCGAAGACCTCCCGGTTCTGTTCAATCGCCAGCCGCGCCGTTATCAAAGAACCAGAGTTCTCTGCCGCCTCGATAACTACAACTCCGAGACTCAAGCCGCTAATGATGCGGTTTCGATACGGAAAGTTTTCCGAGGTCGGTGGGGTGCCCAACGGAAACTGAGTGACCAATGCGCCTCCACTTGCCAGAATCTCTTCCGCCATCTTCTGATGATCGCGCGGGTAGTACTGGTCTATACCAGTTCCAAGTACCGCTACTGTGCGTCCACCTGCTTCCAGCGCTCCGCGATGTGCTGCAGCATCAATACCTCGAGCGAACCCTGAAACAACCGTCACTCCTCTATGGGCCAGATCGCGAGAAAGCATTAGCGCGGCATTCTGTCCATAAGTGGAGCAACGTCGCGAGCCGACTATCGCAACACACGGTCCTTCGAAACAATCTTCCCATGCGCCTTTCACGTACAGCGTGATCGGCGGGTCGAAGATCTCCCGCAACAATGACGGATAAACACCATCATCGAGAATCAGGATTTCGGCGCTGAAAAGCTTGACTTGCTCGCTTTCGAGTTCAGCGCGTTCGAGCAGGTCTTGTGCGACGATGCTGTCTACCGCTTCCGGCAGCAGTCGCAGTTGTTCGAGCTCTGCTCTTGTAGCCCCAAACACCGCCTCTGCCGAACCGAAACGTTCTAGTAACTTGGCAGCGGCACGAGGTCCGATGCCTGGAGTCATATTGAGCGCAACCCAATCTCGTATCATGGTGAGGATGTCCTGTTGAGTATTGACCGCATGAAGGGTCTCCAAATTAAATCGAGGCCTTCAGTCAGCCTAATCAAGTTGTAAAAGAACTAGTGCCTTCGTTGGCGGAGGCGTGTAGGAATCGAACCTACCTGAGCCTGCTCTCACAGTCTCACTGACGGTTTTGAAGACCGCGCCGTTCACCAGAACAGATTCGCCTCCAGCAGGACAAGACGTTCAAATCGTCACCTGTTCAAGGACGCGGATTCAGCCGGTCCCGCCAGAGCCTGAAACCCTACGCGTCGCACTGCGGGACTGTCAAGCCACCTTTCAGCAAGCCTCGTTCAGAAACTGTGCAGAACTCCTTGAATAATTCGTGGGCGACTTTGATCTCCTCGTGCGCCTAAAGCGCGTAGATAGGGGGTTTGCGTCTCAAACGCAGACTGCCAACCCATCAGGTCAAAGGAAATCGCTCGTAACTTGACGCCTGTCGACTCACAGCTTAACATGATTCGAACGAACGTTCGAACGTTGAGGAACGGCCGCTGGGCCGGGAAGCTTAGGGAAGCAAGATGATCAATTTTCAGACTTCGCCTGACCAATACAAACATTGGAAACTCGCGATCGATGGAGCCGTCGCAACTCTCTCCATGGATGTTCAGGAAGATGAGACGCTCGCCTCGGGCTACAAACTCAAGCTCAATTCATATGACCTGGGAGTCGACATCGAATTGGCTGACGCGATCCAGCGACTTCGATTTGAGCATCCAGAAGTGAAGGCCGTGGTACTGACTAGTCTTAAACCTCGCATCTTCTGTGCAGGCGCCAATATCTACATGCTGGGCACTTCTTCTCATGCGTTTAAGGTCAACTTCTGCAAATTCACGAATGAGACCCGTTGCGCAATTGAAGACGACTCGAGAACTTCCGGGCGTCGCTACATCGCGGCGTTGAATGGCACCGCCTCCGGCGGCGGTTATGAGCTGGCTATAGCTTGCAATGAGATCTATTTAGTTGATGATGGCAACTCCGCAGTTTCTCTACCAGAGGTTCCATTGTTAGGTGTGCTGCCGGGAACCGGTGGTCTTACAAGACTAGTTGACAAGCGAAAGATTCGGCGCGACCGCGCCGACGTGTTCTCTACTCTTGCGGAGGGATTGAAAGGTAAACGTGCGAAGGAGTGGGGACTAATTGATGACTACTTCCCGACGAGCAAGTTTCAGCACTCGATAGATTCGAGAGTGCAATCGTTAGCATCGAGCTCTGAGACGAGCAGCTCCGTGAAAGGCATCATGCTTCATCCGCTCAAGTTCGAAACGGGGACCAACAGCCGTAACTACAAGTACGTCAAGCTCGATCTGAATCGCGATCAACGTTACGCAGATCTCACTCTGCACGGTCCCGATTCCAACCTTCCTACAGACGTCGATGGCATTCAACAACTCGGTGATTCCTACTGGCCGTTGCAAGCGTATCGTGAGCTCGATGATGCGTTGCTTCACCTACGCGTGAATGAGCCCGAGATTGGACTGATATGTGTACGCAGCAAAGGTGATATCGAGAATGTTCTGAACGTCGATAAGACGTTGACAGCAAATCGCGACCATTGGCTGGTTCGGGAAATTATCGCGCACATGGCGCGTGTGCTCCGCCGTCTCGATCTAACGGCGAAGAGCTTTTTCAGCTTTATCGAACCGGGGAGCTGTTTTGCGGGAAACCTTCTGGAAATTGTTTTGGCGTCGGACCGTAGCTACATGCTGAACGATCCAGAGGCTGAATCTTATTTAGCTTTAAGCGAACTCAATACAGGCGCTTTACCGATGAGCAATGGCCTTACTCGATTGCAGTCGAGGTTTCTTGCTGAACCGACAAGGATTGATGAGGTATTAGCGCACGAAGGTCGCTTCAACACAGATGAGGCAGAAGAGGCTGGGCTGATCACATTCGCTCCTGACGATCTCGATTGGCAAGATGAGATCCGCGTTGCGATTGAAGAGCGGACATCACTTTCACCGGATGCCCTTACCGGCATGGAAGCATCGCTCAGATTCGCTGGACCAGAGACGATGGACACCAAGATCTATGGAAGGTTGACGGCTTGGCAAAACTGGATCTTTCAACGCCCAAACGCGGTAGGTGAGCAGGGCGCGTTAACAAATTATGGAAAGCCTACACAGGCGCAGTTTGATTTCAAGAGAACATAAGTCAGGTGAATAGCTAATGAACTTATACGAACGCATTCCTAACAACGTAAATCTGGCGGAAGACAAGAAACTGCAGAGAGCGCTTGAAAAGTGGCTTCCTGACTATCTCAACTGGTGGAACGAAATGGGACCAGACGGGTTTCAGCAGAAAGACGTCTACCTTCGAACTGCGATCAGTGTTGAGCCTGATGGGTGGGCCAACTTTGATTACGTCAAAATGCCTGACTACCGGTGGGGAATCTTTCTCAAACCCGCAGAGCCCGGCGCAAAGATCGGATTCGGAGACAACTACGGTCAGCCGGCGTATCAGGAAGTCCCCGGTGAATTTCGCAACAGTTTGCGCCGCATCATAGTTACGCAAGGTGATACGGAACCAGCATCGGTTGAACAACAACGCGAATTGGGTAAGACGTGTCCTTCTCTCTACGACTTGAGAAACTTGTTTCAGGTAAACGTTGAAGAAGGCCGGCATCTGTGGGCCATGGTTTATCTCCTGCATCGTTATTTCGGACGTGATGGAAGGGACGAGGCTGACGAGCTTCTCCAGCGACGCAGCGGAAATCCGGATAAGCCGCGTATACTCGAGGCCTTCAACCAGCCTTGCGACGATTGGCTGAACTTCTTCTGCTTCACGATGTTCACGGATCGCGACGGCAAGTATCAGCTTTCTGCTTTGGCTGAATCAGGATTTGAACCACTCGCCCGAACCTGCCAGTTCATGTTGACTGAGGAAGCTCATCACATGTTTGTCGGGGACACCGGCATCGGACGGGTCGTCAAGCGCACGGCACAATTGATGAAGGAAGGCGATGGACGCGAGCTCGGCGCGATTCCGCTCGACATAATTCAACGCTATATCAATTTCTGGTACAGCTACTCCCTCGATCTATTCGGAGGTGAGATCAGCTCTAACTCAGCGGACTTCTTCGCTGCGGGATTGAAAGGTAGATACAAAGAGCAGGAGCAGTATGAGGATCACCTCGCGACCGATCAGACTTTTTCAATGGATGTGATTGACGACGGTCAGATTAAGTCACGGGAGGTGCCGCTGCGTAATGCGTTGAATGAAATTTTAAGAAACGAATACGTAAAGGATTGCGAAAAGGGACTGGCACGCTGGAACAAGATTCTGAAGGACGAAGGCGTGGCTGAACGGCTGAGTTTACCTAGCACGAAGTTTCATCGACACGTCGGTGAATATGCCGGTCACTATTTTGATCTAAAAGGTAACCCGATCAGTCGTGAGGCTTTTGAGCAAAAGACATCTGAATGGTTGCCCACTATGGAGGATCGCGAGTACGTGCGGAGTTTGATGAAGCCAGTTTTTGAAGTGGGAAAGATTGCGAACTGGATCGCACCTCCAGCAGCAGGGATCAAGGGAAAGCCGTTCGAGTTTGAGTATGTGAAGCTTTGAGAATTGCGGATTGCGAATTTCGGATTGCGGATTACCAATTTCGAATTGTAGGTGAGCACATGGTTAGAGAGACTGGTCAAGAAATGGAAGGACAAAATTCGCAATCCGCAATCCGAAATTCGAAATTCCCTTCCGCAATTCGCAAATCGCAGTCGTCGCCTGATCTCTCTCGCTACGATCAAAAACTAGAGTTCATTCTTCGTACCTCGGCGCGCATTTTCGCGGAGAAGAGTTACCACTCAACCACGATGCGCGACATCTCACGCGCCACCGGGGTAAGCCTCGCCGGTCTCTATCACTATTGCACGTCTAAAGAGGAGTTGCTGTTTCTGATTCAGGACAACTGTTTTGGCCACGTGCTGGACCATCTCAAGCAACGGCTGATTGAGACGGACGACCCGCACGCGAAACTGCGAATCTTCATTGAGAACCACCTGGCTTTTTTTGCAGCAAACATGGCGGAGATGAAGGTGCTTTCTCACGAATCAGCATCGCTCGCCGGTGAGATGCTCCAGAACGTTTCCGGCAAGAAAGAAGAATACACGCGTCTCGCCCGCAAAATACTCACCGAGCTTCAGGAGTCGTTACCTGAGCATAGTCGTCAAATCGATCTGACCGTGGCGACGTACGCGATTTTTGGCATGATGAACTGGATTTACAATTGGTACGACCCCGCTGGACCGTTGACAGTTTCTCAACTAGTGGAAAATATTACGCGTCTCTTCCTCGTTGGTTTTCTTGGCAACTCAACAACTGAAGAACTAACGATTACATGTTCGCCATCTGCTGAGCGGCTAAGTGTTTGGCGTGGTAACAATCCGGCAAGTTAGTTCTACCAATTAAAGTTTTGGAGAAAGCGCGTGTTCCAACGGACTAATTTATCTCTCGTCATACTGCTGCTTTTGCTTGTCCTGTCGATCTCTTGCAATCAGACTCAACGTCCGGCTCAAGAAACTGCGACTCCTGTTAACGCTACTCTGAGTAATACGGTGAAAGACTCGAGCGCTTTGATCACCGCAGCCGGGGCAGGCGACCTCAATCAGGTGAAGGATCTTCTCGCCGCCGGAGCTGATGTAAACGTGCAGGGTGCGGACGGGCGCACGCCGTTAATGGAGGCCTGTTATGCCGGACACCCTCAGGTAGTCCGCCTGCTGCTGGACAAAGGCGCAAATGTCAGTTTGAAGAAGAACGATGGCGCGACTGCTTTGGCTTTTGCGCAGGGTGGAAAGCATCCGGAGATCACTCAGATGCTGGACCAGGTAGGACAACTTTTGACGGCATCAGGCAAGGGAGACCTGAAAGAAGTCAAGGCACTGATTGACAAAGGCGCGAGCGTAAACGCGCGCGGAGTAGATGGTCGCACTGCTCTGATGGAAGCTGCTTATGGCGGACACACGGAGGTGGTAAAACTCTTGCTCGAGGAAGGTGCCGATGTGACTCCGGTTAAAGATGACGGAGCGACCGCCCTTTCACTCACTCAGAACGCATCTCTCCGAGAGATTCATCAGATGCTCTTGGACAAAGGTGCGAAGTAATTGTTTTGATGGAGACAGACGAAGTGCAAATGCAGTCGAAAAGTGAAGCAAAGCTAATTGAGTACGCCGTCTCGAATGGGGTTGCGATTGTCACCCTTAACGATCCACCAGCCAACACTTATTCCTACGACATGATGCAGCAACTCGACCGCGCCATTCTTGATGCGCGGATGGATGATGCTGTCCAGGTCATTGTGATCACTGGTAAAGGTGAGAAGTTCTTTTGTGCTGGCGCTGACATCAACATGCTGGCGAACGTTACGCCTTCGTTCAAATACTATTTCTGCCTTCACGCAAACGAAACTCTTATGCGACTGGAGCAAACTCCGAAGCTGGTGATAGCCGCGATTAACGGACACTGTGTCGGCGGCGGACTCGAAGTAGCGATGGCCGCGGATATCCGAGTAGCTCGCGATGGCGCAGGTAAGATGGGATTGCCAGAAGTCTCGCTAGGTGTTTTACCTGGCACCGGAGGAACACAGCGATTGGCCCGACTAGTTGGTAAGTCCAAAGCTATAGAGCTGATGGTGGCTGGTGAGCTGTTTGATTTTGAAACCGGGCGTGAGCTCGGATTAATCAATCAGTCGTTTGCCGCGGATACCGTCGAGTCGTTCATGGAGCAGGTGCTTGCATACGCACGTCAGTTCACCGCTCCAAACAAAGCTGCACTGGCTGTAGGTCGGATCAAGCGCAGCGTGCAAACCGGCGCTGAGATTTCGTTGGAAGCAGGACTGGCACTCGAACGTGAGTTGCAACAGCAGCTGTTTCAATCGGAGGATGCGCGTGAAGGCCTGGATGCTTACGCGAGCAAGCGGAAGCCAGAGTGGAAGGGCAGGTAAATTGACGATTGTCGATTGCCAATTGACGATTGGAACTTTCCTCAATTTGACAGTTTTCGTTCAGGATTAAGCTTCGCTTCGCCATTCACGACGATTCACGATCTCATGTACGAGCACATCGATATTAAAAACGAGCCGGGCATCAGGACCATCACATTGAACCGTCCGGAAAAGCTGAACGCATTCATCGGTCATATGCGGCGCGATCTGGCGGAAGCTCTCGAGGAGGCCAGCAGCGATCGAACTGTGCGCGTTGTCGTGATTACCGGAGCCGGCCGGGCTTTTTGCGCAGGCGGTGATGTTCGGTTCATGGCTGAGCTGATTGAACGCAAAAACACTGAAGAATTCTCACGTCTGCTCGGAGCCGCGCGGCGAGTCGTCACTGCAATTCGTCAAATGACAAAGCCAGTTATCGCGGCGGTAAACGGACCTGCATCTGGAGCCGGATGTAATCTCGCCCTCGCCTGTGATCTGCGTGTCGCCTCAAGCAATGCCAGCTTCAGTCAATCGTTTGTGAAAGTCGGCTT
>JBKPAL010000322.1:0-17406 GCA_046726395.1 Acidobacteriota bacterium
TTTTTAGTTTTGAAAAGCACTCTTCGAGTAGCCGGCCTCACTTCTCTCTTAACCAAGGCTTCGTCGACGCACTCACAATCCGATGGCGCCTCAATCACCTGAGCTTGGCCAATCAACTTGTCCAACTCTAGTGATTCAACTGGAGAGCCGCCGGCAATGAAATGGGCAGGTGCATCCACATGTGTTCCCGAGTGTGCGCCAAAGCGCATGATCGTGACATTGGAGGAGTCTCCTTTGTCGAGACTGTG
This sequence comes from Acidobacteriota bacterium, assembly GCA_046726395.1. GTDB lineage: Bacteria > Acidobacteriota > Blastocatellia > Pyrinomonadales > Pyrinomonadaceae > PSRF01. The sequence continues at coordinate 249 of JBKPAL010000322.1, forward strand.
CCAATTCTCCAACTCGAGCTTTGGATCTCCGGGATATGTAGGCGTGTTCCTCGAGAGTGGAACGGTGATGTCGTAGATGCGCATTGAAGAGTACGCGAATAGTAGAGGGCGAAAAATTTGGTGTCAACGCGAATTAGAGTGGACCGTCTGTTCAATAGAAAGGCACGCTTGCTCGACGAAGATTGATGAGCTAGCATCGAGTTCTACCAATAAGCAAACAGACTGAGGCCAATCATTTACACTCCTGACTTCAAATCAAAACCCCGAATCGCAGCGTCTCATTATTTAAATTCAGTCCCGTTGATCTGGAGCTTCCTCTCGGGAAGCATGCGAGGCAAAGTAGATCTGTTTGACGCAGTGCCATCGCGATGCGGGCGACTCCTGGAACAGCACCAGGTAGACGCAGCATTGGTTCCGATAATCGAGTATCAACGGATTGATGAATTGCGACTGGTACCCGAGGTCTGCGTCGGTTCATACGGTCCTGTTCGCAGTGTGGTGTTGGCCAGCAAGATGCGAGACTTGAAATCGGTGCGCGAGGTTGCTTTGGATGAGTCATCCCGCACCTCAGCAACTTTGATTAAGATCATTTTCCGTGAGTTCTTAGGCACCGATCCGGTTTGGAATAAATCGATACCGCCGTTGAAAGAGATGTTAATGGAGAATGACGCTGCTCTGATCATCGGTGATCCCGGCATGACTTTCGATCGGTCTGGTTTGTACGTCTACGATCTCGCGAGTCTGTGGAACGAATACACTGGAAAAGGATTCGTCTTCGCCATGTGGATGCTACGTGACGACGCTAACAGCGAGAGGTTAGATGTAGACTTCCAACGGGCCAGTGAAGAAGGTCAGGCGCAGCTCGAAACGATCGCGAGTACCTACGAACAACAGCTCCGGTTGCCGCGTCATGAGCTGCTCGAGTATCTGCAGAAGAATATTACTTTTAAATTCGACGAGAACTTGCGCTCGGCTCTGGATCTCTACTTTCGGCTGGCCGAGAAACACCGGTTGATTTCACGGATAAAACCACTCAATTTCGCTCGATTGGGCCATCATAGTTCAGAGTTTGTCTCTAAAAGCTTGTCTTTGTAGAACCACAATCCTGACGTAGTATTTGAAGTGCGATGACTGATATGGACGTACAACCGATTCTCGATGGCGTCCTCGCCGGCAACCGAATGACTGTTGGCGAGTGCACGGCCTTGTTGCAGTCGCGTGAGATAGCGCGAATTGGTGTCGCCGCTGACGAGATTAGGAAGCGTCGTCATCCCGACAACATCGTCACCTACATCATCGATCGCAATATCAACTATACGAACGTGTGCAACGTGGTCTGCACGTTCTGCGCGTTTTATCGACGCCCAGGTGCGCCGGATACGTACGTCCGGACTATCGACGAAATCTGTGAAAAGATCGATGAGACCATCGCGCTCGGTGGTACCGGAATATTGATGCAGGGTGGTTTACACCCGGACTTTGGTATCGAGTGGTATGAGGATCTGCTGCGTACGCTTCGCACAAAGTATCCCAATGTGCAGCTTCACTGTTTTTCACCGCCTGAGATTCACAATATTTATCTGATCTCTGGTTTGGACTACGAGACCATACTAAGGCGCCTTAAGGACGCGGGACTCTACAGTCTGCCTGGGGGTGGCGCCGAGATTCTTGATGATGAAGTGCGAAAGCGTGTCGCCACGAAGTGCACCACGGACGAGTGGCTGGCTGTCATGCGTGCGGTCCATCGTGTGGGCTTGCGTTCGACTGCGACGATGATGTTTGGAATTGGGGATAAGATCGAACATCGAGTAAGGCATCTGGAGCGAATCCGGAATCTACAGGACGAGACTGGAGGGTTTACGGCTTTCATACCCTGGACTTTTCAAAGAGAGAACACCGCACTCGGACGGAAGATCAAAGTTGAACCGACAGGCGTAGATTATTTGCAGATGCTAGCGGTGTCGCGTCTCTTCCTCGACAATATCGAGAACTTCCAATCGTCCTGGTTGACGCAAGGATTAAAGCTGGGCCAGGTGGCATTGCGTTTTGGTGCAAATGATATGGGCTCGATCATGATTGAAGAGAACGTTGTCTCGGCGGCGGGTGCTCATAACGAAGCGGACGAGAGGATGCTCCGTTATTTGATTCGTGAGGCCGGGTTCATTCCGCAGCAGCGAGACATTCTCTACAAGCATGTGCATCGGGAAGAATCGAGCAAACTGGATGAGGTCCCAATAACACCTCCTCCCAACCTGCCGGTATTAGTCACTTAGGGTCAAACCACTACTACGCCTGAAAAATATTAGCCGCGGATTAACGCGGATGACGCGGATCAAAAAAGCTGCCTTCATGGCCTTCTTTTTCTTATCCGTGTAATCAGCGTTTATCTGCGCCTGATTTTTGTTAACTCCATGAATGCCTGTTGTTAGGCTGCGGCGGAGCGTTGGATGAACGCGGAGCGGACCAAAGCATTGAAGCGTTGAGGATCCTCTTGCTCTGGCATCATCCTGCAGTAGTCGAATACCTCAAATCGCGCATTGGAACTCAATCGCAACAGCGCGAGACCTTGTTCGACTGGTGAGGTCAGGTCCTGTTTACCCCAAACTAAGATTACATCCTGTTCAAGACGAGCAAATGCAGCGCGTGTATCAGTGTTCAGGTACCCGGAGAGAAATGCTGCGATGGCATGTTGCGCGCCGGGTTGATGACTCGTCGCGTAAAGATTCGTCACCAGCCTATCCGTGACGCGACGATGATCATAGAACAGATACTTCAGCGCATAGTCGCGAATACTCCGCTCGCTGGCCATCACGTTGTAGAACGATGTGCCCAGCACTGGAGACTGAAGTAATCCATAAAAAGCAGCGCCAGCCATTCCCGGACGGTTCTTCACTTTGTCGGCGCCCGTCGGGGCATTGAGAATCAGAGAAGAGATCAGTTCAGGATGTTCGTCGGCAACGCGTATGGCGTAGGCACCGCCGACCGAGCTAGCAACGACATTCGCCGGATAACCCGCGACTTCTCTGATGAAGTCAGAAATCAGCTCCACGTAAAGATCCGCTGAGTACGGAGCCATTGCGGGTTTGTCAGAAAGCCCAAAGCCTAAAAGGTCCAATGCATAGACGCGAAAGTCTTGCGCGAGGTCATCGAAATTCTTGCGCCACATGAAACTCGAGGCACCCGGGCCTACGCCATGTATGAAGATCAAAGGCGGCCCAGTCAGGTTCTGTCCCGCCGTCTTGTAGAACACGCGGCCATACTTCCAATCGAAAAATCTGGCCTCACCTCCGAGTGCGCTGTTGTCGGGCTCGCTCGCGTTACGCTTTATGGCTGCGTTAACTGCGGCCAACGCGGCCATTCCTGCGCCTCCCGCCAAAACAGTCTTCCAGATGCTTCCGAGTTTGCTCATCGATGTTAACTACACGAATGCGTAATCAAACTGTTCCTGATGAATGGTCGGATCACTGTTGATATCGACTGGCCCAAGGTATTCCTCGATCTCATTCAAGACATCGCGCTCGGAGCTGCGCAGTGCCCTTGCCACTTCAGGATGAATACGTAAAGTAGTCTGCTTCGTTCCGTCGCCGCCGAAACCTTTCGCAAGCCGTCGTGCTTCTTCGAGCAGTTCGTAGCATAAAGTCTGCGACGATTTGATTAGACCTGCGCCCTGACAATACTGGCACGGAGCACACAAGGTTCTTTCGAGCGATTGCTTGACGCGCTTTCGCGTCATGATTACGAGGCCGAAATCGTTGAATGACAGCACCTTTGTCGGCGACTTGTCGTTTCGTAACGCATCTTGCAGCGCTTGCATAACGCGCGTCCGATTGCGGCGTTCTTCCATGTCAATCAGATCGAGCACGATGATGCCGCCGAGATCTCGCAATCGAATCTGCCGGACAATCTCTTCGACAGCTTCCAGATTCGTGCGCGTGATCGTGTCCTCTAACCTGCCACTTCCGCGACCGACAAACTTTCCAGTATTCACATCGATAGCGACGAGTGCTTCGGTCTGATTGATGACCAGGTAACCGCCTGACTTCAGCCACACGCGGGGCTTAATCGCTTTGTCGATCTCAGCTTGCACTCCATAGCTTTCGAGAATTGGTTGCTCACGCGTGTAGAGTTTCACGCGCTTTACCATCCGGGGTTGAATCCGGTTCACAAATTCAACAATGCGTTCGTACTCCTCCTCTGAATCAACGCGGATCGCTGCGAAGTCGTCGGATAGTTGATCTCGAAGGAGGCGCTGCACGAGATCTAAATCTCTGTGGACCAGACTGGCTGGTTTGGATTTCTCTGCTGATGAGCGAATGTCCAACCATGTCCGGACGAGATAGCGTACGTCTTCTCGAATGTCCTTCTCTGAGACTCCAACGCCAGCAGTGCGCACAATGAATCCTCCCGACGGAACGTCCTCTTCGGCGCGAATTTGCTGAATCAGTTTTCGCAGACGTTGGCGTTCGGTGTCAGATTCGATTTTCCTTGAGACGCCCACGTGCTCAACCGTCGGCATGTAAACGAGGAAACGACCTGGCAGCGCAATATGAGAAGTAATTCGTGCGCCCTTCTTCGCGATAGGTTCCTTGGCGATCTGAACCAGAATCTCTTGACCTTCTCGCAGTAAATCTGTGATCGCCGGTTGATGCCGATCGCGACGAGAAAATCCGCCGCGTTGACCGCGTCCGTCGTGTCGACGTTCACGTGGACCTGAGTGTTGTTGATGAGTCGGGGCGGGCGTATTCACTTCCGGTGCGGCTGACTCACTCAAGACTTCACTCTCCTCGTCTTTCCCATTCGCATCAGCAGTCGACGGTGGCGGCGCCTGTTTGCTTGGACGCCGGCGTCTTCGACCGCCACGTCGCGTTGCGAACTCACCACGCGAGCGACCGCCGGTCATCCTGGCTTCGCCATCTTCGTAGACCTCGCCGGTAGCACTCTCAGTGACGGCAGCCTTCGATGATTTCTTCTTGGATGATTTCTTGGTTGCCGACTTCTTTTGCGCGGTTTTGCTTGCGGAAGCCTTACGTGGAGCTCTCCTCTTCTTTGTTGATGTTTCTGAGGCCGTATCCTCGGCGCCTTTTCTGCCACGGCGGGCCGAGAGTTCAAGTTGCTCCTCTTCCTCGTCACTTATGCGTTCAAAAGAGCCGCGCCGCAGGGCCTCTTCATTAAACTCATCTACAAAGCTCTCGACGTGGGCCGCAACCGGTGAGGGTCGCATAGACCCTGATTGAGCCGCTTGCTCTGTGAGATCACTGTCGTCAATGCGTTGAAACGAAGCGGTGGTGTCACCTCTAGAAGGCAACACGGAGCCGACCTCAGCAGTGCGGAAATCATCTTCCAAGTTGAATTCGACGGCGTGAATCTGATCGAAGATTCGCTCCTGCAATCGAGCATCTTTGAACATTTCGCCGTTCGCTGCAGTCTCGTCTTCATCGACAATCCGTTGAATCGAAGGATCGCCTGCGACGAAGGGGGTGTTGATGTCTTCGGCCGGATAACGTCGTGTGGCGGGAGTGGTTTCATGTTGTTCATGCTCATCCCTGGTTCGCCCACGCCGGCGACCACGGCGACCGCGCCTGCGGCCACCTTCCGTCTCAGTCGGCTCTGATTCGGCTTCAACTTGAGACGGGATCGGTTCGTTATCTTGCAGCGGTTCAACACGGTCCTGTGTTGCTTCGATGTGTTGTTCGCGCTCGACCCGGGCTGCCGCAATCTGGTCAGCAGCAGCGCGCGCACCATCGACTTCGCCTTGTTTTGTCTTGTCGATGACGATGCGCTCGAATTCCTCTTCCTCATCAAAGAAATCTGAGACGTAGAGGAATGCGTCTCGCTCGAGTCCGATGTCTACAAACGCCGACTGCATTCCAGGTAGAACGCGCATCACTCGACCTTTGTAGATGTTGCCGACGATGCCTTGGTTCTCCTCGCCGCGTTCGATGTAGAACTCTGTTACTTTCTCGTTTTCAATGATCGCTATCTTTTTCTCGCGTCCGTTGACGCTGACAATCAATTCTTTTGCCATGTTCTGACTCGTATCTCCCGAGAAGGCCTTCGCGAGTTCGCAGCTTTCGACTTGCCGTGGTTGCTTTCCCACGTTGTGCAAAAGAGACCGAACCCGTTCAAAGACCTGCTCTCAAAATTGTGATTTGGCACAGGCAAGCTGCCGTCAAGCGTTCGCGCGAGGCGCGCCCGGCCAGAGATTAGCGCGACTGTTAAGCGCCGCACTGCGATTGGATATGTGGGAATTCTCGAATGCGTATTGGACAAGCCTGCAAGCAGTTTGTCCGACACTCGATAGGAATTAACGTCGCGGTGTATTTGCTTCGGTTGTGGGCCTAAGGCCACCACGGCGCGACACCGACTGGAACTTTTCAAACTGAAACCCTAACTACCGCTTCGCGCCGATCACTGAACTCTCAACCGGGAGCGCATGTACTTTAGAGAAATGCGCTCAACCTGTCCTAGTGTCTATGACCTGAGATCCTGAATTCTCTGGGGCGCCTTCTGTTGCCAACTAAGCTGGCTCAGTGAGCGGCTGCAAAATTAAATAATAAGCCGTAGAAATGTACGGCCACGAAACCTTTGTTTCGCCTGTTGGCGCACTGCATCTCTCGATACTTCTAAGTGCTTTGGATGTTTCGGAACGGCGCTCGGGGCGCCGAAATGAAAACTTCCGGCAGGCGAACTGTGAGGGAGTATAACCGAACACGTATAAAAGATGAAACAGAGGATTTTTAATACATCTGGTTATTCCTCCAACCTGATCAATCTTGAACTTCATCGGAAACCGTTCGTTCAATGCGAACCGAGCGGGCAAACAGTACCGCTAATAACAGACAGACAAAGGGAAACATGAACGCATACCCAAAGATCGCTGGGAATTGAAGTCGCATGTCAGCGGATGCGGGTCCTGAGACCCCTACCAGACAAAGAGCTCCCGCGATGATCATGGCCACGCGAATGGCACGTTGCAATTTATCTCCTTTAAAGACGGCGGCGGCGAAAAGTAGGCCGAAACCCAAAAAGAAATCCCAAACGGCTAAGTCGGCAGCCAGCATGGGCATAAGGCGACCATTTGGATCATAGAATGCCAAAGCTTCCACAATCGTCCTATTCTGGATTCGACGAGTGGCCGTAAGTTGGATGAAGTGAATGACGCCTGTCGTGCCGGCAAGAATAACGGCAAAACCAAACGCAGCAAGGCTGCAACTTTTCTTGTCAGCTGGCGCGAAGGAATGTATTGAAGCAAAAAGAGCGATCAACGGCGGAGTGAGGAGAAGTATCAGAGTTTCGAGAATTGCAAGGTAGGGTTCGCTCGGCTCGAGACCTTTAGCTTGCGCGACTGACCAGCTGGACCAGAGCCAGACTGCACCTGTCAGGATATAGGCCACTGAAATGAGAACAATAACGCGGGCAGACCACATGCCGACGTACCTAGCGGTTGGTGTCCATGTGCTCATCGCTTACTGGCCTGAAGTCCCGCTCTCTAAATTCAACAAAAGGGATCGTTGCCACATTCGATTGATAAATATCGCCCGATTAGCGCGGCAAGAAGGCTAGCAATTTATGCGGCGGTGAAGATGTCGACCTCATTAGCTTCTATTCTGATTTCATCTTTCGCCATCATCACTTGATAGTCGAAGGCCGCCAAGTCTGATAAGTGCATCTCCTCATACAACCAGAAGTCAGCGACGATTGATGGGGGTACCCAGAACTTTCTGACATCAGAAAAGAGAAGCCTAGTTGTGCGAACTTTTAGCCATCGCTGCTGGATAAGATGATATCCCGCGCTATCAAGCGTGATCTCGATCTCGTTCTTTCTTGGCTGCGCTAGGGCCAATACTTTCGCATCGTGAAAGCTAAGACAGGCAAGACGCCAGGCACTCTCGGGCAGTTTGCTTCTGATTGACTCCAGATGTTCTCTATAGTCGTGGAAGGCTTTATCAAATCGGTTCGGCGAGACTTGGTCACCTTTGGGTGGATACAGCACCTTTCTCTTAAAGTAGATCATCTCAAAACAGGATGATTTTTGAATTTGAAGATCGGCGTTTAAATAGTCGGAAACCTGCACGTATGAAAGAGACTGTGTGAAAACGCTAAACTCGGGTGTGTCCATTCTTCAGCGGGGGTAAACCGCCCTTCCCAACCATGAGACTTTCCATCTTGGATGATTGCATCTGGCCCTTGAACGACTTTCAAGCCTCGATTATGAAACTCAAGTCTAACAGTCTCATGGTTGGAAGGGCGGTTTACCCCCGCCTCAACAGTCGTTCAATTCAATGTTCGAAGTTTCATACCGTCTCTAAAGGAGGTGGTGTCCCATTGTGAATTCAAGAGTCACTGTTTCGTCGTCACTGCCTTGAGATTGCCGGTCTCCCGCGCAGCAGATACTTTTGAACTTTTCCGGTGGCAGTCTTCGGAAGTTCTGAGACGAAAGTGACCCCGCGCGGTGCCTTAAAGTGTGCGAGACGATTGCGAGCAAACTCGCGCAGTTCTTCTTCGGTCACAGTAGTTCCGGCTTTCAACACGACGAACGCTTGTGGTGCTTCACCCCATTCTTCGTTAGGAAGCCCGACGATTGCCACTTCTTGAACGCAAGGGTGTCGCAACAACACTCCTTCGACTTCAACGGAAGAGATGTTCTCGCCACCACTGATGATGACGTCTTTCAGTCGATCGCGTATCTCCACATAACCATTCGCGTGGACCACAGCGCCATCGCCTGTATGAAACCAGCCGCCGTGCATTACCTTCGCAGTCGCGTCAGGATCGCGGTAGTAACCGTCCATCACTGCGTTGCCGCGAACTACAATCTCGCCAAGCGTCTTCCCATCATGAGGGACTTCTCGGCCCTCATCGTCTACCACCATCAGTTCACCCGAAGTCAGCAGCTCCACTCCCTGGCAAGCTTTGATCGAAGACCTTTCAGCGCATGAGAGTGGTTCATGTTCAGGCCGGGGCTCACAGATGGTGATAAAAGGTGAGGTTTCCGTTAGACCGTACGCTTGAGTAATCACCCATCCCAGTTCGCCTTCGATGCGCTCGATGGTTGCCGCTGCGGGAGGAGCGCCGGCTGTTAAGACCCGTATGCCACGGCGCGCTTTGCTTCTGAGCTCGGGTGGTCCATTGGCGATATTGATCAAGACCGTTGGAGCAGCGCACAGCATGCTGACATTTTCCTCTTCGATCTTTGTGAACACGGCTCCCGCGTCTACCTTCCTCAGGCAAATGTGTGTTGCACCTGCAGCAGTTACAGTCCACACAAAGGTCCAACCATTGGCATGAAACATCGGTAGGGTCCAGAGATATCGATCCGCGAGCGACAGCGGATGATGAATCAGCGTGCCCACCACGTTTATGTAAGCATTGCGATGGGTAATCATCACTCCTTTTGGCCTTGAGGTAGTGCCGCTCGTGTAGTTGATCGTCAGCAGATCCGTTTCACCCATGGGGGGTCGTATGAAGTCTCCGGACGCTTTCGTCAACAACGTTTCATAATCGAGCCAGCCTGGCTTAGCTCCTTCGAGCGCAACGAATGAGAGATCATCAGGTAACTGAGACCGAATGCTGTCCACTGAGTCGATGTAGTCGGAATGGGCGCACACAATTCGGGCGCCGCTGTGTTGGATTAGATAAGCGAAGTCATCGGCAATTAATCGATAGTTAATAGGAACCAGAACGGCACCTATCTGAGGAACAGCGTAAAAAGATTCGAGCTGGGCGTGAGTGTTAGGTGCAATGTAAGCAATACGATCCCCCCGCTTTACTCCGAGCCGCTGCAGTGACTGGGACCAGCGATCACAACGTGAGAAGAACTCCTCGTACGTCCAGCGCTGGTCTCCGTCCACGACAGCTTCTCGCTCGGGATACAGCTTGCGAGCACGACGCGCAAATTCTAATGGCGTTAATGGAAGCTCCATTAAGATCTTCTTTCGACCACCGGAGTTTCAAAGTCAAACTGAACGAGTACCAGACAATTTGAAATTTTAAATTTCAAATTTCAAATTTATTCATCCGCTAATGCAATCATCGCAGCCAACGTAGCTTCCTTTTGATCCTTACCCCAAGGCGGACCGACTGATTTACCAAGCGTAGCAACCGTCTTCATAAGTCCGCTCGGCGAGGTGTTCAACGACTTCTCAGCACACTCCATGAGCTGACTTTCAGGAACTTCCACAAGTCGTAGCTTACACGCCTTTGATGCTTGAACCAGAGCGTTTCGGAAGAGAACACCCTCGGCTTTATGCATGCGGAAGTGCACGGCAAGGATCTTGTCCGTTGTCCAGTCGGGCATGGGTTGTCCGACAAGCACTGCGCACGATTTGACTTGGTTCTTTCGCTCCCGTTCTCGAGCGATCGTCGCGCGTATCTGCTGAATTGCGATTTTGTGCGCGGCTGCAACGCCTCGTTCCACGAGAGCTCGCGCTGCGTCTGGCTTTAGGTTTTCTGCGGCGTGATATGGCTGCTTGGCCCATTCATCTTCTACGAGTTCGATTCTGCGTCGATCGACCACAACGTAGTCGCCATCACGTTTAGCGATGACGACAAGCGCTGCCCACCCTGAATGAGTTTTTGTGCCTAGAGCGACTTCCATTCTCAAAGCCTCTTTTTATGCGAGGGCAATTGCTTCCATCGCGATCAGAGAATCTTCGGGCCAGCGCGCACCCTGCACGGTTGAGCGCGCAGGTGGCTTGTCACCGAAAAACTCGGCGTATGTTTCATTCATCTCTTTGAAGTATGCCCAATCGTGGAGAAACACGGTTACCTTTACCACGCGGCTTAGATCACTTCCGGCTGCCTCGAGTACCGAGCTGAGGTTACGGAGGACCTGACGTGTTTGCTCGCGGACACCACCTTCAACGATGCGTCCAGTCTGAGGGTCGAAGCCGCCTTGACCTGCGCAGAAGATGAAACCACCCGCTCTGGTCGCCTGGGAATATGGTCCAAAGGCCTTGGGCGCGTTAGGAGAAGAGATCACTTCGATTTCGGTCGTCATCGCATTCCTCCTCAGGTTTGGTGATGATCCTGTAGAAGTAAAAAATATGAGAGCTTTGTTTCTCATTCTCACCGGGCTTAAGCCCGGTGAGCCACTCTACCGGCTGAGCTTATGAACCGTTTCAACGGTTTTTCCGAGCTGTGACGATTCTAGGTTTTGGTTGAAGAACTCCAATACCAGCCGCTCATACTCTTGTTGGGCATAAGCATGCAAGTCGATGTGCGCGGCCCTTGGTACAACCCACATCTCTTTGGGAGCGCTTGCTTGGTCGTACATTCTTTCCGATTCTTTCAGAGTCGTGTGTTGGTCTTGCTCTCCTACGATGAATAGTTTGGGACTCGTCATTCCGGCTAAATGGTCTATCGGCCGCAACTCGTTTGCTGACACGCCCAACCGTGGCTTTAATTGCAGAGAAAGAACAGGGCTCAGCCAGCCACCCACACGTCCGAGTCGAATCTTCAATCGATCGGCAATCGCATCTTCGATTGTTGGATAGACCATCTCCAGTATGACGGCGTCTATATTAGGTGGAGGCTCAGCCAGTAGGATCGCAGCTCCACCCATTGAAACACCAATGATGCCTATCTTCTCCCCGGGGAACTGCTCACGAATGAACCGTATCGCGGCTTGAGCATCTCTGCTCTCCAGGTATCCAAATGTGATGTGATCACCCGCGCTTTCGCCGTGGGCCTGAAAATCGAAAAGGAGTACTGAATATCCGGCACGAGAAAGAAACCGCGCACGATTCACCATGCTGCTGCGGTCGGATCGTACCCCATGAAGGAGCACGACGATACCTTTGGTAGGTTGCCCTGAGATGAGCCAGCCGTGAATAGTTGATCCAGATGCGCTTGGGAATTGTATTGACTTAGCAACCAAGTCTGTAGGTGCGGAACTAACGACATGGTTTACCGGTGCACTTAATGCCGTCCCCAAATACCAGAATGCCCCAAGCGCAAATAGAATTGCTACGAATGCCAAGAGCGCGCCGAATTTTATTCTCTGTGAGATCACGGACTGTCGTGAAACTATGAACGTCGCTTCTCATTCTCACCGGGCTTCAGCCCGGTGGTGCAGCGCCAGCTAAAACCGATGAACCGTTTCAACGGTTTTCCTCCCCTGTGCTTCTGTTCGCCAACTGCAGTTAAAAAACCGTTGAAACGGTTCTGCTATTCGCTTCCGCCGTTAACACCGGGCTGAAGCCCGGTGAGAATGAAACGTGTAACGCTCAGGTATCTATGTATTTTTAGCGGGTGCGAGCCACGCGCGACTCTTAGCCAGATCAAGTGTTAGGTCCCACTTCAACATAAAGCTCGTGCCAATATTCCCGTCCATCGTCAGTGTGTCATTCACACGAGCCTTGCCTTCCACTGGAATTCCACCCGCAATTTGGAAGCTCGCCGGCTGCGGTTCTTTCTTGCTTGGATCTAATTTGATTAACGGCGCGAGATGCTTTGCAATGACATTTGCTCCACCGTTTCCTGAGTCGAGTTCCATCCAGGCCATTCCCTCTGAAGTAGGCACACCCACTTGAACCGCCAACGCCACTCCGTTCACTTCGCGCACGAGCCTGATCGGAACTTCTTTTCCCTGACGAATACGTCGTTGCGCACTGACCGCACTCTCTACAAACAGCTTTCTTCCCGTCAAGCTCAGTGTGACTGTGCGACCTACAAAAATGTCGAGACCGATCGAGCCATCAAGAGGCGGCACATTCGGCTTCATAAACTTCATCACGTCGAATACGCCGGAGATTGGTGCGGAGAAGTGTTGGTCCTGAATGCCGAACGAAAGCTCGTCGCATCTCGGCATGTCGATTCGTTGTCCGGTTAGCGTGAACCCACTTATTTGTCCCCATGGTTTACAGCCGATCGTTTGCGCAAATCCCGGAGTGATATAGGAAATGCCTCCGCCGGTGTCGAGCAGGAATGTGCCTTCATGTCCACGCACCTTTGCGTGCATAACCATCATGTCAGTTCCGCCGGGGTGCGGAATGAGATCGATTATCAGTAGTGGCTTGGCACGTTGAGTAGCGAAAGACGCGCTGCTATCGACCCAGCCGGTTAGCAAGAATAAACAGATGATGAAAAGTTTTCGAACCATGCTTGTCTCTGAGGATCACAGAGAAGAACCGAATGATGAAGCGATCACTGAACATTTTCACGCGTCCACTTCTCAGAAATCTCTCGACCTTGTTTAAGGCCATCGACAACCAAAATTAGATTATGATCATGATCGCTGTAGAGCACTTCGATATTCACGCCGGCATCTGCCATTCGCCGAGTGAGCATACCTAGTTGACCGGGCATATCCTGCTTAAGTCGTTGAACAAGAACTTCACGTTCATCAACGACGCGAATGCCGGCTGCCTCGAGCGCCGTGCGAGCCGCAGTACCATCCGCGAAAAGAAAATGAGCCACGCCGCGACCGTTTACAACCCATGCTCCTCCACCTTCGATGCTTACCCCCGCACGGCCCAAAGCTTCGCCCATCTCAGCTAAAGCGCCGGGTCTGTTATCGAGAGCAATCGTCAAATCAAACATGTTTCTTAATACCTCGATGGTTGCTTGTAATTCTGAGTTGTTTGCTCGTTTTAGTTGCGATTTGTGCACACCACCTTATCCCATCTGATCTGGACCATGCTGGCGGTAGCATTTTCCTGCCCTCTGTTATGTATCACGCTGTATAAAGAGATATTTTCGTACGTCGTATGCACGTAGTGGTTACGGCCTGACACAGAATCAGTTTCTTCACAGAGCTTTCCTCTCTTAGCGAGCGGTGCGAATTCCACAACAACCTCTTCAAAGATTGATAACGGCATCTCCGTCAGAGCGACATTGCTCGTGTAGAACAAACGAGACCTGATCAAGACTTCGACCGGTTGACCATCTTCAGAATAGAACACACTGGCGATTAGTCCAGGCCGTACTTCAAAGCTCTCCACAGCAGATGTGCTCTTATATTTTTGATGTAACTCGCCGGATGTCTGCGCTGAGATGGAAAGAGAAATGAACAACGTTAAGAGCAACATTACTAACAGCCGCGATGTGAACATAATTCTGCTCCTTTGTTTACGTGGCGGGTTTTTCGAGGACGTACAGAATTCTTGATAACCGCTTCTCGCTCGTGAGTCTTTGCACTGTCTCAAAAAACTTTTGTAGTCCCATGAAGCGCTCCTCGCCCTCAATTTGAAGCAACTCATCTTTGTGAGCTTGTCGCGCCTGAAACCACCGGCCCGATACCAGAGCTGCATTTGCGGTGACATCTTCTTGTCGGATGAGATGAAAGCCTGCTTTATTAATAAGCGCTTCATTTACTCCCAGTGGCACGAAGAGAAATATCCCGATAGAACTCCGGAGCGCTAATTCTTCATTAGTGACCGGCCCCGTAATCACAACCGAATCAGTAAACAGAGCCCGTCGACCAATGCGCAGTACGCGACGCCATTCTCGAAGCACCTCGAGCCGGTTCGGCAGGTGGTTCATTGCATCGATGCATAGGACCGCATCGAAGCTGTCTTTCTCAAAGGGTAATTCAGCGGTCGCGTCGGCAAGTTTGAAATCTACGCGCTCAGCATCACCTAAATTCGCTGCCATCTGTGAAGCCGTCGCTATTCCGTTTTCGTTGGCGTCAATTCCAGTTACGCGGCAACCAGTTGTGCGAGCCAGGTAAAGCGCTGGACCACCCGAGCCGCTGGCGACTTCAAGGATGTGTTTGTCGGGAGCAAGCTTGAGCCACGGAAGAAAGCGCTCGTATTCATCAACAGTAACCCAACTGTTTTGTCCGATATCGGTGCCGAACGTCTCCCTACGGATCATATCCAGAACCGGATGGGTGAACTCTTTATAGTTACTGTAGAGATCAACTCGTTCGGGCATAAGACTTCTCTTCGTTGACGCTGGTCGATGTTTGTCTTTGGCCTAAATTTAGCCAGAGCAGTGATGCTCCAAAGAGTCCGCATGCCAACGAGTCTGCCAGACCCCACCACAGTGGCAATCCGGATAGGTGATCGATGATGAAGAACACAGGACCAGCCAGCAAGTAAGCGATGCCATTGAGTAACACCAGTGGTCGAAACCGTTTTACGTCAGACGCCAGCACCCACAGTGAAATGCCGTGCATGCCGTATGTGTAGGAGGCTTCGCGGATCATGAACATAGTGACTGGCCCAGCCAGCATCTCTCCCAGGCCTAGCCATTCGTGAGAGACCTCCATCCATGAGCGTGGCATTACCACGGCGAAGAAGGCGAGTATCTCAAACGTACCGGCGAGCCGCAGCAACCGCGCTTGTAACCGCTCACGATTCATATCGCAATCTACGCACTAGCCATTCGTCACAGCGTTTACACTTACTTACATCGCCACTTCGCTTGGGCTTTGCCTCAAAAGTCTGCCCCGGCTTGCCGCCTTGTGTGTGGCAGTGACTTGCCCTGCCGTTCGTTGCCGAATGATTACCACGGGCTTGCCTCTGGAATTCGTTGGGCCAAAGGCCGTACCAAGCGAACAGCCCCACACCGGTAGCAAAGCCGAAGCGAAACTATCGAATTACTTTAGAGGCGAAACCACTTCGTTGATAAATTTCGCTTTTGCATCGTGATATTTTTCGTGACTGTTGCTGAATCTCGTACTGAGTTCTTGCTTCAGCGTTTCGTAAGCTTTTGCAAGCTCTGGATCATTCCTCAAGCGGTCGCGAAAACGTAAATGATTGACCCACTTCGCTCCGCCATATTCGACCACATGAAGATAGTGTGTCCGCGGCGCGCCCTTTCCAAAAACATAATCATTCGCGATACCGGCACGCGCGATGTAGTCATAATCGATAGACTCGAGCGGCCCTTTG
This sequence comes from Acidobacteriota bacterium, assembly GCA_046726395.1. Lineage (GTDB taxonomy): Bacteria > Acidobacteriota > Blastocatellia > Pyrinomonadales > Pyrinomonadaceae > PSRF01. Next base: position 16,088 of record JBKPAL010000322.1, read on the forward strand.
CAAAGCAAGGCGTTCTCAAGTCTCTCAACGCCGGCCAACATGTCAAGAATCGGCTTAGCTTTGATTCCGGGAATTGCGGTACTGCCGATATGTTGTAGATCAACTATGAGTGCACCGAGCGCCGTTCTAATTCGTCTCTCTTCTTCACAGTAAAGTTCAGCCCAAACCGAACGATGCTCACTAAGGTGAACGGCGTTGTTTTCGACACCGAGTAAGCGCTCACTGTGATCTTTGCTCATGGCTGCAGTTATATGATGGCCGGCGCAATAATTGTTAGCCGATCGCCTCGGCCCGCCAGGTGTCGGGGTAATTAGTGACAAACCCCGTCGGATCTACGTCGAGTTCAGTAATGAAGTTGCCTCCGCCACTTTCGTAGCGGTATCTGTTTTCATCAATTCGTCGATACACCTGTATTAGCGGTTCAAGAGTAAGACTTGGAAACCGTAACCACGCGGCTTGTACGTCCGCTTGTTGTCCTACTTCTAACTCCAGACGCCGAATAGGAAGTAGATTTGTTGACGGGCTGAAGTTCAGGTCCACATCAATGCATCCTGCCACGTGTGGCTGATCGGTTTTGTTTAGTTGCCAACGCTTGTCAGCACTAACGGCGAGTTCGATCTGTATCTTCTTAATCCCAACCCAACCTACAACGTTTGCAGATAGAGTGTGCCAGCGCGAGTCACAGGTGATCTCGTAATTAAGCTGGCATGGGTTTCCTTCATGAGCAAATACGGCACATCCTTCTAAATGCCAATGAGGAGTTTGAAAGGACAGATAAGCAGACTCGTGGCCTGATTTATCAAGCCGTCGCCAGAGTATGGAATGAGTGATCTCGTTCTTCTCCATAAACGTTATTGGAGAGTCTACTTTAACGCGCTGGATGCCTTAGCGGCCTTGCACAAAAAGTCGCTAGGGATGTAGAAGTCGACAACCGATTACAGAACCGGGAGCGGTAGCGACTGGATCCAACCCTTCAACGTATGCGGATCCTCTCGAGTCAATTCAACTGGTTAGTGCAAGACTGCTAAGACAATGAACACCAGGGCGCCCGCGGTGAGTAAGACAAGCTTGAATTTACTCGGGTAGATGATTAGGTCGTCCATCAACTGCTCTCCTAAATTCCGCCAACCGCAGTCGGTGGGTCCTTCGTACATGGCCTATTGGAATTCCCGCGTTCCAGTTCACCGCTGTTATTTTCCACCCTTGGCGAAAAGTTTCGCTGCCTCTTCCAATAACTGTCGGACCCGCACGCCCTCGGGAGTAGTGCGCTCCTGAGCTTTATGCAATGCTGTGATTTGCATCCAACCGGGAATTGTGGG
>JBKPAL010000323.1:0-32289 GCA_046726395.1 Acidobacteriota bacterium
CTACTTCTTGTTTTTGTCTACATTAGGCAGTGTTTGATCGGGGGCAGGACGCTGCGGTGGATGATAAAGCAGCACGGACACATCTTCGATCTGGTCCAACCGAGCTCCTGGTCTGATGAAAATCTCATGAGGCTGAGTCGCTGTACCATTCTTAACCTGAACAACCTGGCCCACGTTGAGGCCGGGTGGATAAATTCCGTCTTGGCCAGTCGTCAGAACATAGTCGCCGAATTCAACGTGTTGCAGACCGGAAACGTATTTCATTTCTACTAACCCTGTTTCTCCCATTCCTCTAATAGAACCCAGAGCACCTGATTCTCCCAGTTGACCGACTACGGCTCCGGCAGCGGCCTTCTCATCTGTTATCAACATCACTTGAGCGGTCCAAGGGCTGAGGGCAACAACGCGACCAACGATACCACTGCCAGTAACCACCGGCATGTTTAGCGTAATACCTGATGAGCTACCGCGATCGATGGTAATGCTATTGAACCAAACTGAGGAATCGCGAGCGATGACTGTTGCCGGCACGCTTTCGTAACCGGTTTTGTCTTTAAGTTTCAATAGACCCTTCAAACGTTCGTTCTCGGCGGTTGCCTCTCGAGCTCGCTTCAGCTCAAGCTCAACGGATGCGAGTTGACGTCGCAATTCTTCGTTTTCGTTGGCTGTACTGTTGAAGTTGATGATTCTTTTCACGAAGCCGGTGCCTGCTCCGCCAGCGCGTGATGAGACACTCTGAATGGGTGAGAAAAGAGCCTGGACCCAAATACGCAACATTCGCTGTTTGGTCACGCTATCCCGCGCGTCAACAGCCATGAATGCGAGATTCGTGAACAGCAACATCACGAGCCAGATGGGTGCTCGCTGTCGAATCTCCTTTTGCGTCCGAATACTTGCCATCTGAAATTAAGAATCAAAATTTAAACTTTTAAATTCTAAATTTTAAATTTACATGCCGCTGGTCATCGTGTTTTCCCACTTCACTCGCTTCAACAGATCAAAATCCGAAAGCATTTTGCCCGTTCCCAAGACCACTGACGCAAGCGGGTCATCAGCTAGTGAGACTGGCAAGCCCGTCTCAATCGAGAGTCGCTTGTCTAGATTCTTCAACAGCGCTCCGCCTCCCGTCAGCACGATTCCGCGCTCGACAATGTCAGCTGATAGTTCAGGAGGAGTTCTCTCCAAAGCTACGCGCACGGCGTTGATGATAGTTGACACCGAATCTGCTAGCGCCTCGCGAACTTCCTCATCGGTGATTGAAATCGTCTTCGGAATTCCTTCGATCAAATTGCGTCCGCGAACTTCGTACGACAGCGGCTCATCAAGCGGATATGCAGAACCCAACTCGATCTTGATAGCTTCTGCCGTGCGTTCACCAATCAGCAGGTTATATTTGCGCTTGATATAAGAGATGATGGCTTCATCCATCTCGTTTCCTGCCACGCGAACCGCTCTTGAATAAACAATTCCACTCAAACTGATAACGGCGATGTCGGTCGTTCCGCCGCCGATGTCGACCACCATGTTTCCATGCGGTTCCGTGATCGGCAGACCGGCGCCGATCGCAGCAGCCATCGCTTCCTCGACCAGATAAACTTCAGAAGCTTTCGCGCGATACGCCGAGTCTTCCACAGCTCGTCGTTCGACTTGGGTAATCTCAGAAGGTATTCCAATTACCACTCGTGGACTGACCCACGTCTTGCCATTGTGGGCCTTGCGAATAAAGTGTTGAAGCATCTTCTCAGTAACTTCAAAGTTGGCAATGACGCCGTCTTTCATGGGTCTTATCGCAACGATATTTCCCGGTGTCCTGCCCAACATGTCCTTGGCATCACGGCCAACCGCTTCCACCTGATTCGTTACCTTGTTGATCGCGACGATTGACGGCTCGGACACAACTATGCCCCGTCCCTTCGCATAAACTAGGGTATTCGCCGTTCCCAGGTCGATAGCCAGATCACTGGAAAACAGACTGAAGATAGATTTGAAAGCCATTAATTCTTCACTTCCCGTGTGTGTAAGATGGAGAGCATCGCGTGGGCTGGCGCGGCTAAAGACAATTTGGCAGTTGTCGTACGGTAAAGGTCATTAACCGGGGCGGGAGCTACGTTCGAAGGCCCATTCGGCCTCCAATGCTACCTGACACCATCTACCGTTCCCTCGTGCCGCTGCACCAGGCAAGTCCGAGACTGCTAAAGTACACTGAATTGTGATTTTGCGCTATCCAGAACTTATGTACGGGAGAGAGCATTTTGCTCTTCGTTTTCGTTAACGTGAAGCCTCACGTTAACGGTCTTCTCCGATTTCGGATTCTGTGACTGTCCGGCAGAGAAACGCACGCAGTTTTTGTTGGCAGCTTTGGCTTCGTACATCGCTCGGTCAGCACAGGCGACTAACTGTTGAGGAGATGAAGCGTGTTTAGGAAACGCTGCCACGCCGAAGCTTGCTGTCAGACTGAGGCTCAGTCGTCTGCCACCAGTGAACTGGAAACGCTTGATCTTTTCGCGAATGCGCTCTGCAACGATGCCTGCTAATTCAATTCCCGTGTCGGGAAGCACGATCACAAACTCATCTCCTCCATACCGAGCTACGGCATCGGTGTCGCGTACTGAGGAGAGGATCACTGCCGCCATCTCCATCAAAACGTGCGATCCCACAAGGTGGCCATGAAGGTCGTTGATCTGTTTGAAGTCATCCAGATCCAGGAACAGTGCTGCAACACTGGAACCATAACGCCGCGCGCGACGGATCTCATTCAGCAAGAACTGGCGGAGGTACCGAGCATTGTGAAGTTTGGTGAGGTCATCTGTTTGTGAGAGTCGTTCGGCTTCGGCAATGCGAACGGCATTCGCCATTGCCGAGGCGATGGGGAGAGACAGAGAATTGAGCAGAGCGACTTCAGGCTTAGAGAATACTTTCGACTGATCTCCTTCACGAACGCCTTCGAGCACTCCAAGGAGGCGGTCGCCGCAAACCAACGGGATAGCTACGACATTTGTCCCTTGCTCCTTCTTGCGCACGATACCCATCCCGCTTGCACTCAGCCTTGCAGCTTTGCTTTCGTGTCCCTGGGGAACCGCAGCCTCGCCTGTCAGCCACAACCGCCAATTGTCTTCGACGACATCGCCTGTTGGCTGCTCGCCACGTTTACGGAATGCGATCGCTTCCATCGATGGTGTTTCGGCTGAATTGGATTCAGAGGTCAAGTAGATGGTCCAACGATCTGCCGTAACGAGCGCATTGAGTCCTGCCAGTGCCGTGTTAGCCGCACCTGTTTGGTCACCGATAAAGTGAAGTGACGAAACCAAATCAAAAGCTGCTCGCAGAGTATTTGCTTTGAGGTGGGTGGGGAGAGAAAGCGAACTTGGCTCCGAGGGCTTTTGTAAGATCGCAGGCAACCTGAGCTCGCCGGTGGCTCCGTGCCCTTCAATTTCACGCAATATGGCTGGCAGTTGCGCAGCTCTATCTGCAATTGCACGAAACCCCAGTCGCTTCAACGAGGCACCATCTAGACTTCTGAGGTTGAGACTATGAAAGCCATTCGGATTACTGCGACAGGCGATCAGCGGGGCGTCGGGCCAAAATGCCTTTGCATGTTCGGCGGCGTGATGCAGCTCAACCATGTCAGCCCCTGGAACTACCTCATACAAGACTGCGAGGGGCGGCGGCCCAAGTGGTTCATTCGGATCCTCACCTTCACGTTGGCGCGCTAAGGCAACTTCTACTTCAAGCTCGCGGAGACCTTCAATCAAAGTCTTCACACCGGCATTACGCAAGGCCTCGATCACCTCATAGGCCGGTGCTTGATGCGCATCTGTAAGTAGTATGACGTGTCTCGACATGAATCGAAGTCCGACTTTCTCTATCCTCTGGCTCTTGCTGATCTGCCTGATAGTGTGACTCGATACTGACTACTGTTTCCGCGAGGATCGAGTGCTTCTACAGTCAACTGAGTCTCGCCCGACCGTGCAGTGATTTGTAATTGGAAATTACCGTCGGATGCCGTCAGCGTTTCGCGACCGGAAATCCTAATCGTTGTGCCTGGCTCAGACCGACCACGCACGAGATAGATATTTCCTCCGAGCAGATCGGCAGTTAGATTTGCAACTGCCACTTGGGATCCGCTTCCGCGCGTTGCAACGGTAAACTTTTGTGGCTCGCTCCAATCGCTTGTTTGTCCGCTGACAGCGGAAGCGCGAACTCGCCAGAAGTAAGTTCCCGGACGAAGATCGCTGGCGGTAAATTCCGTAGATGCTAATTGGTCGCGCTCGATAACTTTTCCGTCGGAAACGAAGAACGGTGAGGTTGCCACTTCGACGCGGTAATAAGACGGCGTGCCTGACTGGGGTGCCAACCATTTCAACGCAATATTGGCAGCACCATTTCCGCTCACAAAAACTTTCTCCAGATCATGCGGCTGCGATGGTTGCGGTACATCAAGAAGTTTCTGTGGTCGCGATATCGTGCCCGAAGGATTGACCGATACGTATTCGCCACCATGTAGTGCAGTCTTTTCACCCGATCGGTTTGTAGTTTCGATAACACCAGCGTTCACCCGAATTTCTTCAGTGCCTTCCGCAGTGACTCCGAAACTGGCGCCCGTTTGATTACCGAGATTGCTTTTCGTCTTGGGTGTTTCTACAACGTTTGTGGTTCCTTCGGGTTGTTGCTCGGTGCGAACGTACATTTGTCCGCTGTCTACCACCACGTGAACATTTGTTCGCTTCCCATCATCACCACTGGCGTTGTCCCGGACGGTGATTGTGCTGTTAGGCCTCACTACGAGAGTCGAGCCATCCGCCATTCCCACCCGCGCCCGACCGCTGGCCTGCGTCTGCACCGTGTCGCCCGGAAAGAGTTCAGTGTCGCTGCTTGCTGCTATGTTCTCGCGTGTAGCAGCACGGATGACGCGAACATCACCTTCGAATGAAATGAACCTTGCTCCGGTTGATGGCTTCGAGTTAGCGCCAACATTCTTAAGCGGATTGCCATACTTCCAGACGTATAGCGCTGCGCCAATTACCAGCAGGAACAAAACGAAGCCGGTGATCATTAGGTAGATGGCTCGTTTTTCAACGACCCACCAATCGAAGGCAAACCGATGGCTCTTAGTGCTCATGTTCGAGACAAACTAAAACTGAGGGGGGCATTTAATAGCGCGAACGTTCGGGAGGTCCGCTAATGGGTAGAATGCTGTGGGCCTTGTAATGCTGGCAGGTGTGAGTCCAACCTTTTTCTAAGCCAGTGAGAGTGCTGTTCATAGCCGCTCCCGCCTGATTCGAAATCTAACACAACCGTTAAGCCGTGTTCAAGAGAGTTTTGCCGTCACGAAGTACGGTAAAATCACTGCTTTACGGGTTCCCGCTCCCGTTTATCAGTGGTGTCGGAGTTATTGACGCCGATTCGCTCCTCGCGAAGAAGGGGTTGGCCGTCCTCCGTTGGGGTATCAAAACCTTCTGGGAGGTCAACTTCGAACTGTTCCTCAGGTCGAGGCGGCCAGATCAGCGAAGCAACTATAGAACTGGCTAACACAGCGGCGACGAAGATCAGCGAGATCCAGATGGGAATGCTGAAATGCACGGCTTCTGCCAGCATTTTGACGCCGATGAAGGTAAGCACAATGGCAAGGCCCGTCCTTAAGTAATGGAATTTTTCCACTACTCCCGCCAAGAGAAAGTACATCGAGCGCAATCCCAAGATCGCAAAGACATTGGAGGTATAGACAATAAACGTGTTCGTAGTGATGGCAAAAATCGCGGGAATTGAATCCACAGCGAAGACGAGATCCGTTACTTCGACAATGATCAGTACGAGGAACAATAGGGTTCCACTCAACTTCCCATTGATTCTCGTGAAGAACTTGTCCTCTTCGTAATGCCGTGAGATGGGAATGTGTCGCGTTACGAGTTGGACGATGGGATTATCTTCGGGTTGCAGATCGGCATCTTCCTGCCGAAACATCTTTATCCCGGTATAGATCAGAAAGGCGCCAAAGATGTAGATGATCCAATGAAAGCGATTTATCAGTGTCGCTCCTATGAAGATCATCGTGAGGCGCATTACGAGCGCACCCAGTACACCCCAGAAGAGCACGCGATGCTGGAACTTCGCCGGGACTTTGAAGTAGGAAAAAATCAGCAGGAAGATAAAAAGGTTGTCGACTGACAACGAGAGTTCAATTACATAGCCGGTGAGGAACTTTAGGCCCAGATCAGTTCCCTGATAGAAAAAGACCAGTGTGGCAAAGACCATCGCGAGGCTGACCCACACGATGGTCCAGATCATCGCTTCTCGGTACTTGATCTGGTGAGCTTTTCGATTAAAGAGCCCCAGATCGAGACTCAGCATTACAAGAATAAAAAGGCTGAACCCGATCCAGAGCCATGTGGAGTTACCGAGTAAGTTCATCTGGTGGTGAAATAAAATAGCATTGCAGTCTTTAGATGTCAGGTCGCGAGAAAATGATTCGTCGACTAACAGACTGGGCAGTATTTCGTTCTATATTGGCAACCTTGAACTGTGGCTCTGAACCTAATGTAGTCATTAACAACTCTAATTGCGCCGGTTGCACGGCTTCCCACGTCTCCTTTACAATCCGCCGGTTTTGTTAGAAAGGTAAGCAAATGCTCAAACAGTTAGGACGCCTCGAGCGTACCCGCAACATTATTATCGTTGGTTTCGCAGTGCTGATGGCTGTGAGCTTAATCATCTTTTACGCTCCAAACCGTTCGGCGCGCAGTTATGACGCGACCAGAAATAACGAAGTTATCGCTAAGGTTGGCGGAGACACAGTCACTGTGGCCGATCTCGCGCAACTTCGCGAAGGTTATCAACGGATGTTCGGCGGGCAGATCAGCCTGGGTCAATTAGGAGGCAACAAGCGATTTCTCGAAGGCCTCATTCGTGACCGTGTAGTAGCTCAAGAAGCCGCTCGGCTGGGACTCGCGGCGAGTGACGAGGAAGTAATCAATAAGATTAGAAAACAGTTTAGCGATGCGTCAGGTCAGTTCGTCGGAATCGATCGGTACAAGGAATCGGTGACGGCGCAGTACGGCGACGTAGAGAAGTTTGAACGAACAGTTCGGGATAGCATCGCGCAGGAGAAGTTAAGGGCGTTTGTAACCGCAAGTGTGAATGTATCTGACGACGAAGTTGAGAACACTTACAAGCGTGACAATACAACGTTCAATCTGAACTATGTCGTTCTTGACGTCGATCAGCTTGCCAAAAAGATCCAACCTTCTGATGACGAACTAAAGAATTACTACGAACAGCATAAGACCGATTATCGAATCCTCGAACCACAGAAAAAGGTTCGCTATGTCTACATTGATTTAGAAAAAGCCGGATCGAAACTGCAGATTTCTGATAAGGATCTAAAGGACAGATACGATCAGCTCGCGCCCGAACACAAGATTGCCGGAGTAAAGGTTCAACAGATTGTTTTGAAAGTAGCTCGTAAGGATCTGGATCCGCAGGTAGAGCAAAAGGCCAAAGACTTGATCACAAGACTTCGTGGCACGACCGGCAAGGTAAGCGAAGAAACTTTTGCAGAGGCTGCGCGCGGTAATTCAGAAGATCCTGCTACTGCGAAGAACGGTGGCTTGCTCCCGAGAGTAATCAAGAAGAATCCCAACAAACCAGATGCGCTTTACGACAGAGTTGTCGACATGTCGCCCGGGGATGTCTCGGACGTGCCCATCCGGTATGCCGGCAACTTCTACATCCTGCGGCGTGGCGACGATGTACCAAAGACTTTCGAACAAGCCAAACCGGAACTCCTTGTGTCTATGCGCAACCAGCGTGGCTACGCAGTAGGTGCGAAGATTGCGGAGAAGGCGCAAGCCCGGTTGAAAGAAACCAAGGATCTCCAGAAAGTCGCTCAGGAGTTGGCGGGTGAAGCGAATATGACACCAGCTGACATGGTGAAGGAAACGCCCTACATCAAACAAGGAGACGACGTGCCAAACATCGGCGCCAACCAGGATTTCGAGCGGGCAGTCGCCGCTTTGAACAATCCGAATGACGTTGGTGAGAAAGCTGGCGTGAAAGGTGGCTTCGCTGTTCCTATGCTCGTTGATAAGAAGGATCCGCGTATTCCAGACTTCGACGAAGTGAAGAGTAAGCTCACCGACGCCATTAGGAAAGAACGCGCCAAAGAGCAGTTGGATCAGAAAGCAAAAGAGATTGCGTCATCCATCAACTCTGCTGGCGACGTGAAAGGTGCAGCCGAGAAAGCAGGATTTTCAGTTGCAACTGAAGAGGACTACAAGCTGGGATCGACTCTCGGCAAAGCGGGAACCAGCCCACTGCTTGACGATGCTGTCTATGCGTTGAAAAACGGTGAGGTCACCAAAACACCAGTGAAGGTCGGAGACAATTGGGTAGTAGTTGGTGTGACTAAGCGAACTGAAGCTGATCTTGCTCAGTTCGCCAGCCAAAGAGATCAGCTAACGCAGACGTTGCTGAACGGTCGTCAGAACCAGGTCTTTGAAGACTACATCAGTTCTGTTCAGGATCGGATGAGGCAAGAAGGCAAAATCAAAATCTATCAGGACGTGATGGCCCAGCTCGAGGAAGACGAACCGATGCCGGTGCCGAACCGCCGTCAAATCCCATTACCACCGCAGTAAAAAAATCTTAACTTCAATCTGGGCTCTGTATGGGAGGCTTAGTCGCCTCCCATAATTGGAGCTATCTCTATTTGTGCAACTGAAGTTGTGATCTGTAGTTCGTTGCCTTGATTGGTTATGGTCAGGCTATTCAGCGCGCTTCTCGCCAGTGCTGCTTTGGCTGCCGGTAACCGGTTAACAAGAAGGGCGCCAAACTGCTTTAGAGCCTCGATTGTGTTGCCGAGGTTTCGTGCCGATGGTTCATCTACGGTGCGAGCTGCAAGCGCTATCACCACATCCTTCTCAGTAAATCCTACTGAACCGTAGACCTGACGCACAGCCGTGAGATCGCGAGCAATGGCATCGTTGGTGATACTCAGATTTGCACGAAGCTGTTCAGAGATGTTTCCACCAAAGCCCACGATTGCAGTCGGGTTCCTATTTGCCAAAGCTATCAACTCGGCATTCGCGCGTGCTGCTGCTCCCCGTTTTTGGTCAAGCGTCTCGCGAACAATTTGCAAGTCACCAAGCGCCAACGTGTTTGCGTCAAGAGGCGCCACGGCAAGTTCTCCTACCTTAATATCGAGGACGCCAAGCAATTTTATCTGCTGGTCCAGGTTAAAAATGTAGATAGTTTTGCCGCGATGCTGTTCCTCGCGGTACTTTCCATTCGTAGCTATCCTTCCAGCTGCAACCATCGCGCCTGAGCTGAACGTGCCGTTCGCAATTGCTACCGTTGTTAGCTTAGTAACACCCTCACTTGGGTAGGAATAGCGAACGCCAAAGACCATCTCTTCGAATGAACGCGGGTCCAGGCCAGTTCGCATTTTGAACTGTTCAATCTGCGCATTGGCTTGGGCCAACTTGTCCGGATTAGTCGACAGTAGTTTCGGCATGGCGTCATTGAGCACCTGCCTGAGCTTAACGATCGCCACAGCGTCTGAAGGCGGCAGCACATTGAAGAGCTTGGAAGCCTGCGGCGCACTGCGTCGGTTTTGGGCGAAACTGCTTGCCGAAAGAGTTCCGACAAGCAGCAGCATTAACGAGAATCGAATCAATCTATATCCCACGTTCATACCTTTCTTTATTAGGGAAACGTCCAAAAAGGGCTGGAGAGTAATCTGCCATGCTCCGATGCCTGCAGGGAATAAGAAGTTGGCTTCGGGCGCCTGACCAAGCAACTCATTTCTGCGTAGCCTCGCCATAAGCATTTGCCAGGGTTAGGTGCGACACCTGTTTGCAATCTTTTGGTAACTCGAAAAGTTTTCGATCCGCTTCCAATTCGATGTTGCGCAACTCAGTTATTACTTTGAACGTGTCACCGGATGCCCCAGAGCTGCTTTCAGAACGTACTGCCATGCCCAAAACTTCGTCTATCCAGATAAGCGTTGTCGACGGGGCGGCAGTAGACCCACCGCCGGTCACTCGATACTTCGCGACCTTTCTACCATTCAACTCCTCAGCACCAAGTTTTTCGTAGCTGGCCTCATTATTGGCTTGATTCAGCAATGCATCGGCGACGCCGGCGGTTATGCCATCGCTCGGCGGCAATCCGTTATCTGCCTGCGGCTCGTCTAAGTTTGCATACAACTTTGCTGAAGGCAGAAGCACAAAGCGCCCGGCGGCGTTCTCGAGGTAGATCAACCGCACACCAGAAATCGTTTCGTACTCTTCACGCCGGTTAATTCCGTTACGAGCAATAATTGTTGTCTTCGTGGTCCGATACGGATCAGGACCGGAATGCTCGATCGTAGTGATCCTGGTTCCCTGATAGCGTTCAGGTTCTCGAGTGCTAAATGGAGGAGAGGAAGTTAGAAGAGGCTTTGCTGAAGAACTATCTGTGGGGGGAGCTGCTTGGCGACTACATCCGAGAAATGGAAAGGCAATGAAGACTATCGCCAACAAAGCACGGCAACTACTCAATCCTGCGTCGCTAGCAATCACACGCGTTCCAGAAGTAGGGCGATTCCCAATCCACCACTCACGCAGAGAGTGGCGAGGCCTAACTTGCTTGAGCGCTTCTGCATTTCGTGCAGCAGCGTCGTAGTGATTCGTACTCCAGTACAGCCGATTGGATGGCCCAAAGCGATGGCGCCTCCGTTCACATTGAGCTTATCTGGGTCAAATCGCAGATCGTGATCGCAGGCAATGACTTGAGCGGCAAAGGCCTCATTCAGTTCTATTAGATCGATATCTTGCAACGCGATCTTCTGTCGTTGCAGTAGGGATCGGACCGCGGGAACCGGACCAATTCCCATGATCTCAGGTGCTACGCCGACAGTCTCATGATCTACGACTCTGGCCAATGGTTGTGCCCCTGAAGTTTTAAGAGCTTGTTCGCTCATAACGATCATGGCAGAAGCGCCGTCGGTTATTCCTGAGGAGTTTCCGGCAGTCACAGTACCTTCCGCTGAAAAAACGGGTGCGAGTTTTGACATGTCTTCGAGACGCGCGCCGATTCGACAGTGCTCATCGTTGGCGAACGTTATCGATTCCTTTCGACCCTTTATCTCGAGAGGCAGTAGTTCATCTGAGAAGCGTTCTGATTCGATTGCTGCGGCAGCTCGCTGTTGAGAACGCAACGCATATTCGTCCTGCTCACGGCGAGAGATTTTGTACTTGCGTGCGAGATTCTCAGCTGTCTCGCCCATGACCAACTCTGAAAGCGGATCGCTGAAGCCGTCACGATACATTCCATCGACCAGAGGCATGTTGCCCATTCTCATTCCCCAGCGCGCACCTTCAGCGAAGTAAGGAACCCGCGACATGCTTTCGGTTCCTCCGGCAAGCACGATGTCCGCTCGTCCCAATAAAATTTCCTGAGTCGCGAGAATGATAGCCTTCAGACCCGAGCCGCACGCTTGGTTAACTGTGAACGCGGGCACTGTTTCAGGAACTCCGGCTCGATAGGTTATTTGGCGTGCGACGTTTGGACCGACACCCGCCTGACGCGCACAACCCCAGATTGACTGTTCTACTTCTTCCGGCTCGATCTTCGCTCGACGAATGCTTTCTTTAGCGACGGGAACTCCCAAGTCCGCAGCGGTCCACGATGCCAGACTTCCGCCGAAGCGGCCGATTGGCGTTCGCACGGCTCCGACGAGATAAATGTTTTTCATTGCTTACTTACAGTCAGTTGGAGTTTGTGGATTCGGTGATCTGTTTGACGAGAAATGGTAGCACACGGTAGAAGTATCGACTAAAGAACGTTTCGAGCACCTCAATCTGTTCGAACTCGTTCATTTGCATTGCTCAGATCATCATGAAGGACCTCACATCAACGCAATCTCTGGAAGTTGCACGACAGCAGATAGCAGAACTCTTTGAAACACATGCTGAGTGGTTTCACTTCGTCGATGATGCACCTTCGCAACCGCTAAAACGCACTGAGCTCGACATCGCAATCTCTCATGGTTCGTTGATTCTTTCCTGTTGGACCGAACGAGGTACTCGTTCCTGGAAGATCGGCGGCTGGAAGTGGAACGGCGAAAAGCTGATGTTCCAAGCCTCACGACGAATGGGTGCTGAGCGGCCGATGATCGAGCTGATTCCTCGTGCCGCAGCGACTGCGCTCGCAGCATCGGTGAGGGCCGGCAGACAAGCCCGTTGTGATCTACTGGCCCAGCTTGCGAGTCAGCAACTATCAGGAACTCGAATTGAACGCGTAACTTTGAGCCCCGGCATACGGCGCGGCCAACCAGGTCGTTACGCGAGAATCGTTCTCCGGTTGAAGCATCAACGGATTGCTGTCACGGCCTCTGTAGCCTCTCATTACGCAAGCGACGCAGATGCATTTCTTTCCGCGGCATTACTGTGGTTTACGCGAGCCTCAGAAAGAGTACGCCCTCCATACATTCAGCAACTCTGGCTCATCGTGGAAGGTGAGCTAGTAAAGCCGACACTGGCACGACTTCCATTGCTCCGCGAAGGACTAAAAGAATCAATAAGTGTTTTTGAGGTCGATGATGCCTGGAGCGAGTTACGAGTTCTCGCTGTTCCGACCAGGAATGATCTATGGCGAAAGCGGTTGTCTCGTTTCCCACCACTTATTGATTCGCGAATCAGCCAGTGGACTAAGAACATTGCAGCTCAGGCGCCGGAAACGATTGATGTAGTTCAGGCGCGCTATGGTGAAACGGTCCGATACCTCGGACTGCCCTTCGCCAGAGTTCGTCGCTTGATGGGAAGTGAGCGAGTGTGGTTTGGCGTCGATGGCTCAAGTCGGACTTTGCTTGATGACAGGCACGTCGATGAACTTAACCAGTTACTCGAGGATCTGCGCGAACATCGATCGCCTAATGCAATTGACCTTCGTCACGCTCTTTATCGCAATGCGTCAGAGGCGTGGTTGGAATCAATGTTGAGACGAGATATTTCTCGGCTCGATCCAGGACTCATTGTTGCACCACTTCATGCGCAATTCCGGACAGCACACTCAGGCCGACTGGGTGTAAAGCCAGTGGATCTTTTGGCACTTCGACAAGATGGCAGACTTGTGGTTATTGAACTGAAGGTTTCTGAAGATCGAGAGCACGTGCTGCAGGGCGTTGGTTATTGGCAGCGGGTCGAAGCACATCGCCGTCGCGGTCACATTACGCGCGCCAAACTATTCGGCGACCGAAGGATCAATAATGAACCGCCATTGGTTTACCTAGTGGCCCCAACGCTGAGGGTGCACCGCGCATTCTCGACCCTTGCACGCTTCATTGCTCCGGACATAGAGATCTACCGGTTCGACATCAATGAGGATTGGCGTGCAGGAGTGAGGGTTACAAGAAGAATGCGGGCCAATTGAATCAATTGAGACTTAGCGAATAAATACTTCACCGAGCTCATCGTGCACTTTGTCTGTTGAACTCACAATCTTGTCGCCCAAAGTGTTGATTGCCTGGTGAGAAGAAAGGATGCCGGCGACCCGCATGCGGAATTCGTCAGCGTTGCTGGCATTATGCAGTGCTTCCTCCAGTGTGATCAGACCTGCCTGAAACAGATTGAACAACGATTGATCGAAGGTCTGCATTCCATACTGTGATGTCCCCGCTGCGATCGCCTCACGGATTAGATAAGTCTTCTCTTCGTTGATTACATAATCCCTGATCAAACCCGTGGTTATCATGATCTCAACAGCTGGTACACGTCCAGGACCTTTAGCGGCACGCACGAGGCGCATGGAGATGACTGCTTTGAGAATACCCGACAACTGGATTCGTACAGATTTCTGTTGATGTGAAGGGAACGACGAAACGATGCGCATCACAGTCTCAGTAGCGTCGAGAGTGTGTAGCGTTGATAAAACCAGGTGGCCGGTTTCAGCTGCAGTCAAGGCCGTTTCAATCGTTTCGTGGTCGCGCATTTCGCCGACGAGTATCACGTCCGGATCCTGACGTAATGCGCCGCGTAATGCTTCGGCAAACGACCTCGTATCCACATCTACTTCGCGCTGCGTAATGAACGACTTCTTATCGCGATGCAGAAACTCGATGGGATCTTCGATCGTGACGATGTGACCACTGCGACTGGCGTTGATCCTGTCGATCATGGCCGCGAGGGTCGTTGACTTGCCCGAACCCGTAGCACCCGTTACGAGGATTAGGCCCCGGCGTTCAGTCGTGATCTTATCGATTACGGGCGGCAGACCGAGCTCGGCCGTGCCGTTGGTCATGTCAGGAATTACGCGCAAGACAATGCTTACAGCCCCTCGCTGCTGGAAGATGTTTGCGCGGAATCGACCTAGACCACTAACACCATAGCCAATATCAACCTCGGAAAACTCCTTGAACCGTTGCTTTTGACGGTTAGACATCATCGAGAAAGACATGTCTAGGGTGTCTTCTGGTTTGAGCTTAGGAGCATTCTCAAGAGGATGAAGCTCGCCACCGATCCGCATCACCGGAAAGGCGCCTGCCTTGAGGTGCAGATCCGAGGCTCCGTGCGTGGCGGCGGTGCGAAGCAAATCGTCAATTTTCAAGGCCATTGGCCGAAACCTTTCGATATTTCTGGAGAATTGTTGGGAGTTTGCGCTGGAAGGGATGCTTTGTTGTCCCAACTGTCACTGGGAAGTGAGGTTGAAGGAATAATAGCTGCGGCTGAGGGCAGCGTCAACGTTAAGATTCTGGAGGGCTTACACGGCGCTCCGGACCTTAATAAAAGAGGCTGGAAATGAAACAGCAAGCAGAATCGTCTTCTGCTTGCTGTTTTGCCTATTGCCTAGTTACTACTCGGAAGCTGCAGTTTGGTAGTTGAGAACTGCTTCATTCTCCACTGAGGACTCAGTCCTCGTAACTCCGGTGGGATTGTTTCCGTTGTTTTCCGATTTGGTAGCCGCCTGATTGACGTAGGTCAGCCAGTTTCCCGGAGCTTTTCGTTCACCCTTAGTAATTTCAAAGAAGGCTTTCTGAATCTGTGTGGTAATCGGTCCACGGCCGCCATTTCCGACGGTTATACGATCGACGGAACGAATAGGCGTAATCTCCGCGGCCGTTCCTGAGAAGAACAGCTCGTCCGCAACATACAGCGAAGCACGCTGCAAGGTGCGCTCCTTCACCGTAATTCCGAGCTCGTGACAAATCTGAATCACGCTGTCGCGAGTGATGCCCGGGAGTATTGAAGAAGAAAGAGGAGGTGTGAGAACGATGTCGCCGCTCACCAGAAAGATATTCTCACCCGAACCTTCAGAGACATACCCACGATCATCGAGAGCTATGCCTTCCGCAAATCCGTTGAGTAATGCTTCCATCTTGATCAACTGAGAGTTCATGTAGTTCGCGCCGCTCTTGGCCATTGCCGGCATTGAGTTGGGCGTTAGCCGGTTCCAGGTTGAGACACAAACATCGACACCTTTCTCGATTGCTTCGTCACCCAGGTACTTTCCCCAGTCCCATGCGCCGATGTAGCAGGCTAGCGGATTCGGAAACGGGTTCACTCCAAAAGCCGGATTCTCTTCATCGAGGCTGCGGAAGAGAATGGGTCGGATGTAGCACTGGTCTAGCTTGCTACGTTTTACCAGTTCGACCGAAGCAGCAAACAGATCCTCCAAGGTCCACTTGTGGTCCATCCGATAAATCTTCGCTGAATTCAGAAACCGTTGGAGATGCTCCCTAAGACGAAAGATAGCCGGACCATTTTTTGTCGCGTAACAGCGAATGCCCTCAAAGATGCTCGAACCATAATGGAGAACGTGTGACATGACATGCACCCGCGCGTCGTTCCACTTGATAAACTCACCATCATTCCAAACGTGATCAGAAATGCGCGGGGTTCTTATGTCTTTCGCCTTACCATCTTTTGCGAACATACCTGCTTAACTCCTTCCGCAACTTATTAGTGAATTGGGCTGTAAGGAGGGCCCGGGCTACATTCCGATGCAGGAGCTAGGTTGTAAACCAGTAAACGCGTATCCCACTCCTGCGGTTAGATAAACCAATTTGGGTATTACAAAGTCATCGCACGATACAGTAGATTCAGAAGGCTTTGCAAGCGCGCTTGCTTCGACGAAATTGGCAACGTAACATCAAAATGCTGTCACAAGTTGAAGACATTGCTAATCATTGCTTCTTTCCGCCGAACATTCGCAAATACCCACTTACGCTACGTCCTTTTAGTGGCGACAGTTCCTATTTTAATCCTAACTAACAGCTGCCGAATGAGCCAAACAACTGAGAATAGAATTGAGCCTGGCCCACTGAAACGATCACAACTTGACGCCCAGACCATTCACCGAAAAGCAATTGCAATCGACATGCATGCCGACACAGTGCAACGCATGCTGGACGAACAAGTCGACATAGGGCAGCGCCTCTCTGACGGACATTTTGATTCCGTGCGAGCTCGTGAAGGTGGTCTCGACGCGCAGTTCTTCTCGATCTGGGTCGAGCCTCAGCTTTTCGGTGGCAACGGTCGCGGCGCTATCAGGCGGGCTGACCTACAAATCGAGGCCGTGAAGAAGTTCGTTGAAAAACACCCTGAGTCCTGGGAATTAGCCGTAACCGCAGATGGCGTGCGGCGGATCGCGGCAGCTGGCAAGTTGGCAGCCCTGTTTGGATTAGAAGGTGGATATGCTATCGACAACAAACTTGAGAACGTTAAGCGATATTACGACTTGGGTGTTCGATATATGTCGCCGGCTTGGAGCGTCAGCACGAGCTGGGCAGGTTCGTCTGGCGACGATGTTGGACGAACTCGAGGGCTGAACGAATTTGGCAAAGAGGTCGTCAAAGAGATGAACCGTTTAGGAATGATGGTTGACGTATCGCATGTATCGGATCCCACCTTTTGGGACATCGTTGCCACTTCAAGTAAGCCGATTATCGCGACTCATTCAGGATGTCGCGCGATTGCGAACGTCCCACGTAATCTAACGGACGACATGATCAAAGCAATCGCCAAGACAGGTGGTGTAGTGAACGTCATTTTTTATCCAGAGCATCTTGAGCCGGGATGGAGTAATAAGAAGAAAGTGGTTGATGCTGATATCGCCGGAAAAGTTCAACGTGCTTCCGATGAAGAACATGGAGATGCGGCGCACAAGAAACTCGCGCGCGATCGCGTGCGGCGCGAAGAGTTTGCAAAGAGACTGCCTCCGGTAGGTGTCTCGCGACTGGTGGACCATATAGATCATGTGGTGAAGCTGGTTGGGATCGATCACGTTGGTATTGGATCAGACTTTGACGGTGTTCAATCGACGCTAAGCGATCTGCCTGACGTCGGGAGTCTGCCAAATCTCAGTCGCGAGTTATTGAATCGTGGTTACTCAGCCAGCGATGTCGAAAAGATCCTGGGTGGGAATATGCTGCGCGTGATGGAAGCAGTGCAACAGTGAAATCCCGGCAGCCAACAAAGAGAACCACTTCTAAGAGAACTAGCCGCAAACCACGTATAGGCTTTCATGCACCGATCAAGGGTGGCCTTCACAATGCTTTGCTCAGAGCAAAGGAGCTTGACTGCCAGACGGTCCAACTGTTCTCGCGAAACCCACGTGGTTGGCAAGCGAAGTCCCTAACCTCACTCGACATTTCCCTCTTCAAAAAGACGCGTCAACAGACCGGCATCTCTCCGGTAGTAATTCATGCAAATTATCTGATCAATCTGGCGGCAGCCGATCCGTTGATGCTTCAGAAATCTCGCGAGTCGTTTCGCGAAGAGATCGAGCGAGGCATTCTGTTGGGCGCAGATTACTTGGTTGTGCATCCTGGAAGTGCGCGTGGTGCTTGTGAGGCTGATGGGATTGCGACGTGCGCTGAAAGTTTGAGACTAGCGTGGAGTGGTCTTGAAGGCAGTTCCATTCGAATCCTTTTGGAGAACACAGCCGGGCAGGGCGAGTGCATCGGTCATCGATTCGAACACTTACGTGAATTGATGGACGCGTGTCCCTCGGTCCCACTTGGTGTGTGCTTCGACACGGCCCACGCTTTCACCGCGGGCTACGACATTCGGGAGGAAGACGGGTTGGCCGCGACGATTCAATCGCTCCAACACACCGTAAAGACCAAGAATGTAAGGGCTATACATTTCAACGATTCTCGTGCGCAGTACTACTCGCGGGTCGATCGACATTGGCACATTGGCCAGGGGCATATCGGGCGAGAGGCGCTGCGACGCATCGCACGCCATCCTAAACTGGCTCACGCAGCTTTCATTTTGGAGACACCTATTGACGATCCGGGTGACGATGTTAGGAACGTTGACGCCCTCAGGTCCTTCCTGGCTACTTAGAGTGTTTGTATTCTCCGTGTTTCTCCGTTTCTCTGTGTCTCAGTGGTTCTCTTTTGTCTTGGTCTAAATCAACACATAAGAAAACCACCGAGACACCGAGAAACCGAGAAACACAGAGTCTTAGAGCTGAGGTTAGACAATGTTATTGCCTCTGCGCTAACATGCCGGCGACAACAGGAACGTTATGAGTTTTCGACCTCTTACCAAGCTCCTCCTAACTGTGCCGCTTCCGTGTCGCGCGAACTAGCGCGAACCGCCGGAGCGGCGACCCCCTATACAACTGAAATTGGCCCAGCGGGAAGCATCGTGTTTAATAGAGCTTTGCACGTCTTTGCGCGGGTTTGAGATAAACATATTGAGAACAGAAACGAGCTGATATGGACGAGAAGTATTTCCCGGAAGTAATTGAGAGGAAGTGGCAACAACGCTGGCAGGAAAGCCGTGCGTTTGAGGTCGACAATAATGATCCGCGACCCAAGTTTTATTGTCTCGAAATGTTGCCTTACCCTTCCGGTTTCTTGCACATGGGCCACGTCCGCAACTACTCCATCGGTGATGCTCTCTCCTGGTACAAACGTTTGCAGGGCTTCAACGTGCTGCACCCGATTGGTTGGGACAGTTTTGGTCAGCCAGCTGAGCAGGCTGCGATCAGGCGAGGTGTCAATCCGCGCGATTGGACCGAAGAGAACATTGCGCACATGCGCGGACAACTCAAGCGTTTAGGAATCAGTTACGACTGGTCGCGCGAAATTGCAGCGCACCGGCCCGACTATTACAAGTGGGACCAGTGGTTCTTCTTAAAAATGTATGAGCGAGGACTCGCCTATAAGAAGACGTCACCAGTCAACTGGTGTCCCAAAGAAGAAACCGTGCTTTCAAACGAGCAATCATCCGGCGGTGTGTGCTGGCGTTGTGGAACGCGAGTGGAGAAGCGCGATCTCGAACAGTGGTTTCTGCGCATCACTGAATATGCTGAACAGTTAGTGGACCAGATGCGAGAGATCGAGTCGGGTTGGCCGGAAAAGGTTTTGAAGCGACAGCGCGACTGGGTCGGACGTAGTGAAGGCGCTTATATCGACTTCGCCGTGAAAGACAGCGACAAAAAGATCCGTGTGTTTACGACGCGCATCGACACTGTGTACGGAGCGACAGCAATTATCCTCGCGCCAGAGCATCCGTTACTGCCAGAACTGATGCGAGGATCGGCACTTGCCAAGGACGTTTCAGAATTTGCGCGGAAAATTTCAGCTGAACGCGCGAATCATGCCGATGCGGAAGAACAAACCGAGAAGATCGGAATGAACACCGGTATGTTGGCGATCAATCCTTTCAACGGCGAGATGCTTCCGGTCTGGGTAGCCAATTACGTCTTAATGGATTACGGCACCGGCGCCGTCGGCTGCGTACCAGCTCACGACGAGCGAGACTATGAGTTTGCCCAGAAGTATTCGCTGCCGATTAGGCAAGTGATTGCTCCGGTATCGCACAGTCAACAACGCGCAGAGCCACACTCGGTGATAGGAACCGATCAATCGGCAGAGATGATGCATGCCTTCACCGAATACGGCGTACTCATCAATAGCGACGAATGGGGCGGGAAGCTGTCTGAAGTTGCGATGCGAGAAATGACTGAGTTTGCAGAGGCCAAAGGTTTCGGTGGTGGCGCTGTCACATTTCGAATTCGTGACTGGGGTGTTTCGCGTCAGCGATTCTGGGGTGCACCGATTCCAATTATTTACTGTGATCGCTGTGGGATTGTACCTGAAGCTTATGAGAACCTGCCGGTGCAGTTGCCTCAGACAGCAGACTTCACCGGAATCGGTCAGTCTCCTTTGGCGAGTGTTCCAGAGTTCGTAAACACTACATGTCCGAATTGCAAAGGACCAGCGAAACGCGACACGGATACGATGGACACTTTCGTCGATTCGTCCTGGTACTTCTTCCGTTATCTCGATCCACATAACGAGGCAGCACCATTCGACAAGTCTATCGCTCAGAAGTGGACGCCCGTAGACCAATACATCGGCGGTGATTCACATGCAGTGATGCACCTGATCTATACGCGCTTCTGGGACAAGTTTATGCGCGACATTGGATTGGTCCAGTTCGATGAGCCCGTCACGAGGCTGCTGACGCAGGGCATGGTGACGAATCTCGTTGAGGGAACAGACGAATGGAAAGCCATGTCAAAGAGTCTGGGCAATGGCGTAGATCCGGACGACATGATTAAGACCTTTGGCGCGGACGCAGCCCGGCTGTTCATTCTGTTTGCTGCTCCTGTCGAGAACGAACTGCGATGGTCCGAGACTGGAATTGAAGGTGCGGTCAGATTTATCCGCAGAGTCTATTCATTGATGTGGCAATGGCAGGAACGATTCGCGAATGTGCAGAGGACTATCGTTCCGGAAGACTTCAGTCCGTCTGCGCGAGCGCTGCGGCGAAAAACGCATCAGACGATAGCTAAGATCTCTGCAGACTTTGAGCAACTGCACTTGAACACGAGCGTTGCTGCTTTGATGGAACTCTTCAATGCGACAACCGATTTCGGCGCTAGTCCTACTACAGCTTCCGAATCGGATGCCTTTGCAGTGCGAGAGGCCGTGGAATCACTTGTGGTAATGCTGACACCATTTGCTCCTCACGTTGCGGAGGAGATGTGGGAAGGACTCGGGCACACCGGAGGCTTGTTGAAATCGGCTAAATGGCCGATTGCCGATGCTGAGCTCGCGCGCAAAGAGGAGCTTGAGATTCCAGTGCAGGTAAACGGTAAATTGCGCTCGCGAGTTGTTGCTGCGCCGGATGTCAGTGAGGATGAACTGCGGTCAGCTGCCTTAGCTGATGAAAAGGTTCAAGCATTAACTGAAGGGCACGAGATCATCAAAGTGATTGTCGTGCCCCAGCGCCTGGTGAATATAGTTATGCGATAACCACGAACCTTCATCGGGCGCTATTTCGTATGAAGGTTCAGAATCAATTTACCGGGAGCATAAGCATGAGTGAGGACCTCACAAAGAATCTACCTCCTAATGGGGTGGAGTTGATTCTCGCGCGACTCGGTACGATTGAAGCACGTCTCACCGAAGTGGACAATCGCCTTACTGACATTGACAATCGCCTCACCAACGTCGAGAGTCGCTTAACTTTGGTTGAGGAGCGCCTGGACCGTAGGTTGTCGGAGACTCGTCCGATTTGGGAACAGGTGCTAATTCGATTGGATGGTGTTGATGTCAGGCTTGCTAAGATCGAAGAACGTCAAGACGGCTTCAATGAAAAGCTGACTGCGTTCAATGAAAAGCTGACTGGGTTCGATGAAAAGCTGACTGGGTTCGATGAAAAGCTGACTGGGTTCGATGAGAGATTTGTTGTCATAGATCAGCGATTGACTTCTATCGAACAGCATCTCAAGAACCATGACGCTAAGTTCGACCATCTTAATCTCGATATGCGAGCGGGTTTTAAGCGTCTCGGACGAGACATAGAGCAGCTTTCATCACACTACATTCGAGTCCAAGCCGATCAAAGCGATCTCGAACGACGAATGGATTACCTTGAAGACAAGGTCGACCCGAACCGCAGTCCCTGATGCAACTCTTTCTGTTGAGACGGTTGGCACGCCTGAATCACTTCTTGCCTCACTTTGGCCTTATCGCTAGAATCGACCTGAACCGTTGTCGAGCCTGCTTCGATTCGACTTGCCTTCGGCCAATTGCTTCATGACGCGGTTTCCTTTGCGATGCATCGACGCGAATCTGCCCACCCAGGGCGACATAACCGCAGATACTCCCCGAGACCGGTCGAGGGTTCGTTAGAGCTTTTAAATGAAAGAATGTCCAGCCTGTAAGCGGTGCTTCCCAGACGAAATCAATCACTGTCCCCAAGACGGCGATGCAACAACGCTATCCCTTCACGGTGAGCCCATACTCGACGCTCGCTATCAATTGGAGCGGCGACTGGGGCAGGGGGGCATGGGCGTTGTATTTCAAGCACGCCATATCTTTCTAAAGACCTCTCACGCCATTAAGGTGATCTTGCCTGATCTCGTCGGCAACGATCCGATGCTCGTCACGCGTTTCCGCCAAGAAGCACTTGCTGCTGCTGCTATTCGCCACCAAAACATAATTGCTGTCACCGACTTTGGAGTCGTGCGCGGGACGATGCCGTTCCTCGTGATGGAATTCGTGAACGGCAGATCGCTGCAGGACATACTGGCCGAAGAGAAGGTGATGACGCCTCCTAGAGCTCTCGAGTTCATGAGCGCAATGGGCGCCGGCGTCGCTGCAGCACACCGTCAAAACATCGTGCACCGTGATCTGAAACCCTTGAACGTGATGGCCCAGACGGGTGTGCCGATTGCCGAGGGTCTAAAAATTCTCGACTTCGGTCTAGCAAAGATAAAGTCAGGTGAGTTGCTGGGCTCGTTCGTACAAGCCAAAACGAGTGGGTTGATGGGCTCGCCTTTTTATATGGCGCCTGAGCAGTGGTCTGATGACGAACCGGATGCGCGCGCCGACGTTTACAGCCTTGGAATCATTCTCTACCAGATGCTCGCCGGCGACGTTCCCTTCAAAGGTTCATCGATTCCGTCAATCATGAAGAAACACCTGACGCTTCCGCCGCCGAGTTTTCAGTCAATCGGTGTTCAGGTGCCACCAGAAATCGAATCAGTAGTCCGACATGCGCTTGAGAAAGAGCCCGACGCGCGCACTCCTTCGATCGAAGCCTTCATTCGCGAATTCCGAGCAGCCGTAAATTCAGTACCTGCGACCACGATAAAGCCACGCAAGACAGGCGCACTTGATCCCAACCAAACCGTGATGTCGTCGTTGCCAACCGAAACTAATCCGGCGGTTGGGCTGATCAGCCAGCCAGACGAGGTTATTGACTCGATGGCTGGGACCATAAGGTCGGCGGCTCATGAAGAGCAACAACAACGGGTCGAGGACGAGCGTGAGAGATTCGCCAGAGAAGAGTTAACGCGCGAAGCCGAGGCTCGCCGTCAACGTGACCAGGAGTTGGCACAGAGACGTAAGGAAGAAGAGGACCGGTTACGCAAAGAGAAAGAGGAACGAGAAGAGAGAGAGCGGCAGCAACGCGATCAGATCGAGCGTGTCGAACGACAGGCGAAAGAGTTGGAAGATCGTTTAGCCAGACTCGCCACGAGCATGGCTCCGAACGTTGCGGTCTTAGATCCGGAAGCTACGCAGGTCCATTCGGCAATCCAGCCCCAAGCGGTTGGAAACAACAGTTTCCCTGGTGCAATTCCGTCTGCGCCGGACTTAGCTCCGGAAACCGCGAAGTCAAATAGGCAGCTTGTATTGATCGGTCTTGGCGGTGTGTTGTTGCTGTTGATTGGCGGCGCGATCTTCGGTGTTGTGTATCTGCGTCCGAAGCCAGTGGTCACTACAACGAACACGACAAACACGCAATCTGAAACTCCTCCGAAAAACACAACCATTGTCTCAAGCTTTCAGGCGAATGCGGTGGAGATACCAGGCGGCACGTTTTCCATGGGACGCAATGATGGCCCACTTCAGGAACGGCCCGAACACTCTCTAACCGTATCCACGTTCTTTATGGATCGAAGCGAAGTGACCAACGGCGAATATCTGGAGTTTGTTCGTGAAACTAATCACGTTGCGCCGCCATATTGGCCCAATGGCAAACCGATTTTTGGCCAGGAGCTTTGGCCCGTTGTCTACGTATCGGTCGAAGATGCTAAGGACTTCGCGGCGTGGCGCTCCAAACGAGACAACGTTCAATATCGGTTACCAACGGAGGAAGAATGGGAGTATGCCGCGAGAGACGGATCTCAAGACAATCTTTATCCGTGGGGTAATGAATGGATTGATGGGCGGGCCGTGGTGAAACAGGATTTTCCGCAAGCAGTTGGATCAATGCCTGAAGGTAAAAACCGCTGGGGAGTGAATGACCTTATCGGTAACGTTTGGGAATGGACATCTACTCCGATCGAGCTTTATGCCGGCAATAAGGAAGCCCAATTTTCATCTCAGTACAAGGGGTGGATCGTAAAGCGTGGTGGTTCTTTCTTGAGTGATCCTCACGACAAGGCCAATCCAATTACCTCTACCTATCGTGACTTCGCGCCACCCACAACGAAGCACGCCACAATTGGCTTCAGACTAGTGCGCTCGGCCCAGTAACTTTGAGAGCGTTCACTCTAACCTGAGTTCACCGTTAGATTATCTGACAGAAATTATCTACAATCGCCCAAGTTTAAGGCTTACTTGATTGCACATCGCCCGACCATCTTGCATATTCAAGGCTACAATCCCACCGAACTTTGAATTTAGGAGAGAACCGATGAGAGCTAATGCGATTGTGCGTGCACTGTTGATTATCGGGGCCGTTGTCTTATTCGCTCCGAGCGTCCCAGCACAGGACGTAGGGGCTGACGTCGGTGGCGGTGCAGGAATCTTTCGTCCAAAGAATCCCGAAACTAAGAAGCGTACTGGCAAACTGATGACGCCAGTTACAAAGTCTTCTAACACTAAGACAGCTACGCGTCGAACTATCCCGACTGTGATTGACGACCAGGTCGAGGAACTGCTTGACAAGGGAAACGGGTTGCGCGATGCAAGAAAGTTTTCAGAAGCAGAAGAGGCATATCAGGGCGTTCTGCGACTGAAGCCTCGTGACCCACGCGCGGCTTACGGTCTCGGCAATGTCTACACTGATCAGCAGCGTTGGGAACCGGCGGAAGCGGCTTATCGAAATGCGGTGCTGTGGAAACCTACTGATGTGGATGCGCTAGTGGCTTTAAGCGTGGTACTCGTTCAGCCGACCACGGGTTCGGCTAATGCTAAACGTTTTGCGGACGCTGAGAACGCAGCCCGAAAAGCGGTCCAGCTGCAACCGAATAACGCCGTCGCATGGGATCGCCTCGGAGTAGCACTGCAGTCTCGCGGATTATTCAATTCAGAAACCGAACACGCCTATCGTCGCGCTGTAGAAATCGATCCGGAATTTGCCGTGGCTTACGCTCACCTTGGACGTGTTCTGAAAAGAATGGGTCGAAGAGACGAAGCGGCGCCTCTCTATGATCGAGCAACAACTCTCGCTAAAGATGCACCGACACTTAATCTCATCGCCGAGTCGCTACAGGCGGAGCAGCAGTGGGACAATTCAGAGCCGGTGCTTAGACGTGCGCTTGAAATGGATCCTCGCAATCCGACGGCGCTCTTTCTTATGGGGCGAATGCTAGTCGTGAAAAAACGCTACAGCGATGCCGAGCCTTATCTAAAGACCGCAACGGAGGTAAGTCCGCGGGCCTTCCAGCCATACAATCTGCTTGGAAGCGTTTACCTGGCACTAGATCGGTATACAGATGCTGAGAAGGTCTACACTCGGGCTATCGAGTTTGCCTCGCCCGGCGACCGCAAACAGCTTGGTGGGACTTTCGGATTTGAAGGTGTTGGCGATGGCTATCTAAAAGAAAAACAGAAGACGGACGCCGCTCGTGCGTATGAGCGGGCCCGTGAACTGGACCCAGACAACAAAGGCTTAGAACAGAAGCTCACGAAAGCGCGCTCCCGCTAACTAAGATCTAAGGATGAGGACCAAATGAAGCGCTGCCCCAAATGTAGTCGAACGTTTCCAGATGAAAACCAGAAGTTTTGTACGGTCGACGGAGGTTTGTTGATTGCTGCCCAGCCGGCTTTCGATCCGAACGCAACTATTCGGGCCACGGCAGCTGAATTGGCTGCCAACGATGCAGATACGACAACTGGCACGCCAACGAGTAGAGAACTTCCAGACCTCAACGCCACCGTAATCGAACGTGCGTCCGCAAAGACAGAGGTACTGCCGCGAAACACTGGTTCGACAGGCGCCCAAACCGTTAACGTTCGCCAGCCTCAGCCACAGCCTCCGCCTCCCCCGCCTCCACCTAGCGAAGCTGCACCGGCACCGGTACAAGTTTCAACTGGTCCAATATCAGAGCCTCTACCGGTTCCAGAGAAATCGCAGTCTAAGTTGCCGTGGATACTCGGTGGCGTAGCTTTGTTACTTCTACTTGGACTTGGTGGCTTGGCGGGTCTTTTCTTCTTTTTCATACAGCCGAGGTTGGAACAGTTGAATCAACGCACGACCGTGGTCACTGAGCCTTCACCAGTGCCACAGTCGAATCAGAACTCGACCATTGCAAGCTCTACTCCGGAATCGCGGCCTGAAGTCTTGCCGTATGAACCTGGACCGGGCATGACTCAGTTTGTGAATTCGAAGGATCGGCTTGACGGCAGACTTGCTGATCATTACATCGATTTCTCTTTCTACTATCCGCAGAATTGGCAAGTTGATCCTCAATCGGGCGTGCCCGGTGCGAGCAACTTTGCGCGTGTCATGAAGATGGAGGAAGACGACACCGGCGAGTATTTGCTGGAGAGTGCAGCGTTGAGTTGGTACAACAGCAACGGTACCTACGACGGAGACGCACCAGTTTTTCCCGAGAGAGCGAAGAACTTCAGCGACCAGCTCGCGCCATCATTTCCTGGTTATAAGAAGGTCAGCGAAGGCCCGACTGAGGTCAACTCGTTAAAGGCTTATGAGTTTCGGTTCAGCGGAGTCTTCAAGGGAACTGGAAAAGGAGATCTGCCTTACTTTGGGCGAGCGATCTTTGTACCGCGAGGCGTAGAAGGTGAAAAGAATGGAATCGTTATCGTGATGCTCGCTACTTCGTTGGCTAACCTGAACGATGTTTCCGAGGTTGGTGAAAAGGGGGAGCTCCCAGTCATCCTGGATTCATTCCGATTTGGAAAATCTTAGAAACCGCGCTTTTATAACTGAAATAAGACACATGAAAGTGAAGACAGGACCGAAACCCTTCTGGACGCCGTTGAGAGTTGTCGCAACGTTGGTCGCAGTTTCATTAACTGGTGTTATCGGAGTATCGAGCTGCAACTCTAACGATGAGCGTGCGAAGAACAACAAGCCGGTGATCAAGGCTAATCCGGGGGCGCCAACAACTTCAGCACCGGTTCAACCAGGTGCGCCTGCAACGGTCCCAGTAGTTCCTCCGACTGTGTTGAGTGCTGAGTTGAAATCATTAAACGGCTCACCCATCAGGATGGCGAACTATTCGGGTAAGGTTCTGATAATTAATCTGTGGGCCACGTGGTGTGGTCCCTGTCGAATCGAGATTCCAGAACTTGTGAGACTTCACAAAGAGTATCAATCAAAGGGAGTTGAGGTTGTCGGCTTGTCGACGGAGAATCCCGAAGTTTCAGAGGAGTTGGTTAAGAACTTTGTGAAGGATTTTGATGTGGATTACAGAATAGGATGGGCCACACCGGAGGTAGCGCTGACTCTGATGCAGGGTCGCGATGCGATTCCGCAAAGCTTTGTGATCTCACGTGATGGACATCTCATAAGACGTTTCATCGGATTCAATCCCACAGCGACCCCGCCTCAGTTAAAGCAAGCCATTGAAGACGCGCTCAAGAGCTAGTTGCGCTAGCCGCTGGCTTTGTTTGTCTCGTCCTGCCGCGAGCGTTCGATCTCTTCCTCGTCAAGTCCCTTCGCAACCTGCTCTTTTGCACGGCTTTCAAGTCGTTTCATTTCAGCTTCAACGCGATCATTTGCCTTATCCATTGGAGCTTCTTCGTTTGTTTCTTCTTGCGTTTGAATCCTGTTCTTATCAATCTCCATTGCATCCTCCCCTGAACGATTAGTTCTGATTTCTAAAAGAATCCGTCAGATGTTCCCAAGTTTGATAAGGTTCGTCCAGTGAGAATTGCGTTAGAAAAAGAGAACATCGAGATCTACTGAACTTGAATCACGCCGCCTCACGAGCTGGTTCGCCGAGATCCTCAGGTGTAAACGTTTTTTCTACCGGAACTTTTACTGCGGCAGGCAGCCGCATAAACGGTCGTTCACATAAACGGAAGAACAACCAGCCAAAAGCAACCGACAGAGGCACCATTATGAGTATTGAGATGGACAGGATATGCAGTCGTGTGAACCCGAACCAATACCAGTGCATTAATACAAACAAGTGCGTTAGGTAGAGTGAGTAGGACATCAAACCAAGGAATGCGAATGTCGGAATTAAGCGAGGCACGTGTGATCTCAGTCGCCAACGTTGTTCAGCGGCGACTGCATGGTTTACGAGGATGAAGAAACCCACGCCCCATGCAGGATGCATTAACAGCCAACCGATATCATGAAGCCAGATAGTGTCATCCAACATCGGTAACGTCTGCGCCAAACCCGCCGCACATAACAAAGCTACACCCGCAAACGAAAGTTTGTAACACCACGCCGGAAGCTTTGTTACTCCTAACGCTGCTTCTACGCTTAAAGCGCCCAAGGCCCAGATAAACCAATTTGTAGCTGCAGCTTCGGTAACAGGAATCGTCATACCCAGCGATAAACTCAAGGAGCGTCCGATGATCAGCCAACCAATCCGTGCCGAAACACAGATCATTAAGGTCTTGGCCCACCCGTAACGAATGCGCAGAAATAGCAGCAGAAAATACGCAAGGTATAACTGTTCTTCGATGGCGAGTGTCCAAAAGGCTGCATTGATTGAGTAGGTAGTTCGAGCGTCGAGGTTGTGCAACATGAACAAGTGGAGTCCAACGTCCCAGAGATAGGAGCCGGTGAGTTGAACAGGCGTCTTGTAAGCTTGATAGCTGAGGTAGAGCAGGAGCGCCGCAAAATAGGGAGGGTACAAGCGGCGGACTCGCCGTTTCCAGAAGACGAGGAAATTGATCACCGGCTTATCAACGCCTGCTGCCCGTGCTTTGGCCCAATATAGGTGGATACAAAACCCGGAGATAACAAAAAAAAGGTATATGCCGGCAAAAGCGAAATGAACCACATAACCTGTGACTTTTGGCATCCACCATTGCCAGCCACTCAACGCAGTTTGCGGTGCCACTCCGAGCGCGTGGTACGTGACAACCAGCAATGCGGCCGCGCCACGCATCGCATCGAGGGTCAGCATCCGACCTAAGGCCTTTTCTTCGCGTTCACTGTTCATTGTTATTTCTACGAGTCAAACAAAGGTGCTGAGAATTGGAACACTCCTGCCCAACTCCATCTTCTTTATGTCTTCAAAGTGCTGCTTCTTGTTAGTGGGTGGCAATGCTAGCGAGATTTTCGAGTTAAGGTGTTTCGTAGAGGTTATGAAATATGTTCTTTTTGGAAACTGTAATAGGCCACGATGGGTGTAGCGCCGCAGATCTCCATGCCTTCCGATGAAACGTAGAACTATTAAGAAGCAAATTCGACAGCTGTCGCAACAACTCATGGGTCCCACTCAGAAGTATCTTGCCGCGAACTCTCGCGTTCACCGAGACATCATCTCGAGGTATGAGCGGGAGATTGAGCTTGGTCTGGTCGATCTAATGAGACTACACCTGATGCTGGATCCTTCATGGCCTCAGCGAGAGCGTTGGTTGGACGGCGTGTCTGAAGAATTGTTGTGGGAAAGAAAGAGCGGAGTTGCACATGGGAACGGCGAGCTGTTCTGGGGACATTGGCCCGAGGTTAGCCGAGAGATTACTGGGTTAAGATTTATTGCAACACTAAAATTCTGCCCAAGGCATGGGTTCGAATACCTATTCCAGTATGGGGATCCTGATGGTGTTCGAGAGTATTGTAGTAGCCGTACATGCCGATAGCTGTGCCCCTATAGCCGAGCGCAGATCATTCTATTTGCACGTTTGGATGTCTGCTGTGATGGACAAACAT
Organism: Acidobacteriota bacterium; assembly: GCA_046726395.1. GTDB lineage: Bacteria > Acidobacteriota > Blastocatellia > Pyrinomonadales > Pyrinomonadaceae > PSRF01. Next base: position 30,036 of record JBKPAL010000323.1, read on the forward strand.
TTGTGGTTCCACCTTCCTTAGCACAGATCAGGTGCGAAAGTGAGGAATACAACGTTGAAACCTATTCCACTCTTACTCTTCGCCTTTGTAAGCACGTTGCTCCTTCCTCATGAGCTGTCTGGCCAATCTTTCGCCAAACCGCAATCTACTGAGACAAAACGTTCAGCTAGGCAAACAGATGAGGATACGGCGTCCGAGATTAAACGGATGGAGAATGAATTAGCGCGAGCTGTCGTTGCCCGCGACTATACCGCGTTACTAAAGCTCGAGGTTGCCACGTACGTCTATACCGATAGCGACGCGGTTGTAACTACTCGTGACGAGTTCATCCGCCAGTATAAGGAGGGCACGAGTCAAGTCACGTCTCTACGATTCGATGATATGAAGGTAGACATCTACGGTGACGCGGCTGTAGTTAGAGGAGTCTTGACCGTCGAGCGAGAAACCAATGGCGTCAAGATTGCCCGAGTCTCTCGGTATACGCGCTTCTACATTCGTCTACCGGTTGGCTGGCGTGCCGTCGCGGGACATTCCTCGGTTCTGAAAAGCGATCAGAAGTGAAGCAGAGAGTCTGAAACGTTATTGGCTCGCTCGCTGTACTCGCGCCATGAAACATCCCGCTTCGCCGTTGCGGATGTGAACATAATCCGCATTGGTTCCATCGAATAGTTGTCTCAGCGCCTCGTCAGAGACCTGAGCGCCGACTCGTTCCTGTGAAAGCAGTAGCCCACCATTCTTGTAAGCTTCGAACACCAGTGGCAGTGAGCGAAAGTCAGGTGGCAGTTCAAGACCGTCGTAGCGGACGCATGATTGGGCATGAATAAAGATCGGTCCCGGTGACGGCAGACTCCCCGCTTCAAGGAAAGGTTGGTAAGTAAACAGAATCCGCTCATCGCTGCCAATTGCGAATGTCCTCAAACACAGTCGACATGGACCATACCCTTGTGCGATCTCGAGGTGGGCTGGATGACCGTACTCCGGCGCGCGCATAGTAGACCTGACTTCGACCGCAATTGATTCCGGGATGCCTTGAAAACGAAAAAATGACATCGGTGCGCCTCCTAAAGTTCTGGAAAAGCGTATGACGTCTAGCTAATGAGTTCTATCCGCTTCTTGTGGTCAAAATGACGTTTTGGAGTGCGGTGGCAAGCGTAGCGCGACACCGCTTTGGATTGCGCCCGTGGTACCTCGGGCTTCGAATTGAAACCACGAAATCATGACGCCACGATCCAAAGCGGTGTCGCGCTGCGCTTGCCACCGCACTCCAAAGAACGCGCTGCTCAAGCAATGCCCTCTATTACTCGACAGAAGCAGAGGACAGAGTTAGACTCCCAGTAATGTTTCATCTCGCGTCCAGAAAAATCGTTCGACTTACGTTGGCCCCAATGTTGGCACTTTGGGTCGCTGGCACTGGTTGCCTGTTCGGGTGTGAGATGCGTGCGCAGGCTGCTGATGAAACCACGAAGCTCGCGTCGGGTGACGCATTCACCCTTGTTTCAGGAGACGTCTGCGCGTCTGCAAAATCACACGACTGTTGTGCGAAGCAAAACAGATCTAATGCGACTGAAACTGATCATCAGCTCGTTGGCAGTACTGCCAATGCATTAGTCGGCTACGGACAAAGCTCCTCAGGTTTGGTGGAGCCCTGCCCGATGGCAATCAATGCGACTGCTGTTGTCTCGAAGGTACGGACAACTAAATACGTCTCTTTGCCAGCCATCAACTACGATATTCCGGCAGCGCGAACTAAAGAGGAGCAACATCTTTCTCTTTCAACTCACTTCCCTTTACCCAACCGCGGACACACCTATCTCGTCTGCTGTACTTTCCTGATTTAGAGCTTCATCTCGCGTGACAGTGCTGCACTTTTTACGCATCAGTGTGTTCACTGATCGCAAGTCTTAATTTCTGGAAACAGGAGAACAAAATGAAAAACTACAAAGGCTTTTTTGCAGGCCTCGTCATAGGCCTGTCACTCGCAATCTCGAGTATCGGTTTTGCACAAACTACAACGCAAAACGATGCCGGCAAGAGTAAAGAGTCATGCTGCGCCGGCATGACCTCGTGTTGTTGCAGTGCCGGCTCATGCGCGATGAAACATGACGCAGACCATAAAGCAAAAAACCACTCTGGGGAGAGTGGATGTTGCTGCTGTGGTGCTGACTCATGCGACACCAAAATGAAAGAGAACCACGAAAAGCAGACGAACAAGCAAGTGTAGTCAACAAGGGGTCGGGAGCGCCGAGTTTTTTCG
>JBKPAL010000324.1:0-24756 GCA_046726395.1 Acidobacteriota bacterium
GGTCGGAGGGTTGGCGTTTACGTGGTAGCCGTCCTGAATATTCAAGCGAACTTTGGCTTCAGCGGAAGTGCCTGCCCCAATCTCAACAGGCTGTGGCTCTGCTTTGACAACACCTACCGAAGTAATTCTCGGTAAGTTGGCTGTATCTGGAGGTTTTGTGGAGTTCGAAGGATTATCGGATCGCGAACAACCTAGTTGCACTGAAACGATTACAGCGAGAATTGAAATAACGCGCCAGGTGGTACTGTTCATTCTGGTCCTTCATTTAGTTGTTCGAGCCGAAATTGATGAAGCTGCTAACCCGTTGCTTCTTTCTTACCTTCGACTTTCTTAATACCGAACTTCTCTAGCCGATACTGCAGCGTGCGAAAAGTCAAACCGAGCAACTTAGCTGCCTTTGTGATGTTGTAATCGGTCTGTTCCATCGCCTGAGTGATAAGGTCGCGTTCAACGTCTTCGAAACTGATTCCTTCTGGTGGGAGTTTGAAGGCGCCTTCTGCAACTGGTCGCGATTCCTGCCGAACTTCCAAAGGTAGATCTTCGACGGTGATCTGATCACCTTCACAAAGCAGGATTGCACGTTCAATCGCTGATTCAAGCTGGCGTACGTTACCCGGCCAGTTGTAGTCCATCATCAACTTCTTCGTTTCAGTAGTCATCCCACGGACTAACTTAGAAGTATTCCGCGTGTGCTTCTTAAGAAAGTAGTCAATCAGGACTGGAATATCCTCTCGTCGTTCTCGCAAAGGCGGCACATCGATCGAAAGCACATTGATCCTGTAGTAAAGGTCATCACGAAAGCGTCCGTCTGAGACCATGGCGCGCAGGTCGCGATTCGTTGCTGCAATCACACGTACATCTACATTGATTTCATGGGTGCCGCCGACACGTCTTATTTTTCGTTCCTGCAAAGCTCGCAGAAGTTTTGCCTGCATTCCGACGTCGAGCTCTCCAATCTCGTCAAGAAACAGAGTGCCGTGGTTGGCAATCTCAAACAGCCCCTTCTTCTCAGCATGCGCTCCTGTGAATGAACCTTTCTCGTGTCCGAAAAGTTCAGACTCCAGCAGGTTCTCATTGATGGCGGCGCAATTTACTGCTTGAAAGACTTCAGTCAGTCGTGGTGGAGATTGGTTGTGAATCGCGCGTGCAATCAATTCTTTTCCGGTACCGGACTCGCCGCGAATCAAAACTGTAGAGTTGGACCGCGCTACCTTCACGATCATTCTCTTGACGGCATCCATGTTCGGAGACGCAGAAACGATCTCCATGTTGAGCTCGTCACTTTTACCGACAGCGCGGCTAACCGCCTCAAGCAACGGCTCGCGGTCGACAGGTTTCTCCAGGTAGTCGAACGCACCACTTCGCAAAGCTTCCTTGGCTGATTCAATCGTGCCGTGTCCGGTGATAAGAATTACGCTCATCGAGGAATCGAGCGCTGAGAGCTCGTTCAGTAACTCAATTCCCGACATGCCGCTCATCTTTAGATCGGTCAAGACAAGGTCATATTTGTTCTCACCAACAAACTTTAGAGCTGCTTCACCCGACGCGGCTGTCGTAACGTCGTAGCCGGCTTCGGATAAAATCGCTTCGTAGATTTCGCGTTGCGGTTTTTCGTCGTCTACTACCAGTATGTTTTTGCGCGCCATTGTTTCTGAAAGAGTGACCGAGTTGACATTTAGATCTCTGCTATTTCGCTCGTATCAGTCTTTGTCCTTTCCTTTTGCCGGTAATGTGATGGTGAAAGTTGTACCGCTACCTATTTTCGAAACTACTCGAATGCTCCCTCCGTGATCATCAATGGCCTTCTTAACTATAGCCAGCCCTAATCCCGTACCCGTTTCTTTCGTTGAGTAATACGGCTCAAAGACTTTTGCGATGTCTTCGGGAGCGATTCCTCGACCCGTATCTGAGATTTCGATTTCTGCTTGACCGTCTGCGCCTTTAGAGATTGTGATGTTCAAATCACCGCCTTGACCGTCGATCGCTTGTAATCCATTCAGCAGTAAATTCGTAAACACCGACCGCAAAGCTTCCTTGTCAGCCATTATCAACGGTACATCACCATGTTGTTCCAGGTGTGTCTCGATTCCGTTTTCAGAAGCCTGCGCCTCGATAATTCTCAACGCGTCCTGGGCCTCCGTTCGCAGATTAGTCGGCTGAAGTTCCAACGCTGAGGGCCTTGAATACTTCAGAAAATCCGTGATGTGTCGATTGATTCTGCCTACTTCAGTTTTCAGCTGGTTGGCTAGACGATCAAATTTCTCACGTCGCTCTGGATCTGCTGGAGAGAATGACGATCGCAAGTGGTCCAAAGTGAGATTGATGTAATTCAAAGGGTTTCTGATCTCATGAGCAATCGCCGCAGCCAGCCGACCAACCACGGCGGCCTTCTCTGCCTGATGAAGCTGCGTTTCGAGTTCACGTGTCCGCTCCAGTTTGGCAGTCATCTCGTTGAATGCTGATGAAAGCGTTCCTACTTCATCTCGCCTGTCTGAAAACACTCGATACCGAAAATCACCTCCGGCAACTCTGCGAGCTGCGATTGACAGGTCCTTAATCGGTCGAGTGAAGCGCCAAACAAAAAATCCCGTTGTCAGTGTCGTAATTAGCAAGAGCACTAGCGTGTATAAAGCCAATCGTGAAGTCTGATGCTGAAGAATATTCGTTAGGGGTTGTGCTGAACCGAGCACGACAATTACGCACCAGCGACCCCTGTTGGTCTCTACTGGCAGATAGAACGACGCTGGGTCACCAGGTCGTGGAGGTCCGGAAAGAGAAAGTCCCGGGGGCAGGGTTTGATTTTCATCAGTCAGCGCGACGGCACTTACCAAAGGTGGCAAAGCGATATCACCAACTTGGGTGTAGCTGGTTGTATCGTCGTCATCCTGACGCGGAGCATAATCTTCGATCAGACTGTCTTGTACTTTTCCCTCGTTATCGACCACCAGAATATTCGTAACTCGGTCCCGCACCTTGCTATGCATCCGATAGAGGTACTGATTGCTGTTAAGGCTGTTCACACCGAGACCGATTCCCGCCATAACGGCCTGTTCTTGCTCCCAAATAAGTTGGCCATTGCTGCGAGCTGAGCGGAAATTTACGTAGTATTGAACGCCGAGCGTGAGCCCGAGCAACACGGCGAGAAGAAACATCAGCCGTGCTCGAAAGCTCTGAGTAAAGCGAGGCATCTTCATTGGAATACTAGGTGTGTTCTAAATTTCATAGATATAGGAAGTGATCTATACGAAAAGCGTTGTTCCGAGGGCCGATTGCAATAGAAGAGGGCTCAATCAAGTGTATGATTACCGGAATATGTACGATAGATTACTTTTATGTTGCCGCTCTTCCGGCTCAGATGTTATATTTGCGTCGGTCTCAAATCAATGTCCCCAGGGACCGCCATTTAGGGAATCTCCCACCTCAACGTTGCAGGATTGAAGTACTAAGCAGAAGGCTTTTATCAAATAGCTTTTGATACCTTTGAAGCTGCAAGGTTTGGTCTCAACAGGAGGAGGGCGCAGTTGCCGATGTGCCCCAATTCAGGTAAGCGCCCCAGGTTTACGCCGGACTCACGCGAAGTGAGCTAATCCCTAAGGAAAGGTACGTACTACCCTGATGACTTTGATCAAGCGTTCCCCTAAGATTCTCCGTTTCGCCCTAATCTTTTCACTACTTCTATTACTGCCCGCCTCCGATATTGTTCTTGCGAAAAAGAGAACTGCGTCGTCACGCCAAAAGGCTTCACGTACGCAGAAGGGAAGAAAGGCTTCAGCGCGCGCTCGTCACTCACCCCGACGTAGCGATCGCCGCTACGCGCGAAATAGCCGTCGCGGTCGCTCCCGCGGCCGGCAAATGACTGCACGCGACCGTCGCCGCCAACGTCAGCTTATCGCACGTGATCAGTCCGCAGCCTTGAGATCTCTCGAACGCAGGCTCCGACGTCCATTGACCAAACGCGAACGTGCGGCGGAATTGCGACGCGTCGAAGCACGGTATCGTCGAGATCGAGAAGCAGCTCGTCGTCGTGCAGAAGCTGCACGTCGTGCAGCTATCGCTCGCCAACGTGCAATCGAACAGGCAATGCGTGATGAAGCGCAGGCCTTGATAGCAAAAGACAACTCCACGGGAGAAGATCCCGAAGTGCGTCGGGTCGCCGTCAATGCGCTCGGCAACCATGCCGGAACAGTCGTTGTAATGGATCCAATGACTGGCCGGATCTATGCAGCAGTCAATCAGGAATGGGCATATCGCCGCGGCTTCAAACCTTGCTCAACTATTAAACTCGTTACAGGTATCGCTGGATTGAATGAGAAGGTGATCCAACCGAGTGATGTTGCCGAAGTTTCAGATCGCTATCGAATTGATCTTACGGACGCACTTGCTTATTCGAACAACACCTTCTTCCAACAGATCAGTGGCAAGATCGGTTTCGAGAAGATGATTGAGTACGCCAAGCTTATGGGTTTGGGCCAGAAGACTGGTGTTAACACTGCGAACGAATACTCTGGACATCTTCCGATGGATAAGTCCGGCTACTCGCTGAGCCGCATGGGTTCGCACGGCGACGACTTTGAAGTGACGCCAGTGCAGTTGGCGACGCTAGTCTCTGCTATGAGTAATGGCGGCAAATTGCTTGTACCTCACATTCCGCAGTCATCCGAAGAGACAACTAAGTTCAGAGTTAAAGTTCGCGACCAAATCAACATTGAACCCGAGTACTGGCGTCGTATGGTGCCGGGAATGGTGGGTGCCGTTAACTATGGTTCAGGCAAGAAGGCTTACGACCCGCTACAGACGGTAGCCGGAAAGACGGGTACCTGCATTGGCAACGGTAGCTGGGTTGGGCTGTTTACATCATATGCGCCTCTCGCGAATCCACGATTATCGGTCGTAGTGATTGCGCGCGGTTCGGATGGTCGGCGACATTTTCCCGCGGCAGTCGCCGGACAGATCTATCGTGACCTCAACCGAAGATTCGGTACTCCAGTCAATCTTCAAATCGCCACTGCGCCGCCTGGCGCTGCTGAAGATTCCAAGGCAGCGGATCTAAACGAGGAAGAGAAGGACGCGGACGCAGCTGAGGAAGCTGAAATCGAAAGTGCAGTAGAGGCTGCCGAGAAGCAAGCTGGCGATGCTCAACAAAGCGCAGCGACTCCAGCTCCCGCAGCCCCGTCGGTTGCGAACACAGCCACAACTCCTAAGAGCAACGTTAAGTCGGTTCTGATGCCGATTCCTCGACGCAATCCAGAACTGCCAAGGAATACGCCGGCCACCCCAGCCCCGAGTTCTAATAGCAAGGGCGCTACTCAGCACGAGACAAGGCCGCGGCGAGCGCTCCCATAACCTAGCGCAACGTCTACTCACAAACCGCGCCGGAGAACAGTCGTCCTGATGCTCTCCGGCGCAATACTTTTAGGATCAATTGCAATGAGTTTATATACCTCATCGCCTTGACACCTAAAAGGAGTTGCAGGAATATTGCGGGCGTTCTTTTCTGGCTACATCCTGTTTACGACAGTACCGGGTCTTGCTTGAGTCGCCCAGATCGGCAACGGGTCAATCCGAGTTCGCATCCAAATGTCCCGGCTGTTGTCTTGCGTGAAGCCACGTTCAGCCCCTATTAAGTTGGTGAAGAAAGGTTTTGGAGGTTCGATAACTGATGAAGAAGATTATTGGGTTAATGGTTTCCTGCGCGGCGATAATCATGTTCGCGCTTACTGCCTTCGCCAACACGGCTCAGGGGCAGTGCACGGATGAGAGCAAGACCGCGTGGTACCAGGAGTTTACTGCCAACCGCACGCAAGATGCTGCCAAGGCTTATGAGGCCGCAAAGAAGTATCTGACAGCTTGTCCGTCAGAAGACACAGATATCACGAAATATTTGAAAAAGTGGGTTGCTGCATATGACAAGGAATCGCGAAAGCTTCGTCTGCAGCCACTTCTTTATAACGATAAGAAATATCCTGAAGCCTACGCATTAGGCAAAGAGATTCTTGCGGACGAGCCTGAGAACCTGCGCGTATTGATTGATCTTGGTTACGGCGGCTACCTTGCGACGATCGCAAAGAACGAGTCTTTCAATGCAGATGCAACTAACTATGCAAAGAAAGCCATTCAGATGATCGAAGCGGGAAAAGCTCCCGAGAGTTGGGCACCTTTTAAGACGAAAGACGAGGCACTTGCCTATCTCTACTACACCACCGGTTATTTGAATCGAACGAATCCGTCTGAGTCACTCGCGCCCTTCATCAAAGCGGCACAATTCGAAAGCCCTCTCAAAAAGGATCCGACCCTCTACTATCTGATAGCTGCTAGCTATGAGGGCGGTAGCTACGCGAAACTGTCCGCCGACTATAAATCGAAGTTTGAAGGTAAGGATGAAACGCCGGAGAGTAAGCTCGCCCTCGAGAACATCAATCAGGTGATCGATCGCATGGTTGACGCGTACGCTCGAGCGGTTGCTCTCGCTGGAACCGATGCGAAGTATGCAACTGGCAAGAAGGAGTGGATGGAGAGTCTAACGACGTGGTACAAGTATCGTCACAATCAGTCCGACGCGGGTCTGAATGAAATGGTGGCGAGCATCATGTCGAAGCCTTTGCCACCTGAGCCGACTCCGCTCACGAGTCTTCCTGCGGCAGCTCCTGGCGCTGCATCCGGTGTAGGCGCTTCTGGTGGTACAGCTCAGCCGACGACAACTCCATCGCCGGCGAAGCCCAACCCAACCAGCGAAGCAGCGAATAAGCCTGCGGCCGCCAAGACAGGTACTCCTACAAGGCCAAAACGTAATCATTGAGTTGGTTTTACAAGCCGGCTTTACACATTGCGCCGGAAGCATTCGTCAAGGGACGATGCTTCCGGCGTTTGTTACAATCAGCTCGCTTTGAAGGTAGAGGAGAACAGAACTCTAGATCTAGATCGGCTCGAATCAATCCTCGGGTACCAGTTCCATGATCGTAATTTACTTGAGCGGAGTTTGACTCATCGTTCATGGGCTCATGAACAGGTAGCGCCAGGGGCAGGTGAGCAAGCCAGACAGCTGCATAATGAGGCACTGGAATTCCTGGGCGATTCGGTACTCGGGCTGATAGTTGCGGACTACTTGTGCAAGGCTTATCCGATGGTTACCGAGGGCGAGCTTTCAAGGATGAAGCATCGCTTGGTCAGCGCTCCGACGCTGGCTGAGGTCTCGCAACGACTGACGCTCGGAGAGTTCTTGCGGTTCGGAAGAGGTGAGGAAAAGAGTGGTGGTAGGCAAAAGAACGCATTGCTGGCGGATGTGTTCGAGGCGATTACCGGAGCCATCTTTGTCGACAGCGGTTTGGATGCAGCCACAGCTTTCATCACGAGGTCGCTTGGTCCTGAACTTGAACGGGCCAATCCTTTAGCGGCAGCAGAGGCTGATTACAAGACGATGTTTCAGGAAAGACTTCAGGCTGAGCGTCTACCAGCGCCCAGGTATCTGGTAGTAGAAACCGTTGGGCCTCCGCATCGTCGGACGTTTTATGTTGAAGTTATGTGGGATGGTGGCAACGTCCGGGGCGAGGGGCGATCGATCAAAGCTGCCGAAGCGGCAGCGGCAAAACTTGCATTGGAGATTATGAAAGCGACCTCGAATAAGTTGCAAAGCTGAGAGATCTTCTGTCTTTCCATCAAACTTGACCACTACCTGCAACGTATCTAGGATGTTTCAAGAAGATGAAGAGTAATACTGTGACCGATAAAGTTACCGCGAGTTCTGCCAAACCAAAGACGGAATCACGCCCTTTTTCTTTTACTCGCATATTCAGTCGCAATGGACATGAGGCGCCGACGCCAGTAACCCCAGTCGGTCCTCCGAAATCTATCTGGCGTGAGTATTTCGAGTCGGCCGTGGTCACCGTAATCATGGCTTTGTTTGGGATGACCTTTATCGTTCAAGCGGTGAAGGTTCCTACCGGATCGATGCAGAACACGATCACGATCGGAGATCATCTGCTAGTCAACAAGTTTATCTTTGCTCCAGGCAATTCCCTCCCTTTTCTTCCGCAGCGCGAGATCAGACGTGGCGACATAATAGTTTTTAAATATCCTGGCAATAAATATGACCCGAGGCGAGACGATCGGCCGGATAACAAACCTATCACTACAAACTATGTGAAGAGGGTGATTGGGTTACCAGGGGACCACATTCGGATTGAGGGGCAAAACGTAATCGTCAACGGCGGTGTACTTCCTGAACATCGAATTGAAGCGATCGATCATAACGATAAGGCACCCCTGGAAATTAAAAAGGAACAACCGGCCAAGCCGGGTGAGTCCTACGATGTCTACTGGCGTCCGGATGTTGACGAAGACAGTTACCCCATATTTCAGTACGAAGGCGATGGGAAAGAGATCGTGGTCCCCGCAGGTAACTATTTCGTTATGGGTGACAACAGAAACAACAGCGAGGATAGTCGCTGGTGGGGTTTTGTCTCTCGCGATCTGGTGATAGGCCGCGCAATGTTCGTCTATTGGTCCTACGACGAGAGCGCGCCCACGACCGGTAATTTCCTTATCGATTTTTTTACGAATACCCGATGGAGTCGGACTGGAACGATGGTTAAGTAGTCCTGCCAGCTTGTCGTTGCATTCCTCCTGAATCCCCCTCAAAGCTGAAACCAAGAATGGCCCGGCGTGGTTGCGCTGGGTTCCATTCGCCATTGTGCGCAACGAACCGCGGAGGTGGCATGCGACGAACGTGGACCTTATCCGGGTTAAGTTGGACGGCCTTCCTCAAACGCGTTTGGCAGCAAATCAACGAGGATGATATTTGGGGAAGGGCGGCGCAGTTGTCGTACTACTTCCTGCTCGCACTCTTTCCGTTATTACTTTTCCTTATGACACTGTTTGGATACTTTGCGTCTTCCAGTTCGGAATTGCGAACCAACCTGCTTACATATCTCGCAACGGTAGTTCCGTCATCCGCAGTCGACTTAATCCGAGCAACTCTCGACGAGATCAGTACAGGAAAGGGTGGGGGAAAACTTTCCTTCGGCCTCCTTGCTGCACTTTGGGCGGCATCCAATGGTATGGGAGCGATCACACAGACGCTGAACATTGCCTACGATGTTGAGGAGACGCGTTCTTGGTGGAAGGTAAGGTTGATCTCGATCGGCTTGACGATATTTCTGGCAGTGCTAATCATCTCAGCACTTGTCCTCGTCTTATATGGCGGAAGGATTGTAGACGTGATTGCGGTCAAGGCAGATTTAACTGACACTTTCAGAATTGCATGGAAGGTCTTCCAATGGCCGATCGTACTCGGATTCCTTTTAGTCGGATTCGGGACAATCTATTATTTCGCGCCGAATTTGCGAGAGCGAGAGTGGAGATGGATCACGCCGGGTTCCGTCGTGGCAGTGATGGTCTGGCTTTTGGTCTCGTTCGCGTTTCGCGCTTATTTACACTTCTTTAACTCTTACAGTGCAACCTATGGTTCGCTCGGCGCATTAATCATTCTGATGCTTTGGTTTTATCTGACCGGAATTGCGATACTGGTGGGCGGCGAGATCAACTCGGAGTTAGACAACGCTGCAAAGCGTCAGGGGGAATTCTCTTTAGCCAAGTGAAAGTTCTTTCATTTCCATTCTTTGCTTTATTACTGCGGCTGCCGCTGGCGGCTGTGCTTTTGTTTGCTTTGTCGACGGACGTTCGTCCCCACGAAGGCACCCCACAACGTCGATCTAACGCGACAAAACCTGCTACGACGCAGAAGCCCACCGACCTTTCGAAGCTTAGAGATGAATTCGTCCAGGCTACTAAGGATTACAAAACCAGTCTGGCGAAACTTCTGGCAATTTACGAAAAGAACGTGCGCGTCGCTGAAGAGCGTTTGACCCAGTCGCAAGGTCTATACAACGAGGGATTGATTTCAAAGCACCAGATCGAAGACGCAGAAACTCATCTCGCTGAAGCGAAAAACAAAGTGCTCGAAACGCAGAAGGAGATGACGACTGCCGATACGCAAATTGCCAACACGTTGTTAGAAGCTGACGCGGAATCAAAACTGGCCAAGCAGTTGAAGAGGGGAAGTCTGATAAGAACAACGTCATATGTTCGTTATGCCGGACTGTCGGCGTGGGCCTTGTCAGATTCGTGGAGAGTACAACAGTTCTTTTTATCTACGTTCAATCGACCATTACCGATTGCAGTGTTCGGTCAAGGAGCAATCCACGATAGGTGGAGATTAGACCATCGAAACTCAATGGATGTCTCACTTCATCCAGACACTGTCGAAGGACAGGCGCTGATGAATTACTTGCGAGCGAACGGCATACCTTTCCTCGCGTTTCGTGGCGCAATTCCTGGTACGGCAACTGGTCCTCACATCCACATCGGGCGACCTTCGCATCATTATTGAGGAGCTGCTGATGCTTTTCAGAATCTTCATGCTGAGCGTCATACTCGTCTCGGCTAGTCCGAAGAATATCTATGCGGAGCAAGCAGAACCCTTGAATCAGGGACTGGAAATTACTCAAACTCAAGCATCGCGATTTGCGCGTCTGGCCCTTAAGTGTGTTAGGAAGGAATTCCCCAACAAACCGGAACATGTGATGAATGATGTTCCGGACGTTCAGAGTCCAAAACAACTTCATCCGGCTTTCTACGGCTGTTACGACTGGCATTCTTCGGTGCACGGTCACTGGATGCTTGTCAGGCTACTGCGTCTCTTTCCTGAATTGCCCGAAGCAGCGGAGATTCGAAATGCACTAAATGCCAACTTGACACCTGAAAATATCGCGACCGAGGTCAGCTACCTCAAAGAGCCAAATCGGCAATCATTCGAAAGGACGTATGGCTGGGCCTGGCTCCTCAAACTTGCCGAAGAGCTTCACACTTGGAGCGATGAAGATGCGAAAGTTTGGTCCAGGAACCTGCAGCCATTGGCGAATGAGTTAGTAAACCGATACCTGACTTTCCTTCCAAAGCAGACTTATCCGATTCGAACAGGAGTACACCCCAATACTGCCTTCGGTCTGGCGTTCGCCTTCGACTACGCCGCTTCAGTTGGTGAAGACAAGCTGAAATCTCTGGTCGAGGAGCGTAGCCGCACTTACTTTGGAAATGACGTTAACTACCCTGCAAGTTGGGAGCCTGGAGGCGAAGACTTTTTCTCTCCGGCTTTGATGGAAGCAGATTTGATGAGACGAGTGCTTAAGTCAGATGAGTATCAGCGTTGGATGAATTCTTTCTTGCCTGAACTCGCACGAGGGGGTCCGAAGTCGCTGATGCAACCAGCGATTGTTACGGATCGGTCCGACCCGAAGTTGGTACATCTCGACGGACTGAATCTCAGTAGGGCTTGGTGTATGCAAAGTATTGCCGGGGCGTTACCTAAAAACGATCCCGCCAGGAGAGTATTAGCTGATGTAGCGATGCTGCATGCACGAAGTGCACTCGCGCACGTTTCGAGTGGTGATTACTCCGGTGAACACTGGTTGGCGTCATTCGCTGTCTACTTCCTCACGACTGCTATGCCGGATTAGCCGACCAGTGCTCCTGAGGATTAACTGCGGTTTGCGTGTACTAGACGACGTATTCGGTCCGAAAACAGCACGTCGATTTTTTGTGGCTCAATAACGGCTGTTACTTCTCCAGGTCCGAAAATTGGATGAATTAGAGTTTGACCTGTTCGGTAACTGCGGGTTCGATCGTAGGGGGCGCCGGCTATTTGCTGACGTTGTTGTCCGGTAGTCGTGCTGCTCTTGAATGAGCTCGAAGTTCCGCATTTCGGACATTTAACGCGTGATATTTTGCCAAGTTTGGTTAAGGAAGCGATGACGTGGCCACGGTCTTCTGCGCAGGTTTTGCAGAACTTTTCGACGCGGTCGCCAACGCCTAAAGTGCTCTTCTCAGTTGATTCGGGAGCCGTCTGTGCCTTAGTCACGATTGATGTCCTTTCTTTAGCGATAGCACGGCCATTATAAATCATTTAGGGTCATAAAGATAAGTCGCGCCAGGGGTTGGTTGAGAAAACAATAGGTCCTACTGTTTTACCAATAGGACCTATCGTCTTGACTGAAAATAGTCAGTTACCACCTGGGTTCGCGATTGCCGCCGTAGCCGCCTCCGCGATTGCCGCCACCGCCGCCGAAGTTACGGCGACCGCCACCAAAACCACCACGGCCACCACCACCTCGGTTTTCGCGAGGTTTCGCTTCGTTGACAGTAAGGTTGCGACCATTCACTTCCTTACCGTTGAACTGCTCAATGGCTGCCGCACCTTCTTCTTTGCTGGACATTTCAACAAAGCCAAAGCCACGTGAACGACCAGTGTCTCGGTCTTCAACTACGCTCGCAGATGCAACTGTGCCTGCCTGCGCGAATAGTTCCTGCAGATCCTGGCTTGAAGTCGAGAACGCCAAATTTCCTACGTAAAGTTTCATTGTCATTTAGATATACCTTTACCCGATTGGGACGAAAAGAAGCTGCGAATCGGATGGGCTTCGTAGTAACGGTAGCAGCGAAGGGCCGTGTTCGAATGCTCTTACGAGCGGCTTCTCAAGTTTGAAAACAGCCTGCTCTCGAACCATCCAAACGCCGGCGCAAGACTTTTCGTGCGCGGGGCGCATCACCGTTGATGCGCGAGAGAAGGAGTAACGTAACCCACTATGCACGATTCCCGTGGGATCAGCAAGGACACGCGATGTGTAGGGCGTCCCTCCGCGGCGTCCCGCATTGGAACCCCAACTTGGGATTCGCAGAGTGTTTCGGGACGATTAAGACCAACAGTACAATCGAGACGATGGTGGAGGGGAATACTAAACCGATTGTTCTCTACGACGGCGTCTGTGGTCTTTGTAATCGTCTCACCCGGTTTCTTCTGAAACACGACCACAACGATCGACTGCGATTTGCACCTCTACAGAGTGACTTTGCTTCGTCGATTCTTCGGAAACACAACGTTAGCGCATCGGATTTGGATTCAGTCTATGTCGTAACCGAGCTTGGGCAAGCAACCGAGCACGTCTTAGCTCGTTCAGACGCAATGGTTCATTTGTTGTCCGAATTGGGCGGTGTGTGGGGAGCCGCAATAATCGTAAAGGTGATCCCGAGAGTCGTTCGTGACTGGGTCTACAACCACGTTGCTAGAAATCGATACCGAGTTTTTGGCAAGTATGACGCCTGCCCGGTTCCTAACGAGAAAGACAGACAAAAATTTATTGAGCTACCGTGATTGAAGATTTCCAGCAGCTGGGGATCGCGGGCGTCCTCGCCCGGATTGAGCGCAAATTAGAAGAGCCGAGATGAACAGAGTTGCTGCGGGCGAGGACGCCCGCGCTCCCAGTATCGACCTGCGTCTACGGAGTTACGTTTTCAAAACTTACTCTTTGCGTTTAAGCTTGCATCTACTCCACAACACCTGAGAGCGACATGGCAGCTTCGGAACTTGTACCCGAAACACTAAGTAAATCACGCGAGACTTTGGATGCCTGGGTCCGTGAGGTAATTGACTGGCATTTCGATCCCGCCACTGGTTGTCCCTTTTGGCTGAATTATGCAAAGCAGCTCTCGTGGGATCCGCGCACCGAGATTCAGGCCTACGATGATCTTGATCGCTTCGGTTTCTTTCAGGATGAATGGCTTCGCGGGGGACCAGTGCGGAGATGGGTTCCTAAAGGATTCGCAGGCCGACCCGTTTATACGTTCGAAACAGGAGGAAGCACCGGTGTTCCGAAGTCTCGGATAAACATCGAAGATTTTCGATCCGACTACGAGGCATTTAGTGCGACGCTGCCGAATGAGTATTTTCCGCCAGGTGCCGATTGGCTTTCCTTAGGTCCCACTGGTCCACGCCGTTTACGACTAGCCGTCGAGCATTTAGCACAATATCGAGGCGGTATCTGTTTCATGGTCGATCTCGATCCGCGGTGGGTGATCAAGTTGATCAAGATGGGTCAGACGAAGATGGCGGAGCAATACAAACAGCACGTCATCGAGCAGGGACTCACGTTGTTGCGGGCACATGAAAACATCAAGTGTTTGTTTACTACTCCTAAACTGTTGGAAGCCCTCTGCGAAAGGGTCTCGCTCAAGAAGCTCGGCATCACGGGCGTTTTTTGTGGCGGTACAGAGATGACGCCACAGTTCCATCGGTTTGCCGTAGAAGAGCTGTTGGAAGGAGCGTATTTTGCAGCGACGTACGGCAATACGCTGATGGGGTTAGCTGTACATAAGCCTCGGGATCCAAAGGACAACTTCGCTATCATCTACTACCCGCCGTTGCCACGAGCGATGATTGAAGTAGTCGATCCCGACCATCCAGAGCGGCTGGTTGAATACGGCGAGACAGGTCGTGTTCGGCTGACGACATTGACGAAAGAGTTTTTCATGCCACGTTTTTTGGAACGCGACGCGGCGGAAAGAGAACCACCTTGTCATGAGTATCCCTGGGACGGAGTGCGCAACGTAAGACCATTTGCGGGCTTGCAAGGGACGGTAGTTGAAGGGGTGTACTGATGAGCGGAAAATTTAGAATTTAAAATTTGAAATTTAAAATTTGAAATTGGAGATTGGAAATGATTCAGCTTCCTATTCTTCGTTACGGTGAGCCATACACCAGCCTGGACGTCTCGCTTGTACAGCACCATCGAACACATGAGCCCTACGTTGAGATAAGCCAGGCTAACCCTGGTCTGATTCGCCGAGACCTACGGGATCAGGCCAAGGCACGTGAAGAACTATCAAGTTTCTCAACGGCCGAACTCGTGGCAATGTGCCGACAAGCAGCAGATCACTTCACGAGTAACACCCTACCTCTCGGAAATGAGCAACAAACACCCGATGACTACATCCGGCAGGTTTCCGCAACAACAGGTCTGCCATACGTCATGGTTAGAAAGAACATGACGAAAATCCGCAGGATGCTTTTGGAAATGGAGAACGTGCTGAATGGATTGACTCGAAATATTCACTGGAAGGTTTTGGACCAGGGTTTCGGCGAAGTTGAAGGTCATCCAATGAGTTTCTTTCCTTGCGCCGATTCCCTCGGAGTGGTCTTGCCCAACAACTCACCAGGTGTGCATTCGCTGTGGATCCCTGCGTTCGCTCTGAAGATTCCACTCGTCTTGAAACCTGGTAGCGCAGAGCCCTGGACTCCATACCGAATCATTCAAGCTCTCATGAAAGCTGGCGCGCCTGCTCGAGCATTCTCGTTCTATCCCACAGATCATGCGGGGGCTGGTGAGATTCTGACGAATTGTCAAAGGTCGATCATGTTTGGCGATATTTCGACTGTCGGAGCATGGGAGAACGATCCACGTGTCGAGATTCACGGTCCCGGATACAGCAAGATCATCATCGGCGAAGACTGCGTTGACGAATGGCCGACCTATCTCAACTTGATCGTCGCTTCTATACTGGAAAACGGTGGCCGGTCCTGCGTGAACGCCTCCGCAGTCTGGATTCCCAGGCACAGCGTTGAACTGAGCGAAGCTCTGGCTGAACGACTGGCGCAAGTTGGTCCCCGCGCAGCCGATGACGAGGCGGCCCAACTGGCTCCTTTTGCAGATGCTGGCGTGGCGTCGCGGATTTCGAAAATCATTGACCAGGGTCTTTCTGAAGACGGAGCGCGCGATGTCACTGAAGGCTTTCGTCAAGATAAACGACTGGTGAATTGGAACGGTTGTTCATATCTGCTGCCGACGATCATTCACTGCTCGGGTCCTGAGCATGCACTCGCTAACAGAGAATTCTTGTTTCCGTTTGCCAGCGTCGTGCAGGTGAATGCTGACGAGATCATAGAGAAACTCGGGCCGACTCTCGTGGTCTCAGCGATCACTCGCGACCAAGATCTAATTCAGCAATTGATCTCGTCGCCTAAAGTGGATCGATTGAACATTGGTCCGGTGCAAACAAATCATGTCAACTGGGACCAACCGCATGAGGGTAACTTGTTTGAACATCTCTACTCACGTCGAGCTTTTCAGCGCGCGGTCTCGTTTTAATTTCTGTCCGTGAAGATTCTTTATTTAACAGGTGGAGCGGGCCAGATGTATTGCGGTAGTTGTCTGCGTGACAATGCGCTCGCTACGGAGCTGATTGCTCGCGGCCACGACGTCACGCTCCTGCCGGTCTACACCCCCACTCGTACGGATGAACCCAACGTCAGCAACGAGAAGGTCTTTTTTGGGGGCGTGAGCGTTTGGCTCGAACAGTATGTGCCATTGTTTCGCAAATCGCCGCGTTGGCTCGATCGCTTGTGGGATTCAAAGACAATCTTAGATCTTGCTTCGCGTAGATCGATCTCAACCAGTCCCAAGATGCTTGGTGAGATGACGGTCTCAATGTTGAGAGGCGAAGCGGGGTTTCAGAAGAAAGAGATTGTGAAGCTGGTCGAGTGGCTTAGAAGCGAGGAGCCGCCGGACATCGTGAGTCTCCCGTATGCCTTACTGCTTGGCCTAGCTAAACCGATTAGGGAAGCGCTGAATCGTCCAATCTGTTGCACGCTGCAAGGTGAAGACCTATTCCTCGAAGGTTTGCAAGAACCTTACAGAACCGAGTCTCGCGAGCTCATCAGAGAGAACCTCAAGTATGTCGACGGGTTCATCGCCGTAAGCGATTACTACGCCGGGTTCATGCCTCGTTACTTGGGAATACCTCCCGAAAAGATTCGTGTGGTGCGACTCGGGATTAACCTCGATGGTTACCAGAATCGGGAGCGCACCAGCGCTCAGCCGTTCACTATTGGCTACTTCGCTCGTGTCGCACCGGAAAAAGGTTTGCACGTTTTAGCAGATGCGTACTGTCAATTGCGTGCTAGTGGTCGCATCGCGGGTTCGCGTTTTAAAGTTGCCGGCTATCTCGCTCCTGAACACAAGAGTTACCTCGCCGGAATCGAACAAAAAATAGAGGCGAATGGTCTCGCATCAGAGTTCAGCTATCACGGAGTTGTGGATCGAGATGAGAAGATCGCGTTCTTGAGAGGATTGGATGTGCTTTCTGTGCCGGCGACTTACGATGAACCGAAAGGAATCTTTTTGCTGGAGGCGATGGCGTGCGGAGTTCCGGTGGTTCAACCTGATCGCGGCGCCTTCACCGAAATTGTGACTAAGACGAAAGGTGGCTTGCTGGTGTCGCCTGATAGTGGTGAGAGTTTGGCGGCCGGGATCTTGAAGGTTTACCGCGAACCTGCATTGGCGGAGGAATTGAGTCAGAACGGCTTTCGAAACGTGCGAGCACATTACAGTGTTGCACGTATGGCCGATCAGGCACTGAGCGTTTATGAAATGCTAGCTGTGAAGAATAGGGCGTCGTTGGTGAATGCCGAATTAACAAAGGTCTAAATCGAGCACTGACGGCGAGGCGGAGCCTTCGTCTCCCACCAGGCTGCAAGCCGTTGCGATAACGTTTCTCCATTCGCTGATGAATCTGCGTAATCTGCGGATAAGAATAGAAGGTTTGCTTGCTTAAGCTTGAGAACGTCTCTAAGGAATATCCAACGCCAAGGGGACCACTAAGAATCGTTTCTGACGTGTCGCTTTCGCTTTCTCGCGGCGACGCTTTATCGATCATGGGTCCTTCCGGAAGCGGTAAGAGCACCCTTCTGTACATGATTGGCGCCCTTGAGCCACCTACCAGCGGCACGGTTTCCCTCGAAGGTCAGAACCCGTTTCAATTAAAGCAGAGCGAGCTTGCAGCGTTTCGCAATCAGAAGATCGGATTTGTCTTTCAAGACCATTGCTTACTGCCGCAATGCTCAGTGATTGAAAACGTCCTGACTCCAACTCTCGTTTCTCCCTCCAACGGCAACGATCGCCAGCGCGCTGAAGAGCTCTTAAACGATGTAGGTCTGATCGAGCGTCTTGAACATCGGCCAGCAGAGCTTTCGGGTGGTGAAAAGCAACGCGTGGCTCTCGCGCGAGCCTTGATTAAGAAGCCACAACTGCTTTTGTGTGATGAGCCGACGGGCAATCTTGATCATAAAGCTGCAGCGGCAGTCGCTTCTTTGTTGATGGACCTGCATCAACAGCAACAGACGATTCTGATCGTAGTAACTCACAATGCCGAGCTGGCGGCTCGCTTCCCACTTCGCTACGAATTGATCGATCAACAACTTCATCGGGTGTAATGCGAACAGCCCAACTGTTAAAGCGCAATCTCGTCTACTACTGGCGCACGAATGCGGCAGTCGTCGTCGGTGTGGCTGTAGCCGTAGCTGTACTTGCTGGCGCTCTGATCGTCGGTGACTCTGTACGTGCTAGCTTGCGTGATCTGTTCGTGCAAAGACTCGGGAACACGGACTTGGTCATCGCCTCTTCCAGCTTCTTTCGAGACCAACTGGCCGATGACCTTACCAAGCAACCGCAATTTGCGAATCAGGGTTTCGTGAGTTCGGCTCCGCTGATAGCGCTTGAAGGAACAATCGCTCACGAAAAAAGCGGACGTCGCGCTTCTCACATTCGCGTATACGGCGTTGATGAACGGTTTTGGCGGTTTCATGGGAAGAACGTTCGGCAACTGGACAATCGCGAAATGATTGTTGGTGGCCCACTGGTCCGTGAGTTGGATAGTCGCCCGGGTGATCAGCTTCTCCTTACAATTCAAAAACCGTCGGATATACCCGCCGAATCCTTACATAGCCGTAAGGAAGACCTCGGTCGCACGTTTCGTCTCAATCAGCGCGAAACGCTTCCGATGGAACAACTGGGAGAGTTTTCTGTGCAACCGCAGCAGGCTGAGGTACGCGCGGTTTTTCTCTCGTTGCAATGGCTGCAAAACGAGATCGAGCAACCGGGAAGAGCCAACCTTCTTCTCGTCTCTCAGCACAATCGCGATTCCGAAAACGATCTGCAAGCACAAGCTGCGCTGCGAGAACTTTTAAAGTCCACCGCTATGACTGAGGACTATGGATTACAGATCCGGGCTCTTCCGGATCAACTTGGAATTTCCGTAGAACACGATAGCAAGCTCCTCTCGGATTCGTTGGCTCAAGCCGCAACGAACGCGGCAAAGAGAGTAAGACTGCAGGCGATGCCGTTGATGTCATATCTGGCAAACAGCATTACGGCGAATGGAAAGTCGATTCCTTATTCGCTCGTCACCGCAGTGGATGATGAAACCTGGCAGCAGCTTAAACGAGCAGATCAGGACTCCACCCATTTCTCATTTGGAATACACCTTTCTGGTGGGCCAAAAGCAATCATCCTTAATGACTGGGCAGCGCAGGATCTGGATGTAAAGAAGGGCGACCCTGTAATGTTGGATTATTACTACTGGCATGAGGATGGCAGACTAGAGACACGAAGCGCAGATTTTCAACTTGACGCTGTTGTTCCGATTTCAGGCTTGGCTGCTGATAAAGAGTTGGTTCCTTCGTATCCTGGAATTACGGGTTCGGAAAATCTGAGTGATTGGGATCCGCCTTTTCCAATCGAGCTCGATCGCGTGAGGAAGCAGGATGAAGCCTACTGGCATGAGTTTAAGACAACGCCGAAAGCCTTTATCTCACTGGCGAGGGGTCAGGAGCTCTGGCAATCACGGTTCGGAAGCCTAACGTCACTTCGCTTGCACAGCAACGAAGGACAGCCTTCTGCTCAGGTTGTAGAAACTTATAAACGGTCTCTGCTCGAGTCGCTCGAGCCTGATCGATTCGGTCTCGCTGTTATTCCGGTCTATCAACAAGGATTGATAGCTTCCCGTGGTGCCACGGATTTCGGCGAGTACTTCCTTTACTTCAGTTTCTTTCTCGTTATTTCTGCACTCCTGCTGACAGCTCTGTTCTTTAAACTTGGTATCGAGCAACGACTTCGTGAGATAGGGCTGCTACAAGCTATTGGCTTGCCGGATAGCCGGGTGAGAAAGCTCTTTCTCCTGGAAGGTCTATTGCTCTCAGTGATTGGTAGCGCGTTTGGGATTCTCGGAGCGGTAGCTTATGGCTGGTTGATCATGACTGGTCTACGAACTTGGTGGATAGACGCAGTCGGTACCAGCTTGTTAAAGCTGCATGTCACACCACTGGCTTTAGTCATTGGTGCGGTTGGTGGAGTCGTTGCGGCCCTCGTTTGCATTGTTTGGACCTTGAGACGTGTGGGAAAGGCATCGACGCGGACGTTGTTGATGGGCCAGTCGACAGAACAGATGCAAACCACGGGTCAAAAGCGAAGAACAATTCTAACGAGATCAAGAATAGCGACCGCGTTCCTATTCCTTGGTGTGTTACTTCTTCTCGCCACAGCCCTGCATTTCGTCGAACAGACCGTCGGCTTTTTTGTTGGTGGCGTGCTGCTACTTACATCGCTTCTGCTTTACCAATCCGCGTGGCTACGACGCGGGCGCGGAAAGGCAATACAAGGCAATGGTTGGTGGTCAATAGCCCGACTAGGAGTGAGAAACGCCACGAATCGACCAGGACGCAGCGTGCTCTGCATAGCATTGATTGCATCTGCAGCATTCATCATTGTCTCGGTTGATGCGTTCAGACATCGTGAGGGGGCCTCAAGTTTCGATCGTAAATCAGGCAACGGCGGCTTTCCTTTGCTTGCTGAGTCGCTTCTTCCTTTGGTCCGCGATCCGAATTCAAAAGAGGGACGCGAAGCATTGAATCTGACGAGCGATCCTTCCTCTCCACTTGGTACCTCAACTTTGGTGCGCTTCCGCATGAATCCAGGTGACGATGCGAGCTGTCTCAATCTCTACCAGCCGCGCAATCCGAAGATAATTGCTCCGAGCGATGATTTCGTTCGAGCGAATCGCTTCGCTTTTGGAAGCTCATTGGCTGCGACGAACGAAGAGCGTGACAACCCGTGGTTACTGTTGCATCGGCAGTTTCCTGACGGTGCGATTCCGGTAATCGGCGACGGCAATTCGTTGACTTACGTATTGCACCTCAAACCAGGTGAAGACTTTGTATTGAATCGCGAGGGGGAGGCTGTTCATCTGCGTGTGGTGGCAGCGCTGTCGGACAGTGTTTTCCAAAGTGAACTTCTGATGAGTGAAGCGAATTTCCTGAAGCTGTTTCCTGATCAGGAAGGGTTTCGTTTCTTTCTGATTGATACAAGTAAGCCGGACGAGTCAGCAGCGATCGCGACAGAGCTGGAAGATCGACTTTCTGACTTTGGATTCGACGTCGCCTCTACGAACGAACGGCTGGCCAATTTTCATCGCGTTGAGAATACTTATCTTTCGACATTTCAGATGCTCGGAGGGCTTGGGTTACTCCTCGGAACTCTGGGACTTGCGGCCGTGTTCTTACGCAATGTGCTCGAGCGACGAAGAGAGCTAGCATTGCTTCGGGCTGTTGGTTATAAATCTTCACATCTAACTCAAATGGCAATTGCGGAGAACGCTTTGTTGCTGTTTGGCGGTTTAATTACAGGCACCTTCTGCGCGCTGCTGGCGATTGGACCGGTATTATTTGAGCGAGGAGGAAGATTAGCGAATGTGTCGCTGGTGGTCCTGCTGCTGGCCGTTGTAGTGGCGGGACTTGTGGCTTCTTTATTTGCGACGTGGGCTGCTCTCCGTTCACCGCTGTTGCCGGCTTTGCGGTCGGAATGACCTAATTGAGGATGATGCCGATGGCCTCCAATTGAGAACCCTAACCTTGAAAGTTGAACTTAACAAAACTTGAGCGGGGGTGAACCGCCCTTCCCAACCTCGAGACTCTCGGTTTGAATGTGGTCGTCGATGCTTGAAAGCCCTTCACGCGCAGATGCAAGCACTAAGAATGAAGGTCTCGAGGTTGGGAAGGGCGGTTCACCCCCGCTCAAGTTTTGTTAAGTTCAATCTGCGAGATTCATACGGCTCTACGCGCGGATATTGATTTCCATAACGGTGTGGCCAACTCGTTACAGAAACTGTCAACTGCTTTAAAGGGGAAAAAGCATGAGTGCAAGAGTTATTGGAGCTTCGTTCGCCATTCTTTTTCTAGTCTCTGCAATTCACGCGGAGAATTGGCCGCAATGGCGTGGGCCAACGCTGAATGGGGTAAGCAGCGAAAAGAATCTGCCACTACGCTGGACCACGGAGGAGAACATTGTCTGGAAACTCGCGATGCCGGGCTTTAGTGGCTCCACTCCCGTGATATGGCGCGACCGCGTTTTTCTAAATGTGGCGGACGGAGACGATCTCTATCTGTGGTGCGTGGATCGAAACGGAAAGCTACTCTGGAAGCAGCTACTTGGCGGTGGCAACGTGAAGATGCGAAAGCAAAACATGTCTTCACCTTCGCCAGTCACTGATGGCAAGAACGTCTACGTAATGACAGGCACCGGTATCCTCAAAGGTTTTGATTTTACCGGTAGAGAAGTCTGGACGCGGGATATTCAGAAAGACTATGGCCAATTTGGTTTGAACTGGGGTTACGCGTCGTCGCCGTTGTTCTATGAAGACTCTCTTTATGTTCAAGTGCTCCACGGCATGAAGACTGATGATCCATCGTACGTGATGCGGATCGACAAGAAGACCGGCAAGACACTCTGGAAAGTTGAACGGCCAACCACGGCAATTCGAGAATCACCAGATTCTTATACCACTCCAGCACTCTTGCGATACGGCAAGACCACTGAGTTGGTGATCACCGGTGGCGATTGTGTCACCGGACATGATCTCGCAACTGGCAAGGAGCTTTGGCGAGCGAATGGGTTGAACCCGGACAACAATCCTTCATATCGAATCGTCGCTTCGCCGGTGGTCTTCAATGAGATCATTTATGCACCCACACGCGTCAAACCACTGCTTGCCCTTCGCGCTGGTGGAAGAGGGGACATCTCGAATTCGCATCTTCTCTGGTCAACCCTGAATGGGCCGGATGTGCCAACGCCCGTCACGGACGGCAGCTATTTCTACATCGTTAACGATCGAGGAATTATGTGGTGTCTTGACGCCAAGACTGGGAAAGAAATCTACGGGCAACAACGGCTGAAGCCCGGGACCTACAGCGGTTCACCTGTGCTCGGCGATGGAAAAATCTATGTGACGAATGAAGAGGGACTCACGTCTGTGGTCAAG
Source organism: Acidobacteriota bacterium (assembly GCA_046726395.1). Taxonomy (GTDB): domain Bacteria; phylum Acidobacteriota; class Blastocatellia; order Pyrinomonadales; family Pyrinomonadaceae; genus PSRF01. The sequence goes on from JBKPAL010000324.1 coordinate 22,972, forward strand.
GCTGGACCGAACTTTGAGATACTGGCAGAAAACCCCTTAAACGATTACTGTCTCAGCTCTCCGGCGATCTCTGATGGTCAACTCTTTATTCGCACTGCAACAAACCTGTACTGCATCGGCAAGAGAGGAAAAGTGTAAAAGCTGTTTAGGTGTAAGTTTATGTCTAAAAGACTAGTGCTCGTTATCTGTTCGTTCTGTGTTCTGACGCTGAGTGTTCATGCACAAGACTCGCAACTTGGAAAGGTTGAGTTTCCCACTTCCGGTTCTCAGAAAGCTCAGACACTTTTTTTGCGTGGCCTGGGCGCTCTTCATTCCTTCTGGTACGAAGAAGCGCTCGATGCTTTCCGCGAAGCTACTAAAGCTGAACCCGACTTTATGATGGGCTATTGGGGCGAAGCCATGGCCCTCAACCATCCGCTATGGTCTGAACAGGACACCGCTGCGGCGCGCGCAGTAATCGCGAAGATAAAAGAGACTCCCAAACTTACGTCTAGAGAACGCGCTTATCTGAATGCTGTGAAGGCGTTGTATGGCGAGGGCGATAAACCGACGCGCGATGCGGCTTACTCGCTAGCGATGGAAAAGATCTATCGGGAGTATCCGGATGATCTCGATGCGGCAGCTTTCTATTCGCTTTCGCTGCTTGGTCTAGTCCAACCCGAATTGAAAAGTTATCGACTGCAAGCGCAAGCAGGAGCAATAGCACTAGATGTTTACGCGAAGAACCCGAATCATCCGGGAGCCGCTCATTACATCATTCATGCGTTTGACGATCCCGAGCATGCGATCCTGGCTTTGCCGGCCGCTCGTCGTTACGCGAGCATTGCGCCTGAAGCTCATCACGCCCGCCATATGCCTTCGCACATCTTTTTGCAGTTGGGCATGTGGCCCGAAGCCGCTGCGTCGAACGAGTCTGCGTGGCAGGCGTCGGAAGCGTGGATGAAACGGAGAAACCTTTCCCTCAGCGTCCTCGACTATCACAGCTTGCACTGGTTGCTCTATGTCTATTTGCAGCAGGGCCGATATCAGAAAGCAGAAGAGTTATTAACCTTGATGAAGAAGACGATGTCAGAGTCGACGTATGACAACAAGCTGCGACCGGCATATTACGAAAACAACTACGCAAGCATGGCGGCAGCTTTTTTGATCGAGACTGAACGCTGGGATCTGGCTACGAAGTTGTTTTCAGTGTCTGGTGCTGAGGGCCAAGTTGCTTCAACACAAAGTGTGGATGGTGCTCATGGCGGGCATGGAGTCCACTCGAACGCAATGTCCGGCATGACAGTTCGTTCGTCCAACCGTGGCCAAAGGCTGCCACTTTTCGTACGCGGTTACGCTGCGGCTTCAAGTGGCGCCGCTGCGAATCTGGTTGACACGAACATACAAACCGCGAGAGGCCCGGAGGGAATCAACGAACTCGAGGTTGCGGCACTGGCTGCTTCTGGAAAGGCTGAACACGACAAAGCGATTGCGCTAATGACTAAAGCAATCGAGATTGAAGAGGCGATGGGACCACCGTCAGGCCCACCGGGAGTGATCAAGCCGGCGCACGAATTGTTTGGTGAGATTCTGTTGCGAGCAGGAAAATCCGAGCAAGCAATGCAGCAATTCAAAGCTGCGCTGTTGAGACAGCCAAACAGGGCTCGCTCATTGCTAGGGCTTGCGCGCGCTGCAGCACAGAGTGGTGATCGACAGGCAGCGAGTTCGGCTTACACCAAGTTTCTGGACCAGTGGAAGCAAGCAGATGAAACTCTGCCTGAACTAAGAGAAGCAAGAGAGTACTTG
>JBKPAL010000325.1:0-6792 GCA_046726395.1 Acidobacteriota bacterium
TGAGACTTTGCCCTTGGTTGTTCAGAGCCTTTCAGAGTAGGCGCTCGCGGAGGGTGCGTAACAAGTCCTTAGCTTCTTCTGACGACAAATCCTCAACATTCAATTCCCGAATCTCATCGATCACTTTTTGATTCACTAGATCAAACAACGACACCTGAGCAGCCACTTTGCGGCGTCCTGCCCGACTCGCAACAACATTCAACGCATCGTTCGAGGAGCTAGCCGAGCCATTGTCGGCGGCCGAACCAGCCGCTGCACCCAACGCTACATCAGCAGAAACCTCAGTCATTACAGCTGCACTTGCATCCTCTTCAGCGAAAACTTCCAGCTCATACCTCTCCAGTCTAGCCAGCACATCACGAGCATTGGCCAGCACCGTCGGAGGCAACCCTGCCAGACGGGCTACTTCAATTCCATATGACTTCGACGCACGGCCACGTTCAAGACGGTGCAGAAAAACGACCTCGCCTTCACGCTCCGCAGCAGTGATCTGATAGTTCTGTGCGCCGGGCAGTCGTTCCGCGAGTTCAGTTAATTCATGATAATGAGTTGCAAAAAGAGTCTTGGCCGTATGCTCAGCTGAATCGTGTAGGTACTCAGCCACTGCCCAGGCGATCGATAGACCATCAAATGTAGCCGTGCCTCGTCCAATCTCATCCAGCAGCACGAGCGATCGTGGCGTAGCACTGTGGAGGATGGCCGCGGTTTCCGTCATCTCAACCATGAAGGTCGAACGACCCCGCGTGAGATCATCAGATGCACCAACGCGGGTCCAAATGCGATCGAACAACGGCAAGCGCGCGCCATCGGCAGGAACGAAGCTTCCCATCTGAGCCAGCAACGCGATGATTGCGGTCTGTCGCAGCACTGTGCTCTTGCCACCCATATTTGGACCAGTGATTATCAGCAACCGGTCCGTCGAGTTGTTCATGTAAATACTGTTTGGAACAAACGGTTCCTGATTAAAGATCTCAATTACAGGATGGCGTCCCTGCACAATCTCGACTTCATCGCCATCGTGCATCTGCGGCCGCACATATCGGCGCCGAGCTGCGGTTTCCGCGAGTGCTGCAATCGCATCTAGCGAGGCTAGAGCACGTGCAGTGGTTTGGATTCTTTTCGTCTCTGTTGCGACCGCCCGGCACACTTCACTGAAGAGCTCAGTCTCGAGTTGCACAATCCGTTCTTCAGCACCGAGTACTTTCTTCTCCCACTCTTTCAATTCCGGCGTAGTGAATCGCTCGGCGTTGGCGAGCGTTTGCCGTCGTTCGTAATCATCGGGAACGCGGGCGGCGTGACTTCGAGAGACTTCGATGAAGTATCCAAACACACCATTGAATCGGATTCGGAGATTTCCGATACCACTTCGGGCTCGCTCTTTCGCCTCCAATGCAGCGATGGTCTGCTTGGCATTGCGACTCATTGAACGCAGCTCGTCCAGTTCGGGTGAATAGCCGGTACGAATCGTGTCGCCGTCGCTCACCTTCAACGGTGGTTCGTCACTGATTGCGGTGGAGATCAACTCGCGAATTTCCGGCAGGTCTTCGGCGGACTCACTGAGGACTTGAAGTAGCGAGGAAGGGAACTCCGTTAGGACCATGCGAAGATCCGGCACCTGACTGAGCGACTTCAAGATTGCATTTAAGTCTCGCGGAGTTGCGGAGCCTAGATTTAATCTGCCCGTCAATCGCTCGAGATCAGAAACTTCTTTGAGCAATGAGCGGAGTTTGTCGCGTTTCTGATGCGATGAGTGAAGGTCAGCGACGGCGGCGTGACGAGCTTCTACCTCACCTCTCTTCACACACGCTCGCAGCACCCACGAACGCAATAACCTCGCTCCCATTCCTGTGACTGTCTCGTCGATTACGTCGATTAAGGCTCGTCCCGAAATGCCGGACAGTGAGTCCACCAGCTCAAGATTCCGTACTGTAACGTTGTCGAGAATCAGATGGTCTTGCGGTTCAAAGTAGACGAGGTCGGTAACGTGAGCTGCGGCTGCTCGCTGAGTTTCTTGCGCGTACTGCAAGCAAACACCGGCGGCTCGGATGGCTTCAGGTTTAGCCGAAAGACCATACCCTTCAAGCGATGCTACTCCGAACTGCTTCTTCAATAACGATTCGCAGTCGCTCTTCTGCCAACGCCAATCTTCCAGAGGAGTAAGAGTGGCAGCGATTAGCTGCTCGGCCGCAATTTCAGATCGATTCGACTGTGAGTTGAGCGGTAGTGGGCTTGTTTGCGCTCTGTCGGAAAGCCCATTGCGGACTAGTGGGCCAAGTGAATTTGGAAAGAGAAGCTCTCGAGGAGAATAGGAATCCAGATCCGCTCGAATACGCAGCCACGCGTGTGGACCAGTGGCCTGAGTCGCGCGAAATTCGCCGGTGGAGATATCGAGAAATGCCGCGCCCACACTCTCTCCTGCAGCACAGATCGCGGCCAGGTAAACTGCTTCTCTTACTTCAAGTAATTGTGGATCAATCGGTGTCCCAGGTGTGACTACCCGTACAACTTCGCGTCGCACAAGTTTCTTTGTCTTCGAAGGATCTTCAGTCTGCTCGCAAATGGCAACACGATATCCTCGTCGCACCAGTCGCGCGATGTAATTCGCTGCCGAGTGGTGCGGCACGCCACACATTGGAATTGGGTCGCCTCGTTCCTTATGACGTGCGGTAAGTGTTATTTGGAGCTCACGGGAGCCAATGACCGCATCATCAAAGAAGAGTTCGTAGAAGTCTCCTAACCGAAAAAACAGCAGTGTGCCCGGATGCTGCTGCTTTAGTTCTTGATATTGACGCACCATCGGCGTCGAATTATTTGTCATAAAGAAAGCGGAACGAAGTGAATCGTGAAATAGTGAAAGGCGACGTTGCACAGTAAACAGTGAGTAGAAAACAGTCAATCTGCGGCAGAGAGTTGGCTGTTAATTATTAGAGTAAGAGTCCCGGCAGGGGGCTTTGCACAAAGATTCGAATCCCACCGATCGGAGTCGGTGGATACTTCATATTTCGCCTAACAGAGTTCAGTCATTGAATCTAAGCAATTAACCGATCCGCGAAATTACACGAACCGCACCCAAAAAGCTGGTAGACTAAACCGCGTGGACGAATCACTCTTTCAATGTTGCTTCTGCGGGAATTCAATCCAACGGCTCGACCACGATCCTGTTTCTCTTCTCATTCCTCTAAAGGAGGAGTGTCACCAGTTTTGGGCACACGAGATTTGCCTGCGCGAACACCTACACGAGTCGGTTCCTTTGTCTTTCGAGGATCAGAGTTGAGATGGGCGCTTCAATATAGTTTCAAACTAACTACCGTAAAAAGTGCACGACACGAAATCCAAAAGCGCGACCGAAGCGTTGCTTGTCACCTCGCTCAACGAGCACCTGAGAGCAGTCGAGTCCTTACTCAAAGACAAATTAGCCGACATTGAAGCAGCCGGCGAATTGATCTGCGAAGCCCTCTTTGCTCGAAACAAAATATTGCTGTGTGGTAATGGCGGAAGCGCTGCCGACGCCCAACACATTGCTGCCGAGCTGGTGGGTCGCTACGAAAACACGCGGCAGGCCTTTCCCGCGATCGCGCTGACCACGGACACTTCTGCACTGACAGCGCTGAGTAATGACTTCGGGTTCGAAGAAGTATTTGCGCGGCAGGTACAGGCGTTGGCTAGAGAAGGTGATGTGCTGATCGCCATCAGCACCAGCGGCAAATCACCCAACGTCCTGAAAGCAGCCGAGATTGCGAGAGAAATGGGGTGTCGGACCATTGCGCTAACTGGAGCTGCTGCCGAACCTCTTGCATCAGCTTGCGACGTTGTTGTCGCCGTCCCGTCTCAACGGACTTCTCGCGTGCAGGAGGCTCACATCACGATCGGGCATCTCTGGTGCGAGATAGTCGACACACGAACATCCCGATAAACGTTTGGTTCTAACGCGATGCTTCTTGTTTACCGATGACTTCTAGGCAAAACCCTGATAGCCGTGGGTTGATTTCACTCGTCGCTTTAGGTCTCGGTTGCGTGTTGGTTACCGCCGGTTGCGAACGAGACACCCGAATTGAATTTGACCGGAAAGTGCCACCAACATTCACATTATCTGGTAATGGCCAATTGCAGTGGATCCAATTTACAGATTTGTCTGCGAGTGAAGTTTCGGTGTACGCACCTGAACGAGTCGTTTGGAAAATAAGGCCCACCGGCCTCAATACTCCGTGGAGATTGGCACCAATTACTTACGGAATAGTTCCACCGGGGTTTGTGCAAGAGATTCCGGCCGGTGGCGCTCCGCCGCCACTAGCCCAAGAGAAGCCATACAGTGTCTCAGCGCCGACATCAAACGCCAACGGAGACTCAATGATATTCCTCGTTCGAGGTGGTCAAGCTTTGAAAGTGATCCAAACTCATAATGGTGAGTACTACTTAGAGAATTCTGAGGTCTTCAAGTAATTGGGGCTCGGCTCGCGCCGCAGCTTAAGCGCAGCGTTAGACCACCTGAGGATTAGCTTTCACTCTTGCTGCTAACTTTAACTGGCGCGGGGATTTTTCTTGACACATTGCAGGGTTGCAATTAGGCTCTAGCGCACTCAGCTGGCTAGGTTCTCTGGTCGCTTCAAATGCTTTACCCACGTTCGAGCGCGAACCTCCGCCGAAACAATCTCTAGAATTAAGAATGATTTTCCCCAAGAGCCACATCGCTGGAAAGGTAGACGCAAAAACCTACCCTTTAGGCGAGAACACTGAACACCCCAACGGCTCAACGATGGCTCTACTCGCCCTGAGCCATACCACAACTGAACATCGAATCTATCTGGCTATGCAGTCGGCAGCGAACGGCGATGGTGAAAGGATTGAGTGGTTCACTACAAGACGCTTGATGTCGCTCACCGGCATTCGGAGTTTGAGCACCATCAGGCGAGGCCTCGAGGGTTTGGCGGCAAAACTCAGCATTGAGCGTGAGCAGCGGCCGAATGGCAATGGCGGGACTCAACGCGAAGGGCGCACTACTTATCGAGTGTATTCGCCCGAAGAGATCGTAGCTCGTCGCCAGGAGCGTGGACTCAAGTCGGACGCCAGTCAGATCAAGATGGGCCAGCTAAATCAATCTTTCGATCGCGCGATAAGCAGGATATTCGAGAAGAACAGTCTGAGCCGGCGCGAGGCGCAGGTAGCACTCTGCTGTGTGGAAGGCTTAACGAACGCTGAAATCGGTCATCGACTTCAGGTTTCAGAACAAACGGTCAAGTTTCATCTACGCCATGTCTTTATCAAGTTTGGCGTGAAAAGACGCGCGGAACTGATCTCGCGCTTACTGATGTAACTCGGTTCGAGCATTCTGATTTATTCAGAGTAACGGGCCGGGAATTGACAAATTGATGCCGCCTCGCCATAGAGGCTTCCCCACGGGGTTCTGTGTGGCCACTTCCGCTGAAGTAGCTGGAAGTTCATACAAAGGCAGTAGTGTCTCTAGCGAACACGACGATCATTGGATGAAGGTTCATGAGTAAGAACAAAACCAAAAAGAACAAAAAGAAGAAGACCGCACTTGTGATTTGCCGCGATCGAAAACAGTTCTGGACCACTCAAACACAGTTCTGGCAGTGGGTGAGAGAGGGCATCGTTATTAAAACCGGCGAAAACCCGTTGACTGGAACTTTTCATCGCGAGCACGAAGAGTTGTTGGTGCTGATCAGCAATACCGTATTGAACCTAGCCCACCCGAACCACATGCGTGAAGCGTTGTTATCACGTCGAGTCGGTTTGGGTGGTAAGTGATCGCTTCAGGAGTATTACGATGATTTCGTCTTTCAGGGCTGCGCTGCTCATGTTTTTGATCTCGATGTGTTGTGCGACTTCGGCATTTGCGCAACAAACACCCCCGGTTCCGAACCCGAACTCTGCCGCTACCTCATCGATGGTCAGCTCGGCTGTGAACACTTCTGCCCTCGACGACAGCTACCGAATTGGTCCCGGAGATGTCCTCGATATTCGCGTCCTCAACCGGCCGAATATTTCGCGCGAGGCGGTGCGTGTTGAAGGTAACGGAATGATTCGGATGCCACTCATCGAAGGTGAAATTCAGGCTGCATGTCTAAATGCAGGAGAGTTAGCCAAAGAAGTTTCGACTCGCTATACGAAGTTCTATCGGAATCCACAGGTTGACGTGTTCATCAAGGAGTATCACTCAAAACAGGTCGCAATCATCGGCGCAGTAAACGATCAGAGTCGGTTTGAATTGCAGAGACGAGTCCGATTGCTTGAGCTTCTCACTTATGCGAAGGGCCCTTCGCCCAAAGCAGGACAAACAATCAACGTTGTTCACGCGCCTCCTCTACTTACGTGCCAGAAATCTGCATCGGAGGACATTGCCGCGGCTTTCAGCACCTACAGGCTGAGCGACACTTTGGCAGGCGATCCAAAAGCCAACCCCTACCTTTCTCCCGGTGACATCGTGACGGTTCCCGAGGCTGACCAGATCTATGTCGTCGGCAATGTATTCACGCCCATAACGATTCCGCTAAAGGAGCCAATCACTCTCTCACGCGCGATTGCTATGGCGGGCGGCGTCAGGCAAGACAGTAAAAAGGACAAGGTGAGAATCGTGCGACAAGAGCCAGGCAGTTCTGCACGCAAAGAGCTGGTGGTCAACTTGTCGGCTATAGAGAAGAAGAGTGTTGATGACGTTGATTTAAGACCTAACGACATCGTGGAAGTGCCCACGTCCGAAGGCAAAGCGTTTTTGAGAAGCCTTCTCGGCGGCGTCGCCCCGTCCGTCACGCAGCTGCCCGTGCGCGTTATCCC
>JBKPAL010000326.1:0-16490 GCA_046726395.1 Acidobacteriota bacterium
CGTGCGACAGCAGCCGGTTATCAGCACTATGAAATTTCGAATCTATGTCTACCGGGAAGGCAATCGCGACATAACACGAAATACTGGACTGGCGAACCATATCTCGGCTTCGGTTGTTCGGCGCATTCGTTTGATGGTAAGAAACGCCGCTGGTCCAACGAACGCGATATGAATCAATATATAAGTTTTATAGAAGAGGGCTCGTCTGCGGTTGTCGAATCACAGACGCTGAGCGCAGCAGACCAGCGCGCGGAGGCGATGTTTCTTGGCTTGCGAATGATGGAAGGCGTCGATGCAAGAATTTATGAGGAACATTTTGGCCTTGATGTGCGTGAGGAGTATCGAGAACAGTTTGAATTGTTCTCGGAGGCCGGGCTAATCGAGTTTGCCGGCGACCGAATAAGGCTGACCCGACCCGGCGCATTGCTTTCGAATGAAGTATTTGCGGCATTTGTTTAGAGTGAGTCTTAAGTGTCAGTGATAATTGCCATCGATGGACCTTCAGGTAGCGGCAAATCGACTCTTGGCCGTCTGCTTGCGCGTGCTCTCAATCTGCTTTACATCGATACGGGTTCGATGTACCGAGCAGTTGCTTTGGCGGTAATGGAATCAAGCATTAACACGAGCGATGACGTAGCGGTTGGTTCGTTAGCGCGTCGAATCGACTTAGACCTCAGTGGTGATCCCGACTCATTGCGCATAAGTCTTGAAGGTCGAGATGTGACGGACTCGATTCGCAGTGATGAAGTTACGCACATGTCTTCGGTCATTTCGGCTATTCCATCTGTGCGTCGCGCGATGGTGGAGCGACAACGAGAGCTGGGGAAACGAGGCGCCGTGCTCAACGGTCGCGATATTGGTACTGTGGTGTTTCCTGACGCTGACATAAAGTTCTTTCTTACTGCTTCTCCGAAAGAGAGAGCCGAGCGCCGGTTCAACGAGGAACGAGAGAAGAACCGGGCAACGAGCTTTGATGAGACGTTGGCCGACATGACTGAAAGGGATCGGCGAGACAGTACTCGAACGGATTCGCCTCTGGCAGTTTCGAAAGATGCGATCGTTATCGACTCCACGGGATTGAGCGTTGAAGAGGTCTTACAAGAGATGTTGGCGGCGGTCAGGCAGAAGACAGAGAAGCGCGCCGGCGTTGAGCTTGCTTGAAACAACTGAACTGGAGGGGGTCATGCCAAAATCACGGGCTAAATGTGAACCAAAGTGGCAGCTGATTTTGAATTTTGGACCAGCGGCTGTCGCGTCGCTTCTCTTCGTAGTAATCGCGCTAATTAAGTGGGTTTTCTGATCGCCGCCGAAGTAGATAGTGAGACGATCCACGAAGTAACACGAATTACGCTAATATCACGGTCTTTCATTCGTGTTATTTCGTGGATCTTTTTGCCGACACTAGACCTCAAACAGCCGTAAGCAATGTTCACTGGAATCATCGAAGAATTAGGACGAGTGCGTAACGTCGAATGGCGTGGCGAGGATGCCCGCATAGTGATCGAGGCGAAGATCGTGACGAATGGTGCGGCAGAAGGCGATTCGATTGCTGTCAATGGAGTTTGTCTTACTGCGTTGGATTTGCGTGGGGACTCGTTTGCCGCTGATTGCTCGCTAGAGACCCTCGAGCGGTCCACGCTCGGTAGTCTCAGGGCTGGCGCGCCAGTGAATCTTGAAAGGGCAGTCACGCCAACAACCAGGCTCGGCGGTCACATCGTTCAGGGTCATGTCGATGCGCGAGGAAAATTCCTGCATGCTCTTCCTCGTGAAGGTTCATGGACCTTGCGTATCGCCTATCCGCCAGAAGTTGCTCGTTACCTAGTTTTCAAAGGTTCAGTGGCTGTCGAGGGTATCAGTCTGACAATCGCGTCTCTTGCCGATGAGTATTTTGAAGTTGCGATCATTCCAAAGACATGGGAGGTGACAAATCTTCGTCACCTTCGACCCGGCGATGACGTTAACCTGGAGGTTGATGTGATCGCGAAGTATGTAGAACGTCTCCTAAACGAAAGAGGCAGACTGCAATAGGTCCTAGAGGTCAAATAAGACCTATTCTTTAGGGGGCTTGGTCGAAAAAATCGGGTCTTTCAGGTAACATGAATCGCCCGAGTCTCCCAATCCTGAGTACGGAATTTCTTAAGAAATATGCCATTTGTCACCATCGACGAAGCCATTGCTGAAATACGCGAAGGCCGGATGATCATTATCGTTGACGACGAGGATCGCGAGAACGAAGGCGACCTCGTTTGTGCAGCTGAGAAAGTCACACCTGAGATCGTCAACTTCATGGCTCGTCACGCTCGTGGTCTCATTTGCGTTCCCCTCACTGAGGAGCGATGCGACGAACTGCATCTCACTACTCAGGTCGCCGACAACACCTCGTACTTAGGGACAGCCTTCACTGTTTCAATCGATGCGCGTAAGGGCGTCACTACGGGAATCTCGGCGGCGGACAGGGCGACAACAATTCTCGCTGCAGTCGATCCGCACACGAAGCCACAGGATCTCGCGAGACCCGGTCACATATTTCCATTGCGGGCAAAGAAAGGCGGAGTGCTGGTTCGTCCGGGTCAAACCGAAGCGAGCGTGGACGTCGCTCGAATCGCCGGTCTCTATCCGGCTGGAGTCATCTGCGAAATCATGAACGACGACGGAACCATGGCTCGTCTTCCGGAACTGCAAAAATTCGCGGACACTCACAATCTGAAGATGATCACTGTCGCAGACCTCGTGCGTTACCGCATCAGTAAAGAGACACTGATACGCCGAGTCGCTGAAACTGATTTGCCGACCGTATATGGACGCTTCCGCGCAATCGCATTTGAGAATGTGATTAATGGGGATGTGCACCTGGCAATGGTCATGGGCCAGGTCAAGGCGTCTGATCCTGTGCTCGTGCGCGTACATACTGAGAATGTTACCTGCGATATGTTTGGCTCATTGATTGATGACACGGGTTTTCAATTGCACGCGGCGTTGGAGAAGATTGCCGCAGCCGGTCAGGGTGTTGTGCTTTATCTTCGACAGAGCGAGCACAGTCTCGACCTGGTTAATCAGTTGCGTACATACGCGTTGATGCAGCAGCGCGGACTTACCAAGAAAGAAGCAAGCTTGGAGACGGGCTATGGCATAGATCGTGATTACGGAGTCGGAGCACAGATCCTCCACGATCTGGGGCTCCGACGCATTATGCTACTGTCGAATCATCCCCCCAAAGTGGCAGCGTTAGAGGGTTTTGAACTGGAAGTCGTAGGTAATATCTCGCTTGGTGAGCCTGCCCATCTTAGCAATGGTTCACACTCAGAAATCGCCGCGACGACTGAAGACAAAGAGCAACTCCCCTGAGCGTCTCGCCATCAGTTTTGGCCCAGAGCCTGGTCCAAAACTCGGTTGAGTTTTCCAAGGGCTCTGTTTTACGCTTTCGCAGCTCTCCCTCCGGAAAGTTGAGTTCACCCGAGCCGCCTTCGGCGGCTGCGTGTTATGAGTGTAGACGATCGCGAGAAGGTTCCAGCCCAGAGCTCCCAAACTCCCGGGCCAAGAGAGCGGCGGAGACGCCGTTATCTCAATCGTCGTAATGCAATCATTGCGACCGTTGCCGCATCTATCGGCGTCGTTGCTTTGATTCTGCTCGCCGTCCTCGTCTACCGGCTCGGTTATGTCGACCGGTATGTTGCCAATCAGATCAAGAACACCTTCGGCAACTACGGCATTCGCGCTGAGATAAGGGACTTTCATACGACGTTTCCACCACAGACGGTGGAGATGTTAGGACTCGAACTGTTCAATTCGCAGACCGGAGAGAAACTAGGCAAGATCGATCGACTATTGGCTACTATTAAGGTCGAAGATCTCTATGCACTAAGTCTCAACCGCAACATTGATCTCAAAGACTTGCAGATCGAAGGTCTCGAAGCGTGGGTGACTTTCGATGAGCAAGGTCGTACTAATTTCCGGAATCTTCACATTCCTCCGCCTGATCCGAACCGTCGCATCCTTTTCGCTTATTCAACTGCTCACGTGGAACTGAAGAATGGCGTGATCCATTACGGTGACGCTCGTCACGATATTTCCGGTGAGGCGCGCAATTTGACAGCAACAATTCAACCCGATGATCCGACTGCACCTGAATCTAGTTGGATGAATACGGTGACCCTCGCCACGACAAATTCCACGTTCACTTACGACGGAAAACCGGTTGAGAACATCGAGCTCCAAGCGCGTGGTCGCGTGAATCAGACTCGCGCCGAGATCCACGAATTGGTATTGCGCTCGCCGCTCGCGGAAACACGACTGCAAGGAACGATGGATGATTGGCGCGCGCTTAAGTATCAGATGAACGTTACTTCGACTGTCGATCTAACGCAGGTGTCAGACGTGTTTCATCCAGGCACAACGTTACGCGGCGTGGGTAGCTTTGTGGGCACCCTGACCGGTGAGGGCGATCGCTACCAGGTTAAAGGCAATATCAAGTCTGACGCTCTGGCAGCGGACGGCGTGCGGTTACAAGGTCTCGATGTGACGGCGAACGGTAACGGCCAGGGGAAATCTTATGAGGTGAATGGTCGCGCTGTTGCACAACTGCTGGCTGCAGGTGATTTTCAGCTCAACAACGTACAGCTGGCAGGAAACGTGATGGGGACGGGTTCGGACTTTCGTTGGATGGGCGAGTTGCGTGCGGCAGCTGAACGAAGCTACGGCACCACGATGACTGGATTGATCCTCCGTGATGCGCGGGCGGAATTGAAAGATGGAGTGTTCTCTGCTTCGTTCCGTCAGTTCGTCGCTGACACTCTCCGAACTTCGAGCGCGAGAGTAAATGGAATCACGGCTTCTGACATTCGCGTTCGCAATGAAAACGACGTGACCATCGCCACCATTGCAGTGGCGAAGGCTGGCACCATCAACGCTTCTGGAGCTCAAGTAAAAGGAGTGACGGCGAACAATATTGATGTTGTGGATCGCGGTGGCGTTACAAACGCTGTCGTGAAGAATGTGCAGGTTGGAGAGACGGTTGGTGAAGGAGTTGAGATCGGCAGCATCAACATCGCGGGCGTAAGACTGTCCGTTCGGGAAGGACGAATAGAGGGTTCAACGGCAGATATCGACGCGGGAACAGTGAAGCTTGCTGATGGACAAGCGGACAACGTAAAGCTCGCCAAACCTGTGTTCGTCGTTGAGCCTTCAGGTCGCTATCGAGCGAGTGCTGACTTGAGTATTGGTGGCGGCGTGCTTGGTCGAATGGAACTGGGCCAGGTCCGCAGCGCAGTAGTAGCGAGTAATTCTGAGATTCAGCTCAACGCCTTCTCAGCCGATATCTTCAGGGGCCACGCCACAGGAAATGCCAGACTGGCTTTGACTGGTAACGGAACTTCCCGTATTGCCGCGCGATTTAATGGAATTGATGTGGCTGGTCCATTGACGGCAATAGCCGGCTCACCCGTGCCGTTGGCAGGAACGGCTACAGGAGAAATAGACGTCACTTTTCCGGGCACTGACTTTGAGCGGGCAACAGGGACAATCAACAGTCAGTTGATGGTTGAGGCTGCTGCAAATACGCAGGACGGTCGAGTGCCGCTGTCCGGACAAGTCGCTTTACGCGCCGATCATGGTTTGTTCCGTATCGATCGAGTTGATTTGAAAACACCTGCCACATCTCTTCAAGCTACCGGTCAATTCTCTTTTGCAGGCGACTCTGATCTCCGCGTAAATCTGAATTCATCGGACGCTGCCGAGCTGCAGGCGATTTTGATCTCGTCCGGACTCTTATCGGACGTTGCCGAGCAGATGCGTACCTATGGAGTAAGCCTCGCGGGCCAACTCGCATTTAACGGCACACTAAAAGGAAGCCTCAGTTCTCCGGATATCGATGGTCGAGTGTCGCTCGGTTCTTTGGTCATTAACGGAAACGATCTCGGGTCGCTAACAGCGTCGATCACAATGAACCCCGCAGAGCTTCGCATCGTCGACGGTCGATTGACCGAACGCGATGGCGGTGGAATGCAATTCACGGTGTTGGCTCTTCGCACCGGCAAGAACAACGCAACAGTTGAAGCCACGCTCGACCGCGTGACCGCAGCTGCATTGTTGGCTCTGTTGCCTGCAGGTAGTGCACCGACGTCTGTGGTCTCAGAAACTCAATCCGAAGTTTCCGGGCAAATCAAGGTCTCTGGGATACCTGACGCGATGACGGGCACCGCGGACCTGAGGTTTGGTCGGGGTCGCCTTGCTGGTGAACCCCTCCAAAGCCTCGTAGTTCGCGCAACCTTCAGCGGCTCGAACGTAAACGTCGAAAGCATCGACGCGTCATTGGTGGCCGGTCACATCGTTGCGAGTGGGACCTACAACACGACTACGAAGAATTTCGATTTTCAAGGAAAAGCCGAGAGCGTTCAGCTCGCGCGGCTTGGAGTGTTGGCCAACAACCCCGCCCTACGTAATGTGACCGGTGTTGCGGACTTCACTGCGCATGTGAGCGGGAACATCAATGAGAAAGATATCTCTGGTTATCAGATCACGTTGGATGGACAAGCTCGCGATGTCACCGTTAACGGCCGTCCCGTAGGTACTCTCGCACTTGTCGGCAGAACTCAGAACCAAGTATTGGACGTGAATCTGACAACTGGTTTGTTAGGTAAGCCGCAAGTTGTTTCCGCCCAAGTCAACCTTGCAAGTGCAGAACTGACCTCGACAATTGAAACAACCCTTAACGATGCGGATCTCACCACACTCCTAGGCATCGCGTTTCCTCAAAGCAATGTGAAGCTCTCGGGCCGTGCCAGCGGAAACTTGAAAATAACCGGCAACCTCATTGATGAAGACAATGAATTCTCAACCAGAGCGCTGCAGGGGACTGCGACGTTCTCGAACATGAGTTTTCGCGTCGAGGACGTCCAGCTTGACGCGAAGACACCTCTCATCGTGCGGTTCACCGGAAATGAGCTGTCGTTTGAGCAGACCCAGTTTACTGGTCCAGGAACAAACATCTCCTTGGGTGGCACTCTCGCTGTTGCGCCGGGCGGTCGCCAAAATCTAAGCGTCGACGGCAGTCTAAATCTGCGTGTACTGAACGGACTCTCGCCGGACTTCTTCTCTTCGGGTACCGCTGAGGTTGCTGTTCACGTAATCGGGAGTTACGAGCAGCCGCGACTCACCGGCACTGCATCGGTTACCGGCGCATCTGTATCTGTGCTACTCGGTAACGAACGCTGGATGATCTCCAATCTCAGATCGACGGTGCTATTTACGTCGGATCAAGCTCAAATCGAGACGCTTACCGGGACGATGGGTGGCGGAAGGGTTTCAGCGACTGGCGGTGCGTTGCTCGATGGTATCTCGCTCAGAAGTTTCCTCGTTCATGTGAACGGCGACGAGATATCCGTTCCGTACCCCGAAAATTTCCGTTCAACAGTCGATGCAGATCTCGAGATCAAAGGCTCCTCGCGTGAGCAGCTTATAGGCGGTGTAGTGAACGTCCGACGTGCCGAATTCACACAAGACATTGAGCTCGCGGATCTGATCAACTTCGGGCGGCAGGAATCAATCGAAGAAGGAGGGGAGCTCGAGTTCATTCGTGCAGCACTCTTCAACGATCTTCGTGTCGAAGGTCGTAACGCGTTAGTAATGCGCAACAACCTGGCGGATCTCGTTGGTTCATTGTCTTTGCGGATCAACGGACCAGTGAAGGACCCAGTCATTTCAGGACGAATCACAGCGACAAGTGGCACCTTAAATTTTCGCAACGATCGTTATGACATTGTCCGCGCGTTGTTGGATCTGCCGCCGCGTCCCAACGCGGATCCCATTCTGAACATCCAGGCTGAAGCGCAGATTCGCGGTTATCGAGTCACAGTCCTGTTGACCGGTCCATTGTCGCAGCCACAAGCCGTTGTTCGTTCGGATCCTGCTTTACCTCAAGCTGACGTCGTGTCGTTGATAACAACTGGACAACTCGCTGGAGGCGACACGAGCACCTCTGTTCTCTCGCAATCGGGATTAGGAACAGCTACCAGCCTTTTAACTGATGCATTAATTAACGCGCCTGCGCAGCGCGCCACCAGCCGGTTGTTCGGACTTAGTCGGTTTGAGATCAGCCCCGTGATCGGCGGTCGAAGCGGCTCCTCTCCGGCAGCCCGGTTAACTTTGGGCAAGCAGATCAGCAGAGACTTAGTCGTTACCTACTCGACGAATGTTACTTCTGACCCGAATCAGATCGTGGCTCTTGAGTATCGCGTTTCCGATCGATTGTTCTTCATAGCCCAATATGAACAGGCATCGACGCGTGATCTCAGCACCCGCAACAACGCGTTCAGTTTTGAAATTCGGTTTAGGAAACGGTTCTGAGCATGGGGCAAAGTAACAGGGGTCAAGTCAGAGATAGAGAATTTCCCTTGCCAGTGCTTGCTGCGGCTGACGGTTCTGCCGGGCGTCTTAATTCTGTAACTGTCTCGTCCGTCGTTCTATTGATCCTGCTTTTCGCTGGCGCTTATTCGAGCGCAGCGGCCATTGAATCAGGGCTGGCCGAATACGAAGGGCGGCTGATCACCTCCATCGAAGTTACCTTTGAAGGTTCGCCACCCGATGCGGCCGCCCAGGCCGATTTCCTTGCGCTGCTTAAAGTCACTGCCAACACTGAACTTTCAATGGTGCGTATTCGCGACTCGCTACAGGCGCTGTTTGATTCGGGAAGAGTTGCTAATGCGCGTGTCGAGGTTGTTGATGGAACTGCGACTTCTTCTGGTCCTATCCGTTTACGCTTTGTTCTGAAGCGGCAGGTACAGATCGCCGAGATCAAGATCGAACTCAACCCGCCTACCGGGACCCGGATCTCAACGGATGAGATTCGAACGCGCTTAAATCTGATCCAACCGGGTACTCGTCTTTCGAATCAGGTCGTCGCACGGAACGCCGATGAAGTTCAGGTCTATCTACGTGATCGTGGCTACTTCAACGCGACTGTCGAACATACAGAACAACTGGATTCCAGCGGTACCCGCGCAACTGTGACATATCGGATCGTTTTAGGTGAACAGGCGCGTGTGGGAACTTTCAACATCAATATTCCGCGGGCGGATTTAACGGCGGTAAAGCCTAACCTTCGTTTGCAAGTGGGCGCCGCCTTTACTCGAGAGGCGTTAGGCGAAGACATAAAGACGATTCGCCAGGCATTGATCGATCGAGGTTATCTGGCACCAACACTTGAGGAGCCTCGAGTGGAACGTGATGCGGATCAGAATCTGATTAACATTTCCCTGGCCGGAAGTCTGGGCCCGAAGGTGAATGTTGAAGTCAAAGAGTACGAATTAAGTGAGAAGACAAAGCGTGCGTTGTTGCCCGTGCTGCGCGAAGGGAATATTGATCCTTCGGCAATTGTCGAAGGCGCTCGCCGTGTACGTAATCGATTACAGGAAGACGGTTACTTCTTTGCCGAAGTGACCCCGGTTTGCACTGTCAATCCGCCAATAGCAGGCCTCACGCAGAACGGTACTCAGGAAACTTGCGACCTACTCAATCCCGAAGAGTTGTCCGGACGCACCGTCGATATTGTTTACGAGATCGAGCGAGGTCGTCGCTTCAGGCTTGCCGACATCCGAATCACTGGTACTAACAAACTCACGTACGACGATGTGGCGGCTGATCTGAAAACTCAGAAAGCAAGTGCATTGGGACTGATACCGTTCTTCCGTTACGGTCGTGGGTACACCAGTCTCGGATTATTGGAACAGGACAAGCGAACGATAAGGACCTACATGCGAGATCTCGGCTTTCGTCACGCTGAAGTCGAAGTCTTACAGGGTGTTTCTTTGAACGGCGAGAATTTGATCATCACTTTCAATGTAATTGAAGGACCGCTTACGCGGGTCGCCGGTGTCGAAGTTCGCGGAAACAAGATTTACACAGAAGAACGGCTGCTCACCGTTTTGGGCACGGTTGTGGGTGCGCCATTTTCTCTCTCGCAAGCGCGTCGTGACGGAGACCGCATGCTGGGATTGTATGCGCGCCGCGGTTACGTCAACGCTCAAATGGACTTCTCGATAGTGGAGCTGCCGAAAAAGGGTGATGACGAACAAGTGCGGTTGGTCTACTGGCTGAAGAGCGAGGGAGATAAAGTCTTTATCAACCACATCATCGTCAATGGTGTGACTGGTGACGCCGACACCCAACGAACGAAACGCGATGCCATTGTACGTGCTACTTCACTGCGTGAGGGTGACGTGTTGCGTGCGGACTATATCTCTGACGCCGAACGGGATCTTTACCTCACCGACGCTTACAGACAAGTAATCATTAGCACGGAGGCGGCAGGTGAAACTGCGTCGGGGTTCAAAAAGCGGGACGTTATTATCGATGTCGAAGAAAAGAAACCTCGAGTTATGGACTACGGCGGTGGTTACTCGACCGATACTGGACCGTTAGGGCTGCTGGAGATCTCAAATGTCAATCTGATGAATAAACTGCGGCACGGTGCCATGCGTTTGCGTGTAAGCCGGTTGCAGCAACTGCTACGTTTCGAGTACTTGGATCCACGCTTTGCTCGGTACGGTGCACGTCGTTTTGCTCCGCTCGCACTCTCCGTCGAGTATCAGCGAGATTCTACTGTCACGCGGTTCTTCCGTTCGGCCATTGACCGCGGAACGATGGGCATCGTGCAACGTCTGGATGAGGACGGCCATCCGATCGACGAATTTGGAAACGTTGTTGATGATCCCACGATCAACCGGTTTACCGCCAGAGTCGAAACGCAAAGAGTGCTGGATCGCAGGACACACACGATAGTCTTCGCAAACTACACGTACGAAGACGTGCGCCTTTTTAATCTTCAGAGTCTTCTACTGAAGCCAATTCTGCAACCGGATCGCGCTGTGCGGATTTCCCGTTTTGGTGGCTCGTTTGTGCGAGACACCCGCGAACGATGCGAGCGCGGATTGTTGCCGGCGAGAGCATTGGCGGATGAAGAAGGCGGCCGACCTGGAGAGATTTGTCGGTACAACCAGGTTGATGCGACTCGCGGGGCGTTCTTTTCTGTCGATTATGCGCTGGCGTTAAGGCAACTTGGCGGGAACATTTCGTTCAATCGGATGAATGTCAATTATCGCCGGTATTACAAACTGAATGGTTTCCGGGGAACCGTTCTGGCAGCAAATGCCACCCTGGGTCTCGCAAACATTTTCAATCCGCGCGATCGCGATGACACCGGCACGATTGACGAAATCGATCTAACGCTGCCTATCAGCGAACGATTCTTTGCAGGTGGGTCAACCACGTTGCGTGGATTTCGTTTTGAGGAAGCAGGGCCACGGCAGGTGATTATTCCTGAAGGCGAGTTTCGCGACTCAGACGGCGATCCGGTTTTCCTGAATCCGTTTACGGTTCCGGTTGGAGGCAACGCTGTTGCAGTAGTGAATCTCGAGGCTCGCGTGCCTTTGACGCGGTCGCTTCAAGTAGTTCCGTTCTATGACGGTGGCAACGTTTATAGACGAGTTGGAGATCTCTTTCACAAGAGCGCTCCTCCTCCTCCTAATGAGAGTCTGATGGACATGATCAATAGGGTGAACTTGCGCGCGCATTGGTCGCATACAGTTGGTTTGGGATTTCGGATTCAAACACCCTTGGGTGGAGCGCTAGGGGTGGATTACGGGTTCTTACTCAATCCGCCGGAGTTCCTGATTCCGCAACGAAGTCCTGCTGGAGATTTCAATGCACCCCCGGCAGTTTATCGTCTGGGCCAGGGCCAGTTGCATTTCAGGTTCAGTCAAACGTTTTAAGGGAATCGCAATGCGAGAACAAACCACCATTTCACACAAAACATTACGACGGAGATTGGTTCGTGTTAGTTCGTGTAATTTATTGGATCGTTCTTGTAAGGCGGGAGGGATGGAGCGATCCACGAAATCACACGAAAGGTCACGAAGGGATACGAATGCTATGCGCCTAAGGCTCATGTTGATTTGCATTGTATCTGTGACTTGGTTGGGCGCGGACACTGTTCGGGCGCAGGAAGTGATCGACAATTTTGTCGCAACCGTCAACGCGAGCGGACAAACTGACTGTGGTAGTACGTGCCTCGTTACCTATTCGGATCTTATCTGGCAACTGGCGCTCCAGCCTGACACTCCTCTCGTGAACCCCAGCTCTGAAGCTCTCAACCGCGCTCTTCGCCTCGTAACCGATCAGAGACTGATTTTGCAAGAAGCAGAGAAGCTTCCCACAATCGAACCAAAACCCGAGGAGATAGCAAAGGCCCGTGACGAGCTCGTCAAGGCATTCCCGTCACCGAGCGCATTTCAAGAGCGGCTCCAGCGTGTGGGCCTCACGGCAGATAAACTTAATGAGATCCTGGACCAGCGGGTGAGGATTGAAAAGTATCTGGACTTCCGTTTTAGAAATTTCGTTGTCATCACGGACAAAGAGATCGTCAATTACTACAACCAAGTATATGTCCGCAGGTTCCGGGCTCAGCACCCGGGAGACATCGTCCCGAAGCTTGAAGAGGCACGGGACGAGATCGATAAAACGTTGGAGGAGGCTAAAATTGAATCCGACATTGACGCTTTCCTCGACAATGCTCGGGAAAGGGCTGAGATTGTGATTCTTAATCCTGTGTAAGCCTATGGTTGGGAATAACAAGAAAAGGCCGGTAATTGGTCTCGCGCTCTCAGGCGGTGCGGCCAGAGGGATAGCCCATGTTGGCGTGCTGCGCGCTCTTGCTGAACACGAAATACCGATTGACTGCATCGCTGGAACGTCAGCTGGATCGCTGGTCGGTGGTGCAATGGCTTCAGGACTGCCACTAAGTGAGATTGAAACAATTGCAAGGCAGCTCCGGTGGCGTGACATCGGTCGAATGACTATGTCGCGTCTCGGTGTTCAGACTAATGAACGACTCGAGCAATATCTACGAGGCCGGTTGCCAAAGACGAGATTTGAAGAGCTGCCGATCCGCTTTGCTGCAGTCGCGACAGATTTGAAGTCCGGTGAAGCCGTGGTGATGCGCGACACTGGAGACATTGCGTTCGCGATTCGCGCCAGTTGCGCGATTCCGGGTTGGTACGTTCCCGTAGTGGACGATACGGGTAGGCAACTCGTAGACGGAGGCCTTGTCGCTAATATTCCTTCGCGTGCTGCGCGGGAGCTGGGCGCCGACATAGTCGTTGCTGTAGACGTCAATGCCGAGGGTGCAAAGTTCCTCGGTCCTTCGCTCTCAATCATAGGTGTCGTTTTGCAATCGATGATGCTGGTGCAGCGGACCGTTTCTGGATATCAGCTAACGCATGCGGACGCGGTGATCCGGCCTCGTGTAGGTCACATTCGCTGGGATGAAATGGGCCGGGCGGAGGAGCTGCTGAAGGCGGGTTATGAGTCGGGAATTGAGGCTGTGCCGAGGATCAAAGAGTTAATCGAAGAAGCGATTAAGGCGATGCCGAAATGGTATCAACTGCGACGGCGCCGCGAAGCTCTCGCAAAACGGCCGTTGACCTCCACTACCTGAGTCTACCAAAACATCACAATTGTCTCTAAATAGCTCGCGATTCTCTTCCTCATAAGAATTGGCTCTCCATTAGGCATTTACAACAGATACACGTTTTTCTGGAGCACTGAAGGCTGGGCTGTATTCGCTTTTTCGAAGGACCCCTGCCAGCGAGTCAGATACTGTCTTGAGTAGAGACCGTGAAAGTCTGAAAGTTGAGTATGGCGATCATTGAGCGGGAGTAAACCATCCTTCCCAACCCCGAGACTCTGAGATTTGAGTGACGTCGTCGCTGATTGAAAGCCCTTCGATATCAGAAAGCCGTCAAGCCTGAAAGTCTCTAGGTTAGGAAGGGTGGTTTACCCCCGCCAAGATTTACCACCACTCAAGATAGACGCGAAAGCACGCCGATGCCTGTCGAAGTTACATCACTGTCCGAACGCCGTTGGTATCACGCCCCAACTCGATCGCAGTGTCGTTCCGCCAAACCCAGGGTCGCCTTTCGTCTCATCGCTAGTCTCGTAGCGATTGCCGCAATCGTCGGCTTCGGCACACTCCTACGCTCATACAACTACTACGCAAAACTGATCGATGCTCGCTTGGCGACGGGATACCTGACTAGCCGTCCGGGTATCTATGCAGCTCCACGCGTTCTGCGCTTGGGCCAGGGTCTTAGTCCCGACCAACTCGCTCTTACTCTTCGTCGCGCGGGCTACGTTGAAAAGGAAGGCAGTGATCTTTGGAGTGGAACATTCGAGCTCCACGATCGCGTTGTGGAGATCAATTCTCACTCTAAGACTGCTGACAGTCCTCAGATGGTTCAGATCAAGTTCGCTGAAGATCGAATCAGTGAGATCGCAGGCGATGGTCTAACACTTGAATCGTTCGCTCTCGAGCCCGAGGTTATTACAAATGACCATTCGGCAAGGACGAGCAGAATCAAAGCACTCACATTCGCCGAGTTGCCGCCCGTTCTAGTGCACGCGATTCTTTCAATTGAAGATCGAAGGTTCTTTGATCACCGCGGCATAGACTTCCTCGGAATCGCCCGTGCTTTGGTGGAAAATGCGAAAGCAGATAGCCGGGGTTCTGGTGGTTCTACGATTACCCAGCAGCTAGTCAAGAATACCTACCTCTCTCCGGAACGCACTCTCCAACGCAAGTACGCTGAAGCGATGTTGGCGATCGCGTTGGAAAGACGTTTGTCCAAGGAAGACATCTTTGCGCTGTACTGCAATGAAGTATATCTGGGCCAACGCGGCGGCACGGGTGCTCGCGGAGTCGATCAAGCGGCCCGACTCTACTTCGACAAGGAACTAAAAACGCTGTCGCTGTCTGAAGCCGCAATGATTGCCGGAATGATTCAAGCACCAGCTCATTACTCACCTGACAGACATCCGGAGGCCGCGCGATCCCGGCGAACGCTCGTTCTGACGGCGATGGTCCAAAGCAAATGGATTAGCGAACAAGAAGCAGCAGCGGCCGCGAATGAACCTTTAGCCCTAGCCCGTCCAGACACCACAACTGGCGTGCTTGCTCCGTACTTTACTGATTACGTGGAACGAGTAGCCGGAGCCGATTGGGATCTCGCGAGAGCCAACTCTCGTGTTTACACCACGATTGATTTGGACTTGCAGCAAGCTGCAGAGCTTGCAATCCAGCGGCAACTGCAGAAGCTTGATCCACTTTTCAAAGACAGTGCGGTTAAGCCTGAAGCATCGTTGGTCGCTTTAGATCCACACACGGGTAGAGTGTTGGCGATGGTTGGCGGGCGAAACTATGCCGAGTCGCAATTGAACCGGGCTACTGACGCACGCCGCCAACCCGGCTCCGCTTTTAAGCCTTTCGTTTATGCCGCTGCTCTTGAAAGTGGTTTCTCGCCAGTGCAGATGTTCAGCGACGCGCCTCGTGATTTCCTGTATGACAGGAACCGGCATTATCGACCAGCGAACTTTGGCCGCAGTTATTCAATGCGCGATGTCACTATGCGCACCGGTCTTGTTAAGTCACTCAACGTGGTGACGGTGGATGTGGCCTTGCAAACCGGGCTGGCGCGAGTTGCGAGATTTGCGGAGAGCTTTGGGCTTCCCAGGCCGGAACGATATCCATCTCTCGCGCTTGGGACGACTGAGGTAACTCCGCTTCAGCTTGCTACTGCGTATGCTGCTTTTGTAAATGGTGGTAAGGCTGTAGAGCCAGTAGTCATCGATCGAATGGCAGAAGCGACAGCAACGCAATCGGTCGTTGCAACCCGGGCAGTCAGTCCCACCACTGCCTACATGATCACGAACATGATGTCAGGTGTGATTGATGAGGGCACGGGACGAGCGGCGCGCAATTCAGTGCAGGGAGTTGCGCTCGCGGGGAAGACGGGCACGTCTCGCGACGGTTGGTTTGTCGGTTTTACGCCTAATCTGGTTTGTGTCGTATGGATTGGTTTTGATGACAACCGGCAGCTGGGGTTGACGGGTGCTGCGTCAGCATTGCCCGCCTGGGTAGATTTCGTTGCGAATGCGGTGAAGTTGCGTCCGGAACTGGGCGGTCGAACTTTCGAATGTCCTGCGGGTATCAAGTTTGTAGAGATAGATTCCGAAACCGGATTGCTGTCTAAAGTCACGTGTCCTCATCGGCAGTTGATTGCTGTTGCAGAAAATCTCCAACCAAACCTTGAGTGCTACCAGCATTCCAATCTGTTATTCGATAACCCGCCGGAAGAAGTAGGCGAGCCCGTCTCCAGGGAAGTATTAGTCGCTAATCAGCAAGCTGACGTTAAGCAGAGAATTGGATTCAAGAAGATCACGCGGGTTGAGGTGGACGCTCGCGGCCGCCGCACCTTGGTGAATGATCTGCAATAAGGGGTAGAAGGATTCAAATCAACATTGAGAAGCGCAGTCAGGAAGGGGGCAGTCGGTAGATTCAACAATCGCTAAATTCAAGTCGCCCCCGCTCAAAGTTTCACCAGTGTCGTGATCGAATCAATCACTCAGCTAAGGGAATCGCAGGAAGCACACTATCAACTACAGAG
>JBKPAL010000327.1:0-2766 GCA_046726395.1 Acidobacteriota bacterium
AAAAAGATGGAGTGCGCTGACGGGAAAGAACCCCCCAACGCACTCCATGAATTGTTGGACTAAGAGTCACATTTTAGACTGTCGTCAGGCTGTGCTTCTCAATCAACCGAGATAGAGACTCTCGACTGGTCGCACCTACTATACGCTCAACTTCCTTTCCTTCTCTGAAAAGAATCAAAGTCGGAATACCTCGAATACCGTGTGTTCCTGAGATAGCTGGATTGTCGTCTACGTTTACTTTAACTACTTTTATCGTCTCCGCATATTGCTCGGCGATTGCATCGACCGTTGGAGCGATCATCCTACATGGTGCACACCACTCGGCCCAAAAATCGACGAGCACAGGTGCCTCTGACTTAAGCACTTCTTGTTCAAACGAACTATCACTAACCGCAATTACTTTCTCACTCATTCTGTTCCTCTTTCTAATCTCTTCCTAACGATTACTGCTGTCCGGTTCCCTCGGTGAAGTTCTTAAGGACACGTGCCCGCGAAGGGTGCCGCAGCTTCCTAAGCGCCTTGGCTTCGATCTGCCGAATACGTTCGCGAGTAACATTAAAATCCTGACCGACTTCTTCTAATGTGCGCTCGTGTCCTTCCGGATCAAGACCAAAACGCAGTCGAATTACTTTCTCTTCTCGTGGACTTAACGTCTGCAACAAGTCACCAGTAATCTCCCGCAGATTCGAGGCAATTACCTTTTCCGCAGGACTCTCACTAGTCTTGTCTTCAATCAAGTCTCCGAGTTGTGAATCGCCGGCTTCGCCAATGGGCGTCTCCAGCGAGACTGGCTGCTGCATCAGCTTCAAAGCCTTGCTTACTTTATCTACCGAACTATCCATTTTTCGTGCGATCTCTTCAGTCGTTGGTTCACGGCCCATCTCCCGAACAAACTCACGCGAAACGTTCTTCACCTTATTGATAACCTCAATCATGTGGACAGGGATGCGGATCGTACGGGCCTGATCCGCAATCGCTCTCGTAATCGCCTGACGAATCCACCACGTGGCGTATGTCGAGAACTTGAAGCCCCGGCGCCACTCAAACTTGTCCACGCCTTTCATCAGACCAAGATTTCCTTCCTGAATGAGATCCAGGAAATGCAGACCACGGTTCTGATACTTCTTAGCTATTGAAATCACCAGGCGCAGATTGGCCTCGGTGAGTTCATGTTTAGCCTGTGCAGCTTGCGCTTCACCGGTCACAATCATCTGGTATGAACGCTTGATCTCCGGCGCCGAAACGTGATGCTCGGCCTCAATCTTCTTTATGTTGCGCTTGGCCGCTGAAACTCGTCGGGCAAACTCTTTCTTATCCGCAGCTGAGACGCGCTTTGCCGTGAGCTTCTCGGAATACGTGCGAATCTGCTTTTCTTCAGCCCGCACTCCCTTGTTAACAGCATTGATTGCGTCGACAAGTCGCCGGCGAGCTGCCTCTTTCAGCTGCAAGCTGTCGATCTCCTTCGCAATTGCCAAACGCGTTCGCGCTAACTTTCGCTTCAACCTAATGAGTTTCTTCGAAGCCTTCCCGCGAGTAGCCTTTTGCTCAGTCTGATAGTTTTGAAGTTGTCTGAGCGCTTGCGTGTACAACTTACGAATTTGCTGGATGATCTCAGTCGTTCGCTGCAAATACTCTTCTGATCTGTCTTCCTGCTCTTCAACTTCGAACTGATCTGAGAACGCGACCACGTCACGAATAGCAATCGTTCCCTGTTCGAGCTCCTTGCCAATCTTCAAAAGCTCAACAAGAGCGATCGGCGAACGGTTGATCGCCTTCTGCGCACGCTTCTCGCCCCACTCAATGCGCTTTGCGATGGCAACTTCCTGCTCGCGATTCAAGAGCGGCACGAGAGCCATCTCGCGCATGTAAACCCTGATAGGATCTGAAGAGCGATCGAGCTCGCCAGCAGACAAATCAAGCTCAATCTCGACTGGCAGAGAGTCTTCCTCTTCGTCTGTCGAAACTGTAGACGTCGCCCCATCCGCCGTAAGCAGTTCTTCACGGTCAGTTTCGACGCGAGTCGATTGCTCAAGCCTCTCCAAAACCTCATCTATGTCATCTATTGAGATCGCCTCGTCCAGGATCTCCTCAGGCGAGTTCCCAAACTTAACCGGCACTGAATCCATCAAATTAACCCGAGCTTGATCTTTCTCAAGTCTAGTCAATGAAACACCTTCCTTTCGCCTGCCCCACGTCAGGCTGATTCATAAACCCGCATCGCACATTTGATGATTTGTGCTCAAAAAATTACTCCCGAGCTTTTGACTCCTCAGGAACTACTTCGAGAGTCAGTTTCTCGGTTCTTCGTATAACAACTAGAGATGATTTGCGTCCAATAAGTTGTTCCGTCAGCAGCCTGTGCAAATCATCAATGCCGCTAATCGGATGTCCTTCGAAGCTTACTATGATGTCCCCTTCCAGCATTCCCGCTTTTTTGGCAGGGCTATCACCGTCGTGCGAAACAATCAAGATGCCGCTCTCGACAGGTAGGTTGTAATAACGAACGATGCGCCGCGGAATAGGTACATTTTGCCCAGCAAAACCTAGATAACTACGGCTAACTTTTCCGAAGCGAATCAGCCGGCTTGCGACGAACTTTGCCGTGTCAATTGACGTGGCAAAGCAGATACCTTGCGCCGGTCGAATCATCGCTGTGTTGACGCCGACAACCTCTCCCCTCGAATTAACCAACGGACCGCCTGAACTGCCAGGATTAAGGGCCGCATCTGTTTGAATAATGCTATCCATCAACCGACCGGACTGAGC
>JBKPAL010000328.1:0-10350 GCA_046726395.1 Acidobacteriota bacterium
GTTAATACCGAACCCATTCATGCCGCATGACGTGCGAATGGTGCATCTTGTAGAAACAGCTTCATCGAACTTTATCTTTGGCTGGTTGGTGGTAATGATCTTATGTGGATGGAAGATGCCAGCACAGCGACATTCAACTGATGTTGTTCTCGATCAGAGGCTGTGAATCCATCTGAGATTTGTAAAGACTGCTCCATCAATCAATCTCTCGGCGTCAGCAATTTTTTCCAACTTAAAGGATAGTCATGAAAAATTCCGCACGGCTTCTTCTACTGACTAGCAGTGTTCTTCTGATATCGACCTCATCTTCAGCGATCTATCCGCAAACCCGAAAGAATGTCGAATCGCTTCCAAAGCTCCTGTCAGTGCGAGAACAACAGATTGTGCGAGAGAGCTGGCTGAAGAAACGGCTCGATACCATGCTTCTTCCAATGATGCGTCAACAAAAGATTGAGATGTGGATCGTGACCAATGAAGAGTTTCATCCTGATCCGGTGACGGCTTATATCGCACCTCCCATTCCCTATGTGGGCAGGCGCGACTTCTTTATTTTCGCCGATCGCGGTGGAGACAGACTCGATCGATTGGCCTTGGTCCGCTACCCGGAAGAACACTTGAAGTATTTCTTCGAAGTCTTGAACCCTCCCGGCAAAGACATCGCAGCAACACTACGTCGTGTTGTTGAAGAACGAAATCCCCGATCGATCGCTCTCAACATGGGAGGAACGCGTGGAGCAACAAATGGTCTCACTCATGATGCCTATAAGTTTTTGACAGAAACCCTCGGGCAAGACTATGCATCACGTTTCGTCTCGGCCGCTCCACTGATTGTCGAATACATGGATACGCGGTTACCTGAAGAACTTGAAGTTTATAAAACCGCAGTGACTCTTACGGACTTATTGACTCAGCGCGCATTTTCAAACGAAGTGATTACACCAGGTAAGACCACCGTCGGTGATGTTCGCTGGTGGTTCCTGCAACAGGTGAACAGTTTTGGTTTGGATGTTTGGTTTCAGCCTGACTTAAGGCTACAGCGACAGAATCAGGAGTCGAGTAAGACGCTTCAGTTTCTCAGCGTTGCTGAGGAATCAGTCGTCATCCAGCGAGGGGATGTGATTCACATTGATTGCGGAGTCAATTACATGGGCTTGAGTACCGATTGGCAGAAAATGGGCTACGTGTTGCGCGAAGGAGAGAAGGATGTTCCGGATGGGCTTAAGAAGGCTCTCGCGAATACGAACCGTCTTCAGGACGCTCTCTTTACTCATATTAAGCCGGGTGCGAAGGGGTTCGAAGTTTACGATGCCGCCATGTCGGATATGAAGAACCTTGGAATTGAAGCAATGATCTATTCGCACTCGGTCGGCAATCAGGGACATGCACTAGGTGCCAGT
The DNA here is from genome assembly GCA_046726395.1 of Acidobacteriota bacterium. Taxonomy (GTDB): domain Bacteria; phylum Acidobacteriota; class Blastocatellia; order Pyrinomonadales; family Pyrinomonadaceae; genus PSRF01. The sequence goes on from JBKPAL010000328.1 coordinate 1,398, forward strand.
ATTGATTTTCGCCGTCCTTCCGCTGGAGCTCCGTTGGAACCACCTTTTCGCGAGGGCTCGTACACTTCAATCGAACTGAATACTACTACTGCAGTTCCAGAGTGGAGTGGACAGAAGGTCACGATAATGATGGAAGACGATGCGTATTTAACTAAGGACGCAATGAAGTGGTTTCGTCCGCGTCAGACTGCTTTTTACTTGATACGATGAGGGCCTGATGCTTTGCCTTAATTGTCGGAAACACCACAGACCGCAGTCGGTGGACTTGTTCATGCGCAACCTATCAAGAAATTCGCTCAAGAGGTCTCGTCGAATACCACCGGCCGCAGTCGGTGGATTTGTTCATACCCAACCTATCAAAGAAATTTGCTCAAGAGGTCTCTTCGAATACCACCGACCGCAGTTGGTGATTGTTCATACTCAACCTAACGGCAAACACTCCGCCGCGCGAAGTTGTTACAATGCGACGCAGGATTTGGCTTCCCTCGTACCAATAAAACCCGATGGAAAACAGCGCGCGACAGTTTGAAAGCATTGGAGACGTTATATCCGACACACAGCAATGTCCCTGTGGTTGTGGCCAAGAGTTTCCCGTGTTCTGGGGTAGCCTTCGGTACAGCCCTGACTACGAAGTCAAGTTCGTCGCCGCTCACCTTGTACACTGCGATAGTGGTCCGCACGTCTGGCTCTTGTTGGGTTCCGGGCCGTGGTTCCAAGGAGACGACCGCAATTGCTGGGTCACAATGCATCTCTACGGTGATGATGAGGGAAACGTCGTAACTAGAATTGAGGACCCTGAAAAGTCACCTCTCTGGCCCTCACGCAATCAGGCGTATCGCTACCTGACACGGGAAGAAGTTTTAGCTCAGAACGGTGCTAAAGAATGGGCAATTGGTAGACGTCTGGATTTCGAGAGCCATCATTCACCAACAGAGCAATTCTTACGACAGTAGGATTTACACCTCGTAACCCAATTCTTTTAGTAGATCACCCGCAACAAGCTGAAACCTTTTTCTCTCCTCTTTATCCATCGTTCGCTTCCAGGCAAAGACGCATGTCGGGTCCGGCGGTTGTGTCGATCGCTGTTGCTGCTGGAACCTCTGTTCCTGCGTTAACATCGGCGTGCCGTCGGGTAGCGAACGCCCCTTATGCTCTTTTAGCCGTTCGGCAGCTTGCTTGTAATAACTCAACATGGCCTCTTCGTAAGTTAGCCCCACATGAGCGCACACACGTTTTACTGTCTCGCGGGTGTTCAGGACTAATTCCTCATAACGCACCTCCATGTAGTCGTGGCGCCCAACACCTGCTCGCCGCGCCGCAAGAACACAGTCGCGCCAGGATAATGCTTGAGTTTCTATCTCCCAGCCTGGCGAGAACCACATTTGACGTAGTGACAGAGCCGCGTCTCGCCCATCCCTGATGATGTGAATGAATCTCGCCTCGGGTAATACTCGTCTGATGGAGTTCAAGTAGCAGCAGTAGATCGGCGTTTTGTCTCCCCAGCGCGGTTTTCCGAGACGAGCAGCATAGAGTCGGTAAAAAGCCCTGTATCCCTCTGAGATATTGAAGGGCGTGATATTAGTTAACGTGTCCCAAAAAGTTTCCTGCGGAATTTCAAAATCTGGCCAAGAAGAGTAGTTGACCAGCTGTTCGAAGAATTTCTCGCGTCCCTTATCACCTCTGTCTGTTAGGTTTTCGATAAGCGTTAGAAATCCTGTTTCGGGGGGAATAGCTAACTCCGAATGTGCATCGAGCATGAATCGCAGCAGCGTAGTTCCGGAACGAGGCGAACCGACAATGATAGGCATCAGGTGAGAATGGGGAGCCGAAGTATGGTGCGAGGGCAACCCTTCGTCCACTCTCCGGAAGAACTTGAGCATAATGAGATTGTAGCTTACCGAGACTCAAGGCGGTCGAGGCTGTTCGGCTTTGCCTCAAAAGTAAATCTTGATCTCCGCTTCGGCTTGCCGTCTGGTGTGAGGCGCCGGCTTGCCGTGCCGTAAGCGCTCGATTTACGTTCTGGGCTAAGCCCTTGGTTCGGGCTCGCCCTAACAACGCCGCGTGCATAGCTTGTTCTTGCAATTGGGCCAAGGCCGAACCAGGGGCAAAGCTCGATGAGCAACTTCACTCGTATCCGGCGCGGCAAGCCGGCGCCTCACACCAGACGGCTTGCCGTCACATGCAGCGAGACTTTAAAGCCGGCCTGATCAGATGACAGATACACCGTCAACAACAGCTCGGTTGCTTAGATTGAATCATCGTCTTGAGTAGAGCAACTTGGCCCATCGGCGAATGATGCTGCGTGCACGAATCCCTGTTCTACAAGTCGGGCGATGATGTGCGCGGCATTTTCTTCAGGAGAGTAATTCACAGTGTCCAGGACGATCTCCGGATCGAGTGGTTCTTCGTAGGGATCATCGACGCCGGTGAAGTTTTTAATCTTTCCAGCGCGTGCCTTCTGGTACATGCCTTTGGCGTCCCTCTTCTCGCAGACGTCGAGAGGAGTATTAACAAAGATTTCGATGAAGTGCTCTTGAGCGAACATTGCGCGGCACTCGTTGCGCGTCGCGCGATATGGGCTCACCGCCGCGCAGATACATGCGCCGCCGTGCCTCACGATTTCCGCGGCAACGAAACCGATGCGTCTGATGTTTGCATCCCTACCCTCTTTACTGAAGCCAAGACCTTCAGAGAGGTTCGCGCGCACCACGTCGCCATCGAGCACCGTGACCTGACGCCCTCTTTCAAGCAGGTTTACGGCAAGGATGTTCGCGATCGTCGATTTGCCCGCTCCACTCAAACCAGTGAACCAGACACAAAATCCCTGACGGTCGCGCGGTGGATGTGCGTGCTCTAAGACTTTTGCCACTTGCGCTCGCATAAGCCAGCTTGGTAAAGAATGTCCCTGGTCCAAGTATTTTGTCTTGATGTCCGTGGCTGAAATAGCGATGGTCAGTTTGCCGGCTGGAACGCGCGACACCTCTTCATAATGGTCATCCTCGGGCAGGTAGAGGATTTCGGCGAAAGGTAGCGGCGTTACACCGAGTTCCGCGCTATGTTGCTCGAGGAGCCGCTGCGCTTCATACGGTTGATAGAAGGGACGGTCATCTGAATCGTTCCCGGGGCTGGCATGATCGCGTCCGACGATTAAATGATTAGCACCATAATTTCGCCGGATTATCGCGTGCCACAAAGCCTCACGTGGTCCGGCCATTCGCATCGCCAGAGGAATTAGCGCAAGCATGGTTCGGTCACGTTCGTAGTAGTGCTCGGCAAGCGTCTTGTACGAGCGCACGCGTGTGTAATGGTCGATGTCGCCAGGTTTCGTCATGCCGACGACGGGATGCAATAGGAGAGTTCCGCCGACCTGACTGGCTGATCGCTTGGTTAACTCTTCGTGGGCGCGATGGAGAGGGTTGCGTGTTTGAAAAGCCACGACGTTGCGCCGACCCATCGCCGTCAACTTGCTGCGTACTTCGGACGGCGACAGTCTCAAATCCTTAAAGTCAAAGTGTCGCGGAAGGTCGAACACTCGCAGTCGACCCGTTACGTTGAGCTTTCCCCAGGATTGCATTTCAGCAACCAATGGATGTCGCGGATCACGAGTGCCGCAAACAAAATGTGCTTCTTTCTTTGGGTCACGCTCGTAAATTTCATCCACGTGCAGAATCGCAAGCGAGTTGTCATACGTGTCTGTGAGAGTTATCTCACGGCCCACTTGGACGTCGGCTGCCGGATCGATTCCGCATGTGATGGGGATAGGAAATAGTTCGCCGGTTGAGAGTCGCATCTCCTCGGTGACTCGTAAATAATCGTCTCGATTAAGAAAAGTCCTAAGAGGAGAGAAACCACCCGTGGCGAGAATCTCCAGATCACAAAGTGTCCGCAGAGTTAGCTTGATACGGGGCAATGTGCTTGCGCGGGCCCGTGTTTCTTCCCTTTCTTCAGGTGGCACAAGCAAGTCAACCAGAACGCCGCCGTATGGTTCAATCAAGCTTTCTGTCGTCGCACGGCTCGCCACTATCTATTCTCCATGATTGCGAGTTTCTTCATCGCTTCGCTGACGCAAGAGTGGGTTATTCGCAATCCGATCTCCTCCAAGAGGATGCAAAACGTCAACCTTGAATTGAGAAAGGGTGGAGTCGAGAGAATTAGCATGTAGGGTGCCTCTCGGTAGTGTTTCGATCCACGGCATTGTAAGAATCTCGATCCCAAAGCCTCACGTCACCATCGCATGTAAGGAGCGACGTTCTCAGCGATCGTTTTGAATTCTTTCTCAGTCAAGGGCAACTGCCAAAAAGCCGCCCACCCTTCGCGCGGAAGCAGGTTACCACCACCCGCCGCGTCCGACCCGTAGAGCACGCGTTGTATTCCGATTTGCCGGATGCGCGTGGCAACGAGCTTCGCTTTATCTGGCGTAATGTTCGGACGCACGACGGTAGTAACGTCGAACCATAGGTTCTTTACGCGCGCGTCTTTTGCGGCAATCGCTTCCAGAAACACATTGAGTGCTGCATCAGTTAGATCATCGTAGCCACCTGCACCGCAAAGGTGAGCGATCTGAATGGGCACATTAGGAGCTGCAGGAAGAAGTTCGGTCAGAAACACGCGCGCTTGATCACGGCCGAACTTGCGTGCTTTCGATATTGAAGTACGCATGTGTACAACGATTGGCATCCGCCGATCATTGGCAGCCTGAAAGACTTTACGCACCGTCGCCACGTTTTGGGGATTATCGAGATCCACGTCAGAATTTCCGAAATGCAATTTAAGCCCAGCACGCAGCTGTGTATCCTTGGTACAGCGTACCAATTCGTCGAACGCGTATGGCTTAAGCGGGTTAAAGCTGCAGAATGCGCGCAGACGGTCGCGGTGCTGCGCCACTTGCTGGCTGGTCCAGTCATTCTCGGCCTTTACTTTCTCGTATTCATTTTCGACAGTTCGATTCGCGCTGCCCCACGTGTAAGCCATCGACAACACCAACGCGCGACGAATGCCGGCTGCATCTAGGTGCGCGATGAGATCGGTCGCACTAATACCGGGTGAGTTGGCGTTTCCCGAAACCAGCGCGCCAGCAGCAGGACTAAACAGGTGTTGGTGGTGGTCAACGCGCGGCGTCGTTTTAGGCCGCGCCGTTTCAGGCGATGGTGACTGTTGAGGCAGCACTGTCTGACTCTGAACTGGACAAAATGGCAGTAGCACCAGCGCGCACAAGATTGCGACCCTCATCTGCTAAACCCTCCTGAGACGCAAAATGGGCAATCGTCAATTGTGAATGGTCATGGTCCCCACAGGGGATTCAAACCACGAACCATCGGATTACGGCCCAGCCTAGATGCAAGCCTGAGAGCTGTCAAAATAAAACTGCCTTCAAACAACCAACGACAAGGAGAACGGTTGCACAGCACAATGCGAAACAGGTTTCCATCGCTTCCATTCCTGACAATGTTGCTATACTGATGCACTACGCATCACGTTTCGTTTTTGGCTGCTCGACGACCGATCAGTGAGTATTAGACGACTCATGATCGGCTGAATCTTTATACTTGAAGTTCTGTTCCGTCTCTACAGCACTACAAAAGATCCCCGATGAGTATTGCTGACAGACCTTCATCCGTTCTCGCGATAGGCATAGTCGCTTTTTCTCCTTACTCATTTTTCATTATGCTTTCGACCGCGCATGAAAATTAATCTAAATCCAGTGATCATCTTGTGCCTTCTCGGGGTCGGCCAGGCGTTGTTGCTTGCACTCTTACTGCTTACGATTCGGCGCGGCAACGTCACAGCCAACCGGCTCCTCGCAGCGGTGGCAGTAACTATTTCTATTGGCGTAAGCGCAACCCTTCTGAGCAGCACACGTTACTTTTTGATCTATCCGCACCTGGCCCGAATCAATCATCCTTTTGATTTTTTGGGTGGGCCGCTGCTGTTTCTCTACGTCAGATGCCTCATCACGAAATCAAAACTTACTCAGAAGGACTGGCTGCACTTTGTGCCAGCCATGCTCGTTGCGATCTTTCTGATCCCCTATTACTTACAAAGCCGTGAGTACAAGCTCGCTACCTTGTCCTCAGTTGATTGGTATTACACGCGCTCGGCACTTGTTATCACTCAATTCCTTATTTATTTATTTCTGATAGTGATCATACTGGTGCGATATTCACGCACTCTCAAGAAGCAGCCGAGTTCATACGAAACCGCAGTTCTCGTTCAAATACGATTCCTGGTCATCTCTTTCATTGTCCTTTGGTTTATTGCGATTGCGCGTTATGCGCTGGATGTGAGATTTCCCGCTTACATGGGTCATACGAATTTAGTTCTGCCGTTGGGCCTGACGATTATTGTTTACGTGCTGGCTTATCTCGGCCTGCGAAATTCTGAAGTGCTTACGGGGAGCGGTGGCCCTGGCGTTGTTAAGAAATATGAAAAGTCGACCCTCACAACCGAGCGCGCTCAGAAATATCTTCAACGACTTCATCACGCGATGGAGCCAGAAAAACTTTATACCGATGGCAATCTCACGCTCCAGAAACTCGCCACAAAGTTGTCGATCCCAGCCCAGCACCTGTCGCAGGTCGTAAATGAACATCTGAAACAAAACATTCTCGACTTCATAAACGCTCATCGCGTTGAGGAAGCCAAACGGCGACTTCTTGATCCTGAGAGGAAACACCTTTCGATTCTTGCAATCGCAGAAGACGTGGGCTTCAACTCGAAATCTTCATTCAACGCCGTCTTCAAAAAGCACACTAACCTCACGCCATCGGAATTCAGAAAAATGGGAGGACAAAACGAAAATCAGGACGGTTACAATAAGAGTACAGGTTCATAGCAAGAGCTAACCCGCCATCCTCCCGCATCCGTGCTTACCCTCCGCGCATTCTCTTCGACCCACTCTGACAACTAGAACGTCCGAAACCGTATATCAGTACGTCAACATATAAGTATTCGGGCGACCATTCCTTTCAAGTCACCTATCTAAGGGCAGCGAGTTTCTGACTCGGAATCCGACGCTGCTCTGTCATTTCAACTTCTCTTCCCATTTTGCGGCGGATCCAATCAACACAACTTTCTAAAGGAGAGAAGAGAAATGATTCGGAAGGCATTGGAAATTGCTTGTTTGATTTTGTTTGTGTCGACCTCAGTTCTCGCTCAGGAGACACCCCGAGCTGAAGTTTTTGGTGGGTATTCATGGGCGGGCGGAAACTTTCATGGTTGGAACACATCGGTCACCGGCAATGTAAACAAGTGGTTCGGCATCGTAGCTGACTTCAGCGGTCACTACGGCAGCGAGCAAGATGGCACGGTGCGCATCAACAAAGATGCGCATTCATTTCTTTTTGGGCCGAGGTTCTCGCGTCGTGGCAAACGATTCACACCGTTTGCTTACACGCTCTTTGGCACAACTCGGTTCCACGAGAGCGCGGTCGTTTTCGGACAAAGGCTTTCTCGTTCTGATACTGGATTCAGTTCAGCGGTGGGCGGTGGGCTGGATCTAAAGGTATCGGATCGTCTAACGATCCGCACGTTCCAGTTGGACTATTTTCGCCCAAACTTTTTTGGTGAAGCACATAACCGTGGCCGGCTTGCGTTCGGAGTGGTGGTGAACCTCGGAAAGAAAGGCGAATAGAGTTCGCAGAATCAGACAACAACTTCTTAGTTAAGAGCCGGCGGTTCTTAGACACGAACCAATTGCCGTTGTTTTCGCTAAGAGAGCCAACGAATCTTAACGTCTGAGCACACTTATAACTAAACTCACTACAGACACGAGTATGGCGGCAATGCTCAAAAAGAAGGTTAGCTTCGACCAAAGTTCAACGCGTCTACGTTCCAGCTCTAAACGGACATCGTTGTAGCCATAGTTGAGGTACTTTTCCTTCGACGCAAGAGTCCTCAGTAAGCCTTTGAGCTCGTTGTCCGTCATATCTATTAACGCCTTTTCGGCAGGCACACTCATACCAGCAGGTCTCCTTCTTAATGAATTGCAAGCATTGGTGTAGCCGATGGGGTAACGTTCCCTAGTACTTGTATACCCTGTTTCCCGCGAAACTAAGTCAACGCAGGTTTACCCTACTACCTACCTAAATTTTTGGTCATTTTTCTTTATTTTTGCTGAGTATTTGAGACGGTTTTAGCGTCCTGTCGAACGACTTGGTTATAATCAACTAAATGCTGACTTAAGGAAGAACAAGAAAAGCTAAAAGCTGGGGGTCATGTCAAATACAAGGGCGAGATCTTTTCGGTTGAGGCCATCAGGGATCTGTCCATACACCGGGGAGATCCAGTACCTCACGTTTTTATTGATATTCAAACTGGCGTGCCGATCGACGATGATGACCTGACTCTACGTACGGTCGAAGAAGTCGAGGCACACAAGCAAAAGTCATTGGAGCAGCGTTAATGACTCTCACCAAGTATTCGTCTCAGGCAAGAAATGACAATCGAAGAAGTCGGTGACCTGTTACCGAATGGCTTCCACGATTCGGACATTCTGGGAATTAGCATTGACTACCGAAGGGGAGAAGTCACTTTCTTAATAGATGTCGATCTAACTTCGCCGGACGAGAAAATTGAACCGCCTAGTCGTCATGCCGAGTTGAAGCTAACCGGCTTACTGTATTGCGTGATAGAGCCGCCTCGCTACTCCTTTGAAAGAGAGTACATCTTCGAGGAGGATAAGCTGTGGATAACGTCGGATTCTTCCGACTTCAGCGTGCTAAAGGAGTGCCCGCAGCTACCTGAGCCAATACCCGACGGTGGCTTTCGCCATTGGTTCTTCATCAGCAGTCACAACTGTTTCATCTACGTAGCAGCGATGGACGCGAGTTTCCTTTGGAAGGACGGCTAATATCCACGCCGGCTTCAATGAGTGCTTGCAGCGAACTCGCGATGAGCCGCTCTTTGATCCTTTAACCCCTAAAGAGCACGCGCCAAGTTCGGGACACCCGCCCCC
>JBKPAL010000329.1:0-6546 GCA_046726395.1 Acidobacteriota bacterium
TCCTCACTCTTCATCTGCTCTTAGCTTTTCCAAGACCGAAAAGTCCTCGAGCGTTGTCACGTCTCCCGCTACCGATCCGCTGGTTGCAATCTCTCGAAGCAAACGGCGCATGATCTTTCCTGATCTGGTCTTTGGTAAAGCGTCGGAAAACCTGATTTCATCGGGACGAGCCAGGGCGCCGATCTCCCTCGTCACATGCGCTCGCAGCTCTTCTTTGAGGGCGTCCGTGGGCCGGTGTGAACCCTCGAGAGTGACAAATGCTACTATCGCGGAACCCTTCAAATCATCAGGTCTCCCGACTACGGCCGCCTCGGCAACGGATTCGTGAGAAACCAGGGCGCTCTCGACTTCTGCGGTACCCAAACGATGCCCGCTCACATTAATCACATCGTCGATGCGCCCCATAATCCAGAAATAACCGTCTTTGTCGCCCCGGGCCCCATCGCCCGCAAAGTAAATATTCTCTATCTGCGACCAGTACTGCTGCCGGTACCGCTCGTCATCTCCCCAGATCGTCCGCAGCATCGATGGCCATGGACGCCTGATGACAAGGTAGCCGCCTTCATTTGGTCCCACCGATCTACCATCACGCGTCATTACGTCAGCATCGATGCCTGGAAACGGCAGCGTTGCAGACCCTGGCTTAGTTGGCGTAGCTCCCGGAAGAGGCGAGATCATGATTGCACCAGTCTCCGTTTGCCACCACGTATCAACGATCGGGCAACGCGCCTTGCCGATTATTTGGCGATACCACATCCACGCTTCGGGGTTGATCGGTTCGCCGACTGTCCCAAGCAGACGCAAGCTGGAAAGGTCGTGCTTCAATGGCCACTGCTCGCCCCATTTGATGAATGCTCGAATCGCAGTCGGTGCAGTGTAGAGAACGTTCACCTTGTGCCGCTCAACTATGCTCCAGAAACGATCGGGTTCGGGATGATTGGGAGCGCCTTCGTACATCAATACGGTCGCACCATTTGAAAGTGGGCCATAGACCACATAGCTATGTCCCGTTACCCAACCAATGTCTGCAGTGCACCAGTAAATATCTTCATCCTTCAAATCAAAAATCCACTTCGTTGTCAGATGCGTTTGCAAAAGATAACCGGCGGTTGTGTGAAGAATGCCTTTGGGCTTACCAGTCGTTCCTGATGTATAGAGTATGAAAAGTGGATGCTCGCTATCCAGTTCTTCCGGGGCACACTCTGCTTCAACTGTTTCCATCAATTCATGCCACCAGTGGTCCCTTCCGGGTTGCATTTGGATGCGAGTTCCGGTTCGACGAACGACTATGCAATGTGTAACTGAAGGCGTCTGCTTCAAAGCTTCGTCGACAGCTGCTTTCAACTTAACTTCGTTGCCGCGTCGCCAACCGCCGTCCGCTGTGACAACCAGCTTGCATGTAGCATCGTTGATTCGATCAACGAGAGCTGTGCTTGAAAAGCCGCCGAAGATCACTGAGTGGGTCGCCCCGATTCGAGCACACGCCAGCATTGCAATTGCGAGTTCCGGTATCAGTGGTAAATACAGTGCAACACGATCGCCCGTTCGCACCCCAGCCTTCTTCAGTACATTCGCAAAGAGTGAGACTTCGGAGTGAAGTTGTTGGTAGGTTAACGTGCGCTGCTCACCGGGTTCTCCTTCCCAGATCAGCGCAGCCTTATTACGGCGCCAAGTCTTCAGGTGTCGATCGAGGCAGTTGTAAGAGATGTTGAGCTTGCCGCCGATGAACCATTGCGCATGTGGGGGTTTCCACTCGAGTACCTTGTCCCACTTCTTGAACCACTCAAGCTCGCTAGCCATGCGAGCCCAGAAAGCTTCGGGGTCAGCGTCTGCTTCGGATCGCAATTTCTCCAGCTCTTCTTTGGATTTGATGTGCGCTTGAGCCGAGAATTCTGGGGGAGGGGGAAACTTGCGCTCTTCATGAAGAACTGACTCGATGTTCGTCGTCGCGCTGGACATAAAGGGTTAGATTGTCTCCGGATTGAGTACTAATGCTTGCGTTGACGATGTGTGTATCACACAATCACTTGGCGCGACAACGGCTGAGGAATTGCGAATTTCGAATTGCGGATTTAAGTCGCCTACTTCCTGCGTTGGTCTTTCCAACACAAAATTATGGAAAGGACAAAATTCGAAATTCGCAATTCGCAATCCAAAATTTAACGAATGAATGTTCACGTAGGCACTAGCGGGTACAGTTATAAAGAATGGAAGGGTAGCTTTTATCCCGAGAAGCTGCCGGCCAAGCAGATGCTTGCTTACTATAGTTCGCGATTACCGACGGTTGAGATTAACAACACGTTCTATCGACTGCCACAGAAGTCCATGCTCGAGGGTTGGAAAGGCCAGGTGCCTCGAACGTTTAAGTTTTCAGTTAAGGCGTCACAACGGATTACACACTTCAAGAGGTTGAAAGACGTTCAGGAAGAAACTAATTATTTCCTGAACACCGTGGCAGTGCTTGAAGACCAGCTCGGCGTGATTCTTTTTCAATTACCTCCCAACATGAAAAAAGATCTCGAGCGGCTTCAAGCGTTTGTCCATGGTCTCCCGCCGCAAACACGTGCGGCTTTCGAATTTAGACATCCGACATGGTTTGACGACGATGTGCTTAGCGTACTTTCGGAGAAGAACCTGCCGCTGGTTGTATCTGACACGGATGATCTGCCGGTCTCAAGAATCGACAGGACCGCTGATTGGGGTTACTTGCGTCTGCGTCGAGTCAATTATGACGAACACAATCTAATGGAATGGATTAGACGTATTCGGGAACAAGATTGGAAAGAATCGTTCGTCTTTTTCAAACATGAGGACGAAGGCACAGGTCCTAAGCTGGCAGCTGAGTTCATACGCCTGGCGGCATGAGGAAGCGTCTTTCTTCTATTGTTTACAGCAGAAAGAGGCCCCTGTTGTGCCTCTTCCACTGTGCGCCAAAAACTCATTTCGGAAGCTAGAAGTTGCCTGCACATTCCGGATGTCCACAATCGCAATCTATTTCGATCGTATCGCCCGCTCCTTCGCAAGACGCACTGCAATACTTGCCATCAGGTGGTTGCTTGCAAGTGCAGGGAGCGTTCCGACATTTGTCATCATCGTCAGCCATAAGTCCTCCTGGTTTGAATTGGGATTAGGCCGTAAGCTTACCACAGCTTAGAGCGGCTACGCAGTTCAAGCGGATCTGAAGGATCCACCAACTTCCGAGACTGTGTAAGAATCGGGCACTGAGTGTAACTAAGCTTGAGCGGGGGTAAACCGCCCTTCCGGACCATGAGACTCTCAAAGTTGAGTTTGATGATCGCTGCTCGACCGGCTTTCGACAGCAGATGCAATGACTCAAGTTGGAAAGTCTCATGGTTCGGAAGGGCGGTTTACCCCCGCTCAAGATCGAAGGGCTCGACTGTTGGGTTTTTACACAGTCGCTACTCCGAGGTGGTACCGACTTCCTGACACCCTGCACCGAGTTTTTATACAGTCTCGGCCGTGATGGGATTTCGAGATTCTTGTGCAAAGCCACTCCGACCCAGCTCAGTGCTCTATAGTCTTCTCCTTGTTCATTGCTACAGCTTCGATCGCACCATGAGAGCGCAGGAGCCGTACCGCCGCGGCATGTGAATTATCTGTTGCGTAGAACAGCGCATTTTGCCCTTTCGTATCCAGCGCATTTACCTCTGAGCCCGCCAGGATCAGTATTCTTAGGTTGTTTACTTGGCCTTCTGAGGCGGCTTTCATCAGCGCGGTTTGGCCTTCTTTATTCCTTGCATTCACATCAGCACCGACTTCCAACAAGGTCTTGACGAGCTCCTGGTTGTCACCATTCGCAGCATCCATCAAAGGAGTATTTCCTGCGCTGTCGTGAGTGTTCACTCTCGCGCCGGCGTTCAAGAGATCCCAGATAAGATCGTTCGTAGCATCACTGTCGAGCATCATCAGAACAGTCTCGCCCTCGCTGTTCTTGGCGTTCACATCTGCACCAGCTGATAAGAGAAGTTGGACCAACTCGCGGTTGGCATTCTGTGCTGCATGCTCGAGAGCAGTGGTACCACTCTGTTTGTCTCGCAGATTTACATCGCGTCCGGTTAAGAGTGACAGCACGGTATCGATGTCATCTTGTTGCGCGGCCCGAACGAAGGGATCAGAAGGCGCAACCACAATCACAGCTCCACCTGTTGAGCCGTAGTAGATTTCTGCTTGAGGCTCCACTTCCTGTTGCTGTTCAAGTTGATCCACTCTCAGAATCTGGTTCATTCGCGTTTCGTTATCGGGCGACAGATAGACTTGCTTGACTTCAACCGGAGCAAAACCAGGAGCTTCTATTCTGATGTCGTAACTCCCCGGCTCGAGATTCTCGAATCGGTACTCACCTTGCCAGTTGGCACTCGTATACATCGCCAGACCTGTTTGAGGACTAGATATGCTCACCGTTGCTCCGGGAACTCGAGCACCGTTTTGATCGGTAATGGCCCCTGCGATGCTGCTGCCCAGTCTCCAGCGAGTATTTGTCTGCTCAACGGTAGCTTGAGGGCATGAGGTGCCATTGCAGATTGAGGGTTGTTGGGCAGCTCCAGTAACGCTGAGCGTGGCTGTGAAGGCACCCGCGGCAACGCGCGTTACACGGCGGCCAATGCGATGGAGCTTCTCTAACGAGTTGTTCGTGACTAACGAACCGTCAGGACGACGAATGTACTGGACGCAAAGACGACCGTCAGATTTAGCAATCAGATGTCGTATTTCCTTGCGATTAAGCTGGGAGAGATTATGAACCGACAGGTGACAGTGTTCACAGAAGCAAACGTACTCATTGCCAACCATCGAGTCCCACGAAACAGTACACGGATTCTTAACTTGGATTTGTTGGAGCAAAAACTTGCGCATGGGCGTTCTCCTTTCTCAGAAATTGATCGGAGAGCCGGGGAGAGAGACTCGTTACTTAGTAAGAGACAACACGCGAGGGAAAAGGTTCCTGTTCGAATGGCGCCCGATGCGCAAAGATAGATCTGTACTGGTCCACCTTTGATCTACACGGGTGAACGCCATGGACTGGCCTGGTGCTGGCACACTACGACGACGCGAAGAATCTATTGATTTCCGCCTGGTCCTTACTGTGTGTCGTTTTAAATGTTCTGTGCTGGGGAGGTACTTTGTTCGTCGCTGAGATGCTCAACGTATGTTGAGGGTTGTTACTTCAGGACCAAAATTCGGAAAAGTATTTGCTAAAGCATCAAGTAGACGATGGTGCCATGCTATGAGAAATCTCAGCGGCTACTCGAGCATTGTTTTCGAGTAAAGCGATATTTGCTTGGAGCGTTGCACCCTTGGTTAAGTCTGACATTGTGGCTAAAAGAAATGGCGTGAGGTCTCGACCGCTAACCTGGTTTAGTTCTGCTCGGCCCAAAGCTTCATCAAGCGCCGACTGCAACTGCTTTGACGGTATTTCGAAGTCGATAGGAATAGGAACGGTGACAAGTAGCGCCGCCTCTATCAGCAGTTCTCGCTGGGCCAGATAGAGTTCAACGACTTCTCGTGCTGAATTTACTTTTACATCAATTGGCAATCCGCTCGTCCGCGAATAAAAAGAGGGCATCTCATCGCAGCCGTAGCCAATGACGGGAATTCCGTAAGTCTCTAACCACTCACGTGTAGCGGGGAGATCAAGAACGATTTTCGCCCCCGAACACACGACGATGATCGGTGTGCGAGCGAGCTCAGGTAGGTCGGCTGAGATATCAGGCAGCATTCCTCGATGAACTCCACCGATTCCTCCGGTGGCAAACACCCTGATCCCCACGCGATGTGCTGCCCAGATCGTGCTCGCAACTGTCGTAGCTCCATTCCATTTTTGAGCGACTGCTCCAGGAAGATCACGGATGCTGATCTTTCTGATGTCCTCACTGTTCGCGATCTGCCGTAACTCGGTCTCGTTAAGACCTACGCAAATCTGACCGTTGAGAATTGCGGTGGTTGCGGGAACAGCACCGGCTGATCTAACTATCTCTTCGAGTTTATATGCAGTTTCGAGGTTTTTTGGGCGAGGGAGACCGTGAGCAATAACTGTGGACTCCAGAGCCACGACAGGGTTGTTGGACAGCAGAGCAGCTTCTATTTCGTCGGTAAGCCTGAATAATGCAGGATTAATCATGGGAGATGCAGTTGCGAGTCTTGCTCTTAAACCATCGCTGCCAGATGTTTCAATCTCCTCTGTGGGTCTCTGTGCCTCTGTGTCTCAGTGGTTCTCTTTGCCTTGAGTGTCATTCAACACTAAAGAAAACCACCGAGGCACAGAGACACAGAGAACCACAGAGAAGGTCAAAGACAAGCTGGCGAAAACTCAGGATCCGGATCGGTGGCCAACACTAGGTTTTCGCCAACACGCGATTCTTCTTGCGTAGACAAAACACCGTTCCGCCACCGTCTCGTTTGGCCCACGAGATCTCGGCGCCTATCAGACTCGCGCGCGCTTGCATGTTGGCCAGACCTCGCCCGTCATTACTTCTGACCTCACCAGGATCAAAACCCCGACCATCGTCTTCAATGCGTAACATGAAATCT
>JBKPAL010000330.1:0-3750 GCA_046726395.1 Acidobacteriota bacterium
AGTTTTGACAGTATCTCGCCCTAAACTCGCCATCTACGATCAAATCGGGCAATAACCATGAGTGTGGAGAACATAGAGTCGCACGCTTTTTATCACGCCACTCTCAAGAGCGAATGGTATCGAATTGTAGGTCTGTTGGGACTGTTGGCCGCACTGTCGGTCTTCACAATTGTCCGCGTCCTTGACGTTAGAGACTTTCGGCTGCTTACCGCACAGATTGTTGTTCTTGCGCTCGTTATCGCTCACGAGCTATTCATGCTACGCGCAGTACGTAAAGCGCTCAAAGAAGATAAAGAAGTACCACCAGTCATTTGGGCCCTTAATGTCTTCATCGAAAGCCAACTTCCGACAGTCGCACTCTTCCTGCTGATTGCAAGCCAATTCGTTAGTCCCTACCAGGCGCTCGTTGCTCCGGCCGTGCTGCTCTACTTCTTATTCATCATTCTTTCAACATTGCGTTTGAGTCCGACTCTTACGCTTCTGACGGGTTTGTTCTCTAGCCTGGGTTATCTCCTGGTTACCTTTTATGTCGAGGATGCGTTTCACACTTCGGAAGAGAGGCTGGGAGCATTTCGTCTGCCCTTTTATCTGGTCTATGCCAGTCTTATCTTGGCCGGCGGCATAGTTGGAGCTCTTGTGGCAGCGCAGATTCGCAACCATGTCGCGGCTGCTCTCCGAGAAGCGCAACTCGAAAGCGAGCTCAAAGAACTTAATCACGATCTTGATATTGCGCGCTCGATTCAGGAGGGTCTTCTTCCGGTGAAAGCACCAGGATTGGACCAATTCGAGATCGCCGGGTGGAATCAACCCGCTGATCAGACCGGCGGCGACTATTTCGACTGGCAGGCGCTACCAGATGGTCGATTCGCTATCAGCCTCGGCGATGCGACGGGTCATGGCATCGGACCCGCACTCGTGAGTACTGCATGTCGAGCGTATGCGCGAGCGAGTCTTCTAGCGAATGGTCAACAGGAAGGACTCTTGGATCGTCTGAATCGGCTTCTCGTTCAGGACCTATCAGCAAACCGCTTTGTCACCTTCGCCGTGGCATTTCTCGATCCCGCAAACTCAAACGTGAAAGTACTGTCGGCGGGACATGGTCCGATCCTCTTATATAAGTATGCGGCTAACATATTTGAGGATCTCGAAGCTCAAGGAATTCCTTTAGGTATGCTGGAAGGGATCCAATACAGCCACGGAGTAGAAGTACACATGGATCCAGGCGACATGCTCGTAATGACTACTGATGGTTTTTATGAATGGGCGAATCCAGAAGGCGAGGAGTTCGGATTAACAAGATTGAAGGAAGCCATTCGCGAGTCTCGTGACGATCGCTCTGAAGCAATAATCGCCAAGTTGCGAACTGCCGTCACTACTTTTGGCCGCGGCACGAAGCAGCAAGATGATTTGACTGCGATCATCCTCAAGATGTCGCGCAATGGCGTTAACAACTGATGTTACAAAAGGCACCCAACCGGGGTGAGAATCATAGGAGGTTCAAGCGTGTCGAAGACCAGTGCCACTACTAAGCAAGAGAGCACTCCCCAGACCATCAATCTACTAGTCGAGATAGGCAAACTCGACACTCTTTATCGTGATGTGTATTTGAACAGGGCGCATCAATTGATGGACTCACTACTGCCCTATTCGACGTACACGCATTTGAAAGACAGTGCAGCGTCGATCGGATGGACCGAACGGCAATTGAGAGCCTCCGTTGAACGTGGGTACTGGGACAAATGCCAGGCGATGACCGAACGGCTGCGCGCATTAAAAGAGTCGGTAAGTCAAAACGCTGAGTCAATGCGATTGGGAGAGACAGTTTACGAAGGGCTCGCCGAGGTGCCGATCGATCCGTTTTCAACGGGCTTCGATGTGTTTATTGGTGGTTCAAAAGAGCAACTCTTCGAGTGGAAAGCTCGCGCACAGCTGGTTCTCAATTCGCTTGAGCGCATAGATCCTTCAAAGAAGGACTTCTATGCTCGGCGGGCAAGCGATTTCAAAAGGGTGAGCGTCAAGGCATCTCAAGTCCAATCAGAGGAGACAACTACTGACGCGTCGCAATTGCGGGCTGACGCGTTGAATGCCCTGGACTCCGGGAATTTGGGCCAACTCGACACTCTTCTGGAGAAGCTAATGGAGAAGCCCAAAGCTAAGGAAGATGGAGATGGGACTAAAGATTTAAAGCCTCAGGAAACAACTGAATTGGGCGACGACCTCCTCTATTCGTTCAAAGAAGATACGCTCAACGCTGCAAAGGAACTGGGTCTTACTCCCGTGCGTACCAACTCGCGTCGCGAGTTCGCTTACCTAATACCGCACGGCTGGCAACCCTCGTTCATGACGGATGAGATCAGGAAGTGGTCTAAGGAGCAGATAACCCAACTTAGTTTTCCGTCCGGCACTACAGACAAAGCGAGAGATGCAATCGAGTTCTATCTGTTGAATCCATTCATTAATTCTGGCGGCACGCGTTACAAGGTTTGCTTGGTAGCGGAAGATTTGCTGTTGGAAGATTTTCCTGAGCCAGAACCAAGACAGCAGATGCCGAAGACAAAGCTACTGGCTGAGCTCGGTTTTGAAAGCCGCTGGGGACTCTCTCGCCTCGACATAGAGAACTCCCTGCTACAGCACGGCCCAAGAATTGTGGCGGAGCAATTGAAGCTAGATCCGGAAGCGTTTCGAATCGTTGCGATTCCCGCAGACATATATACGCACATTGGTCCGAACCGCGGTTGGGGTCAAAAGGAGATGTGGACACACTTCGATGGATATCGAGTGCTAAGGGAAGGGAAGCTGCAGGCGCTTGCTGGTGGCGACATCCGATTCGGTGGGACGCACGATGTAGTGAGTTTCGCCCGCAGTTATACCAACGACAAGATCCTCACGAGGTTTGCAGTGGTGCAGAGGAAACGAATGATGTCCTGGCAACATGCCTAGCGCGAGTCGCACTGACTACGCACAAATTAGCCGCGGATTAACGCGGATGACACGGATCAGATGTCGGAGAGTCAGAGGTCAGAGGACAAAGATCAACGATCAGATTTGAAGTTCATTGGCTTTGCCATCTGGACTTGAGGAAGTGGCTTCGCCCCTCCGGTTAGACCATCGATAGTTTCTGGGCTCCGCCCTTCCCGAGTATTTCTGGTTAAGTTTCGGGGAGGGCGTACCCCCGAATTTCTTTTCGCAAGTTCACCGGAAGGGCTAAGGCGCTTCCTCAAGTCCAGATGGCAAAGCTGATTGGGTCTTGAGGTGATCGGTGACTTCTGATTTCTGATCTCTTTCGCGGAATCCGCGGTTTAATTGGTTTGTATTGCTTGCTGGGCCTTAGTAGCGTTGCGAATGGCCCACTTCGCTCGATGCTCTCGAATCATCGCGATTGCCTCATCAGCATTTGCCACACAAACAGGAATATCCACATCTTCAGCGTTGATTAATGGGGTTTCAAACGAAAGCATACTATCGCGCACCCAATCAATCAGTCCGGGCCACAGTTTTCCCACAAGAATTAATGGTGTTTGCTCCAGATGCCGCACCTGTAACAGCTGCCAAATCATCATCGTCTCCAACACCGTACCGATACCGCCAGGCGCAACGATGAAGGCGTCGGAAGCCAGCACAAAATGATGAAGTCGTGTAAAGAATGTGCGATGCTCGAATGCGAGTTCGACAAATGGATTTACTTCCTGCTCAAAAGGTAGGTCGACTCGAATACCCACCGATGTCCTTGCATCGCCGACCCCTTCCACG
>JBKPAL010000331.1:0-10883 GCA_046726395.1 Acidobacteriota bacterium
GTGCTTTCTTCAAAACTGGCTGCGGGCGAGGACGCCCGCGCTCCCAGTACTCGCAGCTTTCCGGATCGCTATTCGAACCTTCGGAAGTTTTATCGAAAATGGGATTTTGAGTGTCAAAAGTGAAACGCGTTCTCCCCTCACCATCTACTTTCCTTTAAGCCCTCTCACCAACCGGATTTTACTAATCGCCAATTTTTAAAGAGAAATCGGTCAAATAACTCAACTTTGCGCCTGCAGATGACTGATGGCATGCCTTTTGACAAAGGTGTAAGCGGAGAACTGCAAGCCGGCCGGTAAGTTTGCCCTTGATAGCCAGGTCCACTCACCGAGTCACCACTCTCAAAATTGGTTTGTCGTTCTCCAAAAAGATTTCCGTTTCAAGTGAACGGGCGGCGGTGTTAGTAGAAGCTCATGGATATTCAGCGGCCAAAGAAGTCAAAGTTCAAGAAGAACATTCGGATCGTCATGCTGCTGGTCATCGGTTTGGCGGTGCTTGTTGGCATCACCTATGGGCTGACCAAGCTGAAGCCCGCTGCGCCGACTGTCGAACGGTCCACAACTGTGATCGACACAGTTAAGCGAGGCGAGATGTTGAGACAAGTGCGTGGCAACGGGACGCTTGTTCCCGAATTAACGCGACGCATCCCGGCACCGGCTGATGGTCGCGTCGAAAGAATCCCCGTGCAGGCCGGGGTAGAAGTCGGCGCAGACACGGTCATTGCCGAACTCTCGAATCCGCAGATGCAGCAGCAGGCTATGGATGCCGACTTTCAATTGAAGGCAGCAGAAGCGGATGAAGAAAATCTACGCGTGCGGCTGGAGAGCGAGAACATGGCCCAGCAAGCTGCGATCGCTACGATTAACGCTGAGTACAGCCGAGCCAAACTTGAGCTCGATTCAAACGAAGAGTTGGGTAAGCAAGGTCTTGTTGCTGAGTTGACACTGAAAATGGCGCGAGTTCAGGTCAAGGACTTGCTGAATCGTTTGAATGTAGAGAAGCAACGATTAGCAATCAGCAGCAAGTCGACCAAAGCGCAACTGAATGCACAACGAAGCCGGATCGAGCAATTCCGCGCATTCGCCCGGCTTAAGCATGACCAAGTCGAGAGTTTGAAAGTGCGATCGGGATCGGCAGGTGTGTTGCAACAGATAACAGTCCAGGTCGGTCAACAGGTAACGCCGGGGTTTGATATTGCTCGCGTAGCAGATCCTCTCTCGTTGAAAGCTGAACTGAAGGTTCCTGAAACACAGATCAAGGACGTGAGGATGGGACAGAAAGTTGAAGTCGATACACACAACGGCATTATTCAAGGCACGGTGTCGCGCATCGATCCTGCAGCGCGTGAAGGAACGTTTGTGGTGGATGCGTCGTTGATTGGTCCACTGCCTCCCAGCGCACGTCCGGATTTGAGTGTCTCTGGCACGATTGAGCTCGAACGACTGGAAAACGTTTTAAATGTTGGGCGGCCCGCGTTTGGTCAAGGGCAGTCGACAGTGAAGATGTTCAAACTCACGGCGGATGGTAGAGGAGCAGTGCGTGTTCCAGTGACTCTGGGTCGTACCTCTGTAAGCACTGTTGAGATTGTTGATGGTTTACGCGAAGGCGACCAGATAATCCTTTCGGATACCGCGGCGTGGGATAAGTACGACGAAATCAGGCTCAACTAAAACGGTCTTAGGTCTTGGGTCTTAGGTCTTTGTTTAGTGGTCAGTGGTCCGTTGTCAGTTGATAGCTGTGGACGTCAATCGTCAATGTACCCAAGACAAACAACGGACTATGGACAACCAACAACAGACAAAGACCGAAGACCAAAGACCTAAGACCAAAACCAAGTTTCAAGGTCATTAAAAGGAGACTCCCTTCGATGAGTGCAACTCAACCCCTTATTCACCTTTCTGACGTGAAGAAAGTCTTCTACACCGACGAAGTTGAAACACACGCTCTGTCTGGCATTCATCTGGACATTCAAAAGGGCGAGTACGTTTCAATTGCCGGCCCTTCCGGCTGCGGCAAATCTACCCTTCTCTCGATTCTCGGTTTGCTCGACACGCCAACCGATGGGCAGTACGTGCTGAATGAAAATTCGGTGGAGAATCTTTCGCTCTCGCAGCGAGCCCGCATTCGCAACCGCGAAGTTGGTTTCATCTTTCAGAGCTTTAACCTCATTGGCGACTTAACGGTCTACGAGAACGTTGAGCTTCCACTTACCTACCGGGGAATGAATTCGGCCGACCGAAAGAAACGCGTTACTGAAGCCCTCGAGCGCGTGGGGATGGCCCATCGAGCTAAGCACTTACCAAGTCAGCTTTCGGGCGGTCAACAACAACGTGTCGCTGTAGCGCGCGCCGTCGCGGGCCAGCCGAGCATCCTGCTCGCCGACGAGCCTACCGGTAACCTCGATTCAACGAACGGCGAAGCAGTGATGGAGTTGATGCGTGAACTGCATCGCGGTGGCGCGACGATCTGCATGGTTACTCACGATCCCCGTTATGCGCAGCACGCCGACCGCATCGTGCATCTTTTCGACGGCTTGATCGTCGAGGAAGAAACTGGATCCGCCAGCCGTCGTGCCGAGCTTGAAGAAGCAAAACGCGAACTCAAAGAAAGCGGGTTTGGAGACATCAAATGATTAGCCTGCGTAACATCGAGAAGAGTTTTCCTCAGGGTCCGACGAGAGCCTACGTGCTACGTCGCATCAGCCTCGATATCAAACCAGGTGAATTTGTTTCGATCATGGGTCCGTCGGGCGCAGGGAAGTCTACTCTGCTGCACATCCTGGGGATGCATGATCAATCGTGGACCGGCGAATACTATTTCGACGACACCGCAGTACATAAACTCGACCACAAGAAACGCGCTGCCCTGCGCAATCAAAACGTCGGGTTTGTTTTTCAGAGTTACCACCTACTCGACGATCAAACTGTTTTCGAGAACCTCGAACTCCCCCTCTCTTATCGCGACGTCAATAGAAAAGAACGCCAATCGATCGTTTGCGACACGCTTGATCGGTTTCAAATTGTTGGAAAGAAGGATCTGTTTCCGCCGCAGCTCTCAGGTGGACAGCAACAACTCGTCGGCATTGCTCGTGCGGTCGTAAACAATCCCCGCGTCATTCTCGCCGACGAGCCGACTGGGAATCTCCATTCCAGCCAGGGTAAAGAGATCATGGAGATGTTCAAGCGCCTGAACGAAGAAGGAACGACGATCGTTCAGGTTACGCACTCCGAGACTAACGCCGCATATGGCAATCGTATTGTGCGACTTGAAGATGGTTGGATAGTCGATAACGAAGCCGGTTATTAACACTCGACTTCTCTCGGGTTTTGCCCGGTTCTGCCTGCTCAAATCAATCAGTCCTGGAACGTCTTGCGACGTGGACCAGGTGGTTCTTTAGATTGACGACGTGTTCACACGCAACGTGACGTTCGTTGAAGACGAAGTGACGCTGCAACGTTGGTCCCGACGGAAAGTGAGTCGAACAAGGCCGTGAACCAGCTGGCTGCCCCAGTACCGCGAACCCTTATCGCAGACGATCAACCGGATGTGCTTGCCGCACTCCGCCTGCTCCTAAAAGGCGCCGGTTACCAAACTGAGGCGGTCACATCACCCTCCGCAGTCCTCGAAGCCATCAAGCGACGCGAGTTCGACGTCGTGCTGATGGACCTCAACTACGCACGCGACACTACTTCCGGAAAAGAAGGACTCGATCTCATCTCGCGTATTCAGGCACTCGACAACATCCTGCCGATCGTGGTGATGACAGCGTGGGGCTCGATAGATCTAGCAGTAGAGAGCATGCGGCGCGGCGTTCGCAGTTTTGTGCAGAAGCCATGGGAGAACTCGACGTTGTTGCACACGTTGCGGAACGAGATAGAGCACGGAAGAGCAAGAAGGCTGCGACATATGCGGCACGTGGAAAGTCGCGCGCTCAATCGTCGCTTGCGACAAGAGTTGGTTGAGGCACGCGAGATCCAGCAGGGCTTAATGCCGAAAGCGATGCCCACGCTAAATGGATTTCAACTTGCGAGTGCGTGGCAATCCGCCCGAACTGTTGGTGGTGATTACCTCACGGCGATCAAGTTCAATGAGAATTCGGCGGCACTTTGCGTGGCGGATGTCTCAGGCAAGGGCCTCGCTGCTGCGTTGCTGATGTCGAACATGCAAGCGGTGCTCAAAGCTTCAGCTTCAGAGTGCGCCGAGCCGCAGGACGTGTGTACTCGAGTGAACGAAGTGATGTGCGGCAACACGCCTGAGCATAAGTTCATTACCTGTTTCTACGGTTTGCTGCAGATCGAGACTCGCCGTTTCTCCTTCACGAATGCAGGTCACAATCCCCCGCTACTTGTTCGTTGCGATGGTACTTGTCTGACGTTGGACCAGGGTGGGCACGTACTGGGAGCTTTCTGCAGCTCGCACTACACGCAAGGCGAGATTGAATTGAAATCGGGGGATCGGTTGCTTCTGTTCACGGATGGTTTGACCGAAGCGGTTAATGAGAGCGGTGAAGAATTTGGCGAAGAACGGCTTCGTGATCTCTTGAAGGAACAGCGGCACCTGAGCGCCTCAGATCTAAAGGCGAACATTCTGAGAACGGTTAAAGATTTCTGCGGGGATGATTTTCATGATGACGCGGCGTTGCTTGTCGTTGCTGTCGAGTGATCGCAAAGCAGCAACCGATAGTTAAAGAAACCAGCTATTGGAGCTCAACCATGCAAACACTAATTGCAGACATTCGCTACAGCTTTAGAAAGCTCTTGAATGTGCCTGGGTTCCTTGCGGTGGCGGTCATCACGTTGGGCCTCGGCATCGGTGGGACCACCGCAATCTTTAGCGCTGTCCACGCACTACTGGTGAAGCCGCTTGATTTCGCGGAACTCGATCGCGTTGTAGCTATTTGGGAGAAGCAACCGAGCCGTGGCTTGGAAAGAAATGAAGCGTCGATGGCGAATTACCTCGACTGGCGGGCACAGAATCAAACGTTCGAACACATTGGTCTGACTCGCTGGTGGAGCACAAATCTCACCGGTATCGATCCGCCCGAACGCATACAGGGAATTCTGGTTTCCGGAAACTTCCTGAACGTTGTTGGAGTGAAGCCATTGTTAGGTCGAGGCTTTCTCGACGACGAAGACCAGCCTGGTAAAGAGCCAGTTGCGCTTATCTCTTATGGATTGTGGCAGCGTCGCTTTGCTGCCGAACGGAACATCGTCAACAAGACCATAACGCTGAACGGTATCACCCGAACCGTGGTTGGTGTGATGCCGGACGGCTTCAACTATCCGAAAGGCGCAGAGGTCTGGGCACCGATAACCATCACTCCAGAGTTGGCTCGCAGCCGGCAGAATCACTCCTTCTGGACCATCGGTCGACTTAAGGCAGGTGTTTCTGTCGAACAGGCGCGAGCTGATCTAAACACGGTGGCCGCTCGATTGGAGCAGGCGTATCCAGAAACGAACACAGGACGCGGTGTTGCCGTCTTTCCGATTGTTGAAGATACGGTGCGTTTATATGGGACTGCGCTGTGGATCTCGTTAAGCGCTGTCGGGTTCGTTTTGCTGATTGCGTGCGCGAATGTTGCCAACCTCATGTTGGCGCGTGCAGCTGACCGGCAGAAGGAGATCGCTTTGCGGAGCGCGCTTGGCGCAAGTCGCTGGCGAATCATTCGACAGTTGCTTGTAGAAAGTTTGATTTTGGCTTTGATCGGCGGCGTACTCGGAATTGTGATCGCCTATTGGGGTGTCGACCTTTTGCGCGTTGGTAGTCCCGGAGAAGCATCGAGGTTTGCGCCCGGCTGGAATCGTTTGGGAATCAGTCTACCTGTGCTTGGCTTCACACTTCTCGTTTCTTTGATAAGCGGTTTGGTATTTGGACTCGCGCCGGCGTGGCAATCCTCGAAACCAGATCTCAACAACGCGCTAAAGGAAGGCGGTCGTCAGAGCACGTCAGGCTCGCCGCGACTGCGCAAGCTCCTGGTTGTGTCAGAGGTTGCTTTGTCGTTGATGTTGCTAGTGAGCGCAGGTCTGTTGATGAGGAGTTTCGTCGCACTGGCCCGAATGGATGCGGGCTTCAATCCAGAAAACGTACTCACAATGAGTTTGGCCCTACCGGTGACCAAATACGACCAACCGGCAAAAAGCTCGTCCTTCTATTCGGAACTGCTCACGCGCACGCAAGCCCTGCCAGGAGTCGAATCAGCGGCGGTTGTTAATTATTTGCCGCTAGGGGGAGCCAACTCTTCTAGTGCGTTTCTAATTGAGGGGACGCCCGAGCCACCGGCGGGCCAGGAATTCATCGGTCGCTATCGTGTTTGCTCGCCGTTCTTTTTCGAAACTCTGGGAATTCGGCTTCTTAAGGGGCGCGTTTTCACGGAGCAGGATAATGCAGATGCTCCGCCCGTAATCATCGTCAACGAAACATTGGCAAACCGTTATTGGCCTAATCAGGACGCTTTGGGCAAGCGCATGCGCTTCATGGGCCCGTTGGACCAGAACCCGTGGATGCAGGTGGTCGGGATCGTTCGGGACGTCAGGCACGAGCTCAATCTGCCGATAACTCCTGATTACTACACAGCACACGCTCAAGATCCCTGGAACTCGATGGTGCTGGTTGCGAAAACGCGAGTTGCGCCGGCGTCAGTCGCGAGTGCGATCAGAGAACAGGTGTGGTCCATCGATAAGGACCAGCCAGTATTCGATGTGCGCACCCTTGAGGAGGTCCGATCAATCTCGGTTGCGTTGTACAGCTTCTCTTCTGTGACGATGGGAATCTTTGCATTTGTGGCTCTACTTCTAGCTGCAGTGGGAATCTACGGCGTGATGTCTTATGCGGTTACGCAGAGAACGCACGAGATCGGTATTCGCATGGCGTTGGGAGCGCGCGCGACTGATGTACTGAAGATGGTGGTGAAGAATGGAATGGGTCTCGCGGTGTTCGGAATTGTCGCGGGCTTGGCGGGAGCGTGGGCGGTGACTCGGTTCCTGAGCAGCTTGCTTGTCGGCGTCAGTGCGACCGACACCTTGACGTTAGTTGCAGTGTCTCTGGTGCTGCTGCTGGTGGCGCTGCTTGCGTGTTATGTGCCTGCGCGTCGTGCCACGAAAGTCGATCCTTTAGTGGCATTGCGTTACGAATGAGCGGTCTTGGGTCTTGGGTCTTTGGTCTTTGATGTTTGTCCGTGGTCGTTGTTCCTGGAGTCGTTAGTGATTCTTAGTGGCTTTTCGCGCGATTTCGTGGATCGAACTACTGACAACGGACAAAGAACAAAGATCAAACCCACAGCAGAAGGAGGAGGCTTATGGAAATGCTGATTAAAGATATTCAGTATGCATCGAGAAGTCTTCTTAAACGTCCAGGCTTCACTGCAGTCGCTTTGATTGCACTAGCACTCGGCATCGGTGCCAACACCGCAATCTTCAGCCTCGTAAACGCAGTCCTTATTCGACCCCTGCCTTTCGCGGAGCCGGACCGACTCGTGTGGGTGTGGGGCAATATTCGAAACGCAGGCAATCGAGCCAGCGTTGCACCTCTCGACTTTCTGGACTTCCGCAAACAGAACAAGACCTTCGAAGAGTTTGCCGCATCTTTCTCGTTTCCTCTCGCTCTCACTCTCACCGGAAATGGTGAGCCGGAGCGGCTTGCGGCATCAGGCGTGACTGGCAATTACTTCCAAGCACTGGGCGTGGCACCCGTGCTGGGTCGCACGTTCCTGATGGAAAACGAAAGCCCCGGCCGAGATCAGGTCGCGGTGTTGAGTTATGGATTTTGGCAGAAACGCTTCGGTGGTGATCCTTCGATTCTAAACAAGACGGTCGTCCTCGATGGCAAGAGCTGTGAAGTGATTGGCGTGATGCCGCGAAACTTCAGCTTTCCACAGACTGCTGATGTGTGGGTGCCGATGAACTTCGATATCGAACCGGGTATGAAACAGCGCAAGGCGCATTTCCTCCGGCCCATTGGCAAGTTGAAACCTGGCGTCACTATCGCGCAAGCGCAAGCGGACACCGACGCAATCTCGCTAACATTAGCGGAACAATACCCAGACACAAACACCGGATGGAGTCTTCGCCTTGTTTCTCTGCGGGAACAGCTTGTGGGGAACACGAGACCCACTCTCTTGATTCTCTTCGGCGCTGTCGCATTCGTCTTGCTCATCGCCTGTGCAAACGTCGCCAATCTGCTTTTAGTGCGTGCCGCATCGCGACAGAGAGAAGTCGCGTTGAGAACCGCGCTTGGTGCAAGCCGTTGGCGGATTGTGCGGCAGATGATTACCGAGAGCTTGTTGCTTGCATTAGTAGGTGGTGCCCTGGGAACTCTGCTGGCCATCTGGGGAGTGGACTTATTGGTTGCACTTAGCGGTGGAAGTATTCCCGTCACCGCTAACGTAAGAATCGACTCTACGGTGCTGATCTTCACGTTGGTCATTTCGGTTGTTACTGGTCTGCTGTTTGGTCTCGTACCCGCACTGCGAACGATGCGACTCAGCTTAGTCGAGTCTCTGAAAGAAGGAGCTCGAGGCAGTGGTGAGAGTCTGAAACGAAACCGCACACGCGCAGTGCTGGTGGTCCTGGAAAGCGCCTTCGCAGTCGTTCTCTTAATCGGCGCCGGCCTGCTGATACGTAGTCTCTACGAACTGCAACGGACTGATCTTGGCTTCGATACACAGAACGTCTTGACGATGCGAGTGGATCTTCCTCGCAAGAAGTACGACACACCTGAAAAGGGTGCAAACTTTTTCGGGCAGTTGGAAGAGCGTGTCAGCAACCTACCGGGTGTTGAAGCGTTCGGCTTCGTTAGCGAGCTCCCTCTCAGCGGTCAACCGAACGACATGCCATTCAATGTCGTGGGACGACCCATTCCTCCTCCAGACCAGTTGCTGGACGCAGATTTTCGCCGTGTCAATCAGCACTACTTTGAGGCACTCAAAATTCCACTGCTTCGCGGTCGCAACTTCACTGCAGAGGAAGTGCGACAAGGAGCGAAGGTGTTGTTGGTCAGCGAGTCTCTGGTTACGTCGGTCTTTCCTAACGAGGATCCAATCGGGCAGCGGCTAATAATGGTGATGGGAGATGCTCAGTGGGAGATCATCGGTGTCGTTGGTGACATCAAGCATCGTGCTCTTGAGACGCAACCGTTTCCCACGATGTACTTGCCCACTCATCAGATGGGCGGGATGAACCTCGTGATTCGCACTCAGTCTGATCCAACCGGTCTCGTTCCTGCCGTTCGAAAAGAAGTTCAGGCAATCGATCCTAATCAACCGATCGCAGCCGTTCGCACGATGGAGGAATGGGTTGATTCCGCCACCGCTGGCCCACGTTATCGAACGACTCTGCTCTTTTTGTTCGCTCTCATTGCTTTGATCCTCGCGACAACCGGTATTTACGGTGTGATGTCTTATTCAGTCGCGCAAAGAACTCATGAAATCGGTGTGCGAATGGCGCTCGGGGCCCGACAGCGCGACGTGCTGAGGTTGGTGGTGCGTCAGGGAATGAGTTTGGTTTTTGCAGGCCTCGTGCTTGGTCTCGCAGGTGCTCTTGCAGTGACGAGAGTTATGAACACGGTGCTGTTTGGAGTCCAGGCAAAGGATCCGTTGACGTTTGTGATCGTTACTGTGGTGTTGACCCTGGTGGCGTTTGTCGCTTGTTACATCCCGGCACGGCGCGCAATGAAAGTAAATCCGTTGGTGGCACTTAGGTACGAGTGAAGAAGTGAATTTCAAGCTTGAAATTTGAATTGAAATTTGAGGTGGTCAGTGGTCCGTTGGTGCTCTTGTGGGCGAAGCCAGTAGAGGAGTAACCACGGAACAGTGACAACCGATTCATGGACCACTGACCACTGACAACTGACAACGAACAAAGACCAAAGACCAAAGACCGAACGAAAATCGTTGTAGGGAAACAAAATCATGCAGAACCTTTGGCAAGACATACGCTATGCCCTTCAGATGTTGTGGAAGAACCCCGGGTTCACGCTTGTGACCGTCATCGCACTTGCATTGGGAATCGGCGCTAATACATTCATCTTTAGCGTAGTTAACACGCTGCTGCTTCGGCCTCTGCCATTCCCTCACTCTGAAGAACTAACTTCGATTCTCGTAAAAGATCCTGAGTCCGGAATACTTTATACCTCGTACTCCTTCCCAAACTTTGAAGACATCCGAGATCAAAATCACGTTTTTGATCAAGTCGCAGCTCTCTACATGACCACGCAGTTTCTCTATTCGGGCGATGAACCCGAAAGAATGCGTGGCGCTTACGTGTCCTCTGAACTATTCCCGATGTTGGGAGTGTCGCCGCAACTCGGACGCACGTTCTCGCCTGAAGAAGAACGTTCCGGAAACGAGCGCGTTATTGTCCTGAGTTATCCGTTCTGGCAACGAAAGTTTGCCAACAATCCAGGGGTCGTGGGCCAGAGTCTAAACATCGGCGGTGAGCCCACAACTGTACTGGGCGTAATGCCCGCAGGTTTTAAGTTTCCAGTCAGTCGTGAAGTCGATTTTTGGATGCCGCTTATACCAAGCATTCCTCCCCCCAGTAGAACTGCTCGCGGCGCTGTTTATCTCGGACTCTTTGGAAGGTTGAAGCCTAACGTTTCTTTGCCTCAAGCGCAGGCTGAGATGGACACGATCGCCGCTCGGTTGGCGGCGCAATACCCAAATGCAAACACCGGATTAACCATCGCTCTGGTTTCTTCGCATGAGCGACTCGTCGGCAGCCTTCGTCGTGCGTTGCTAGTGCTGTTAGGGGCTGTGGTTTTGGTTCTCTTGATTGCTTGTGTCAACGTCGCGAATCTCCTGCTGGCCCGTTCGGCTGTTCGGAAAAAAGAGATCGCGATTCGTACGGCAATTGGCGCGACACGTTGGCGCGTCGTACGCCAACTGCTAACT
>JBKPAL010000332.1:0-4896 GCA_046726395.1 Acidobacteriota bacterium
GTGCGAAGGGACAGGTCTTTTCTCTTTGTGGCTTACGAGGGTCTGCGTCGTAGAGAGCAGAACTCCGTTCCGTTACTTACCGACAGCTCAATTTTTGCGCCGACATCCGGAGTCACCGGACAAACTTCCAATCAGACCGCAATTCTGAATGCGTTACAGGCTCAAGGGTCGACGCTTGTGAACTGTGTCTCCAACCAGCCTGCGATACCATCATCGGCTTGTGCTTCAGTTTTGCGAAACATCCTCACCATAAATCCAGCTTCCTCAAACCTGAAGGCATTTTGGGTCAAACAGTTCATTACCAACACCGGCGTTTTCCCTTTTAGAGCGACTCAGGATCTTGGTTCTGCGCGTTTCAGTCATCAGTTCAGTTCAAACGATCAATTTTTCATTCGTTACAACTTCGGGCGAAACTTTGAACAGAACGCCAACCTGCAGGCGTTAGTAGGTTTCTCGCAAGGTAACACTCTGCGGATTCCACAAACACACACGATCGTTGGGGCTTGGTTTCACGAATTCAGCCCCCGAACCATCAATGAAGCTCGTGCGCAGTTTCTGACGTACAAAACCAGCGTAGTCCCGAATGACCCGGGTGGACCACAACTGGAAGTTAATGGTTTCGGTTCGTTCGGTCGAAACATCTTCTTACCTTCGTTCACCAGAGCACGACGTTGGGAATTCGCCGACAACGTCACGGTCATGAAAGCTCGCCATAGAATAAAATTTGGCGCGTATCTATTGCTGCGGGGTACACGTGCGGATTCGCATGTTTTTCTTCCCGGCCGATTCTTCTTTGGAGATTTGCCTGGCGGGCTTGTTAGTCCGTGTTTGGCCAGTCCGACGAGCTGTGGTCTTCCCTCAACGGTAGCGCCGGCTACAATCAATGCTCTTCAATCTGCAGCTCTCGGTTTACCTTCGTTCTATCAGCAGGGCTTCGGTAGTGGCGCTATTGCGGCAACTAATCCTTTGATTGCGGGGTTCTGGGAAGATTCGTGGACGCCGCGATCGAATGTAACTGTCAATTTCGGCGTTCGCTACGAATTTGATAAGCGTTACGCGCCACTACATACCGATGCCAACAATTTCGCGCCTAGAGGTTCGCTATCGTGGGATCCGTTCAGAAATCATAAGACGGTGTTACGAGCAGGATACGGTCTGTTCTTTGCTCCAATCTATTTCCAGATTGACTCCGCCGTGCGATACGTCGGAGTCGTAGACCGAACCACTAACCAGCAGGTCAGAGATTTGTCAGCCTGTGTGTCAGGCACTGACTGTTTTCGCCAAATCGCTCAAGTGTTCGTACCTTTGACCGGAGTACCCGGCAGTCCTCCCTCGCTTACTTCAGCAGCGGTGTTTCAGACTCTGTTTTCGCAAGGAAGGATCAGTTGTGGTTTACCGGCAGCAGGAGATGAGGCATGCATTAGACCGAGCGATTTGGATCAGTTCGGGATCAGCATAACTCATGAAGGAGCGATTCCTCCTCTTACCGTACTGTTCAGCGGTGATCCGAACTATCAAAACTCGTACTCACAGCAGGCCGAGATAAGCATTGAACGGGAGCTGGCTCGAAATCTGTCCTTAGCACTCACTTACGTTCATGCGCGTATCCTCAAGATCACGCGGGCGCGCGACAAAAATCTTCGTCCGGCTCCATTTCTACCTACCGGACCGGCAAACATTCCCATCCGTCGTTGGAATGGACCAGCGTGCGCCGGCACTCTCGCGTCATCTTGTTTCGTGAATCCACTCTTGCTTCAAGACAATTTGTATGAGTCCTCCGGCAAATCTTTCTATGACGGCGCGATTGTCGAACTCAACAAACGTTTCGGAGAACACTCGAGCCTAATTGCCAATTACACGTTTAGCAAAGCAATTGATGATGTCACCGATTTCAACAGCGACTTTCAACCGAACGATCAAACGAACCTTGCAGGTGAACGCGCTCTCTCGCCGTTCGACCAGCGACACAAATTGGTTGTCGCTGCGGTAATGGAGTTAGGGGCAAAGCAAGGAAACGGCAATGTGGTCAGACGGCTCTTATCCCGGTTTACATTCTCACCGGTGCTTCGAGGTAATAGCGGGCGGCCGTTCAATTTGCTGACCGGTACGGACCTGAATGGAGATCGCCACTCAACAACTGACCGGCCTCCAGGGGCAGGCCGAAACACGGGCCGCGGAACAAGTTTCTGGACATTCGATATGCGGGTAGCCAGACAGTTTGAGTTGACAGAAAAAGTTCGTCTACAGGTGACTGCTGAAGGATTCAACATTTTCAACCGGACGAACTTTGCGAGTCTGAACAACGTGGTGGGACCAAACTTCACTCCGCCTTATAACGTCACTGGCCGGGAAGATCGCACTCCAAGCCAACCGCTTGGGTTCACCTCCGCCTACCCGAAGCGACAGATCCAGCTCGGCGCACGGATCAGCTTTTAAGAGGGAGGAGCGCAGCCAGTTGTTTGTCGCTCAGTCCGACTTTCTCAAGTAGGCGCTGAAATCTAGGGTGCTCTCGGACAGGATCCAGCATCGAGTCGACCTTTATGCTGGCCATTCTATGAAACCGTTCCTCGCAAGCCTTTTCCAAACAGTCGAGCGTCTCCTCCACTTGACCTAAACTCCCATGTATCTGTGCCAGGAAAAAAGGTGAAACATATCGCTGTTGTCCCAGCTCGCGTAACTCGCGCAACGTTTGTTCAGCACCTTCCGTATCTCCCGCACGGGCAAGAGCGTAACCGAGAGTCGCCATTACCAACGGAGTCTTTCCGACGGCTGCTATACACGCCCGCTGCTCGGCAATCGCTTCTTTATGCATGCCCAACTGCGTGTACGCAGCTCCGCAAAAGGTTCGTGCCGGCAAGAAATTTGGATCCATCTCGAGAATCTTTCGGTATTCGTCGACTGCTTGTTTGTACTGATGAGCGTAGTGAAGAACGACACCAACCACGCTGCTGATGATTAATGTAAGAGGATCGAGCTGTTGGGCGCGTTTAGCGGTGGCGATTGCTTCCTTATGCCGGCCCATATAGGAAAGACATAGCGCATACCACTCATAGGTCGTGGCATACGTTGGATTAAGGTCAATTGCGCGCTTGAATTCTTTCTCAGCTCTACTCCAGTCCCAGTCATAAACACCGCGCACGAAACCAAGCGAAGCATGGACCTCGCTGAGTGACTTATCGATCTCCAGAGCTTTGCTAGCTGCTGCTTTCGACTTCGGAAACGCATCGTTCGAGGGAACGATGTTCCAAGCGGCAAGGACTGTATACGAGTCAGCCAAGCCCGCGTACGCAAGCGCATAGTTAGGATCGATATCGATTGCCTGGCGAAAATAGTCAAGACCTTTTATCAAGTCTGGGCCATTACGCTTATTCCAGTAATAGCGCCCCTTCAAATAAAGATTGTAGGCTTCGATATTCTCGGTATATCGACGGGTAAGTTTCTTCTTCTCAACTGTCGTCAGCTTGAATCGAAGCTTTTCCGAAATCTCGGTGGCAATCTCTTCCTGCACCGCAAGAATGTCAGAAAGTTTGCGGTTGTACTGTTCACCCCAAAGGTGCGACCCGTCGGCGACATCGATCAATTCCGTTTTGATCACCAGATCGTCGGCACGTTGCAGTACTCTACCCATCAGTACAGCTCGTATCCCGAGATCGAATCCTACTTGCTGCGGATCAACTTCCTTGCCTTTGTACCGAAACACTGTACTACGAGCCATGACACGCAGTTTGGGCAGCCGCGACAAAGTATTGATGATCGTTTCGGTGATGCCATCAGCGAGATACTCGGTTTCTGGATCGCCACTTACGTTCGTAAGGGGTAGAACTGCGATTGAATCAACTTTACGTGTGCGGCGTTTCCGAGGAAGAGAGATGGCGCCGCTCGAACTCATTATCCTTCCTGAGGAATGGAAGACGCCCGGAGCTACCGCCGTTGTTGCGTTTGGTTGCGAACCGAGGCTCGTGTGCGCGGGATCGATTGCTAACTCAACTCCAGCCTCTTGATAACGAACTAATCTCCGCAGATCATTCATTAGATCCTGTGCCCGCTGGTATCGCTCCTTTACATCTTTGGTCAGGGTCTTACTAACAATACGACTGAGTTCCGGCGAAGCCTCGCGCACATAACGGTCGATTGGGACAGGTTCTCGTTCAAGAATCGACACGATCACGTCCCCGATGGTTGGTCCATCAAACGGCAGCACGCCGGTGATCATTTCATAAATCGTTACTCCCAGACTCCAGATGTCCGTTCGCATATCGACCGAGAGACCACGCACTTGTTCTGGGGACATGTAACGCGTGGTTCCCATTACAGCACCCGGTTCTGTATCAATGCGAAATACAGTTGAGGCCTCGGGATCAGAATTGGTTGACTCGGCTGGACGTTCGGCAAGTTTCGCTAGCCCAAAATCTACGACTTTAACCAAGCCGTCGTTTCGCACCATGATGTTCTCCGGTTTGATGTCACGATGAACGATGCCGACGCTATGCGCGGCGGTCAACGCGGCACAGACCTGAATAGAGATTTCTAGTGCGTCTCTTAGATTTAGGCGAGACTTGCGTAAGCGGCGTCGAAGCGTGTCGCCTTCGACCAATTCGGTGGCGATAAAATGGGTGGCCCCTACGTCCCCAATTTCATAGATAGTCAGAATGTTTGGGTGATTTAATGAGGAAGCGGCGCGTGCCTCTTGTTGGAAACGATGTAGATGGCTGTCATCGATAGCGAGTTTTTCGGAGAGTAATTTAAGGGCAACTGAACGGCCGAGCTGTTGATCTCTGGCGAGGTAAACTTCAGCCATGCCTCCCGCGCCCAACGGCGAAAGAATTTTGTAACGTCCCAACTTGGTGCCTTCGGCAAGAGGCATGAACGGAGCGGCGGTTCTTTTTCTAAGTGCAG
>JBKPAL010000333.1:0-17485 GCA_046726395.1 Acidobacteriota bacterium
TGTGGTTTAAGGACGTTATCTGGGAAGAGGTTGATTATCGATCCGATGAACGAGTCCAACCAGCCGACGCGTGAACTCCTGATTCTCACACTGACCGATCGTGCTGTTTTGTGAGACGGCCGTTGTCCTCCTTGGTCAAAAATTCATGCGCGCCGAGTCGGTGAAGAGGAAAAAATCAGCGCGGCTCGACAGCTTGCCTCTTCAACGGGGCGCGCGAAACTGAAGCCCAGGCTCGGTGTCTTCCTGAAGAAAATCTCCGACATCAATTGCAAGACGCTTCAGCTTCTTGTAGAGGGTTTGCCGTGAGCCAAGACCCAGGGCCTCGCTGGTCCGTGCCACGTTACAGTCGTGACGCTTGAGTGTTTCAGTAATCACGCGCCTTTCGTAGTCTTCCAGCAAGTGTTCGAGGTTCGCTGTGGGCCGATCCGTTGCACCATTCGTACTCATGTCGCGAGGCAGAATGTGTTTGCTAATGTGTTGCGGAGTGATGTACCCGCCTTCCTCGGCATACAGAACCAGGCGCTCAATCTCCGCTGCCAATTCCCTAATGTTCCCGGGCCAGGAATACTCCTCGAGAATTCGAATTGCTTCCCAGGTGATGCCTGCAATAGCGCGATCATTCCGCCGTGCATAGTGAGTAAGAAAATGAGAGATCAGAGCTGAAACGTCTTCTGGCCGTTCTCTCAGCGGAGGCACCTTAATAGTCAATGTGGCGATGCGGTAATAGAGATCTTCTCGAAAGAGCTTTTCACGAACCAGCTCTTCCAGATCCTTGTGAGTTGCGGCCACTACTCGAATATTGACCTTGCGCGGTGAAGTCTCACCCAGTGTGTGGATCTCGCGCTCCTGCAAGAATCGGAGAAGCTTAGGTTGAAGCGTGAGTGGCAGATCACCAATCTCATCAAGAAACAGCGTGCCATTCTCAGCCGCGCGGATCAGTCCCTCATGATCTGCCATGGCACCGGTGAAAGTTCCCTTCCGGTGACCGAATAACATGCTTTCAATAAGCTCAGCTGGTGCAGCTGAACAATTGAATGGTACGAACTCCTTCTCGCTTCGCCTACTAAGCCGGTGAATGGCACGAGCGATCAGTTCCTTGCCGGTGCCCGACTCACCGGTGATAAGCACAGTCGATTCCGAGTCCTTGATGCGCTCAACAGCACGAGACACTTCGGCCATTGCAGGACTCGTAAACACCATTCCCGGCAAAGCTGAAGCTGAAACTGTTTGGTTGGGAACAGCTGCGGTTGGCTTAGCTACAGCGACGTGCGCGTGGGCCAGTTGCGAAACATCCAAAATGGCATGCAAATCGTGCGCTTGTTTCTCGGATAGCGGTCGAGCACAAACGCCGTAGAGTGCTGCCCCTGGTCGATCGACCGTCGGTGTTGACAAAACAAAGCAGATAGCTCGATCACCAGCGGCGAAATCAGGTGTCGCACCCTTCGCGGTTATTGCCTTTGAAACTATTCCCTCGCCAATGCTGATTTCATCCTCTTGTAAACCTTCGGCCCACTTGAGTGTCGGTTTCTGGCCCAACTCGATGGTCCAAATGGAGAGGCCGTACGTCGGCGCAGTTGCCTCGACAGTCAAACCCAGTTTGAGCATGACCTCATAAAGTGTCTCCGGCCCGGCAAACGCAGCCTGGCAAACGGCACGTACCATCGCGCCGATTGGTAACTCTTCTTTTTGTAGTCCGGGTTCTGTTGAGTCTGAAGTTGAATTAGGCAAGCTAGACATAACCCTTCCCGTGAACAACAGATGACGCCTAATCCTACCGCGCACAGCGGAG
Organism: Acidobacteriota bacterium; assembly: GCA_046726395.1. GTDB lineage: Bacteria > Acidobacteriota > Blastocatellia > Pyrinomonadales > Pyrinomonadaceae > PSRF01. The sequence continues at coordinate 1,790 of JBKPAL010000333.1, forward strand.
TGGCAAAATTCCAGGTCGGGGCAAGTTCGGGCTGAGGATTTACTGAAGTTCTATCTAGTGGCTCGTAGTGCCCAGTCCAGAAGAGACCAGGCAGGATTCCTTCAGAGTCTAATTGTCGCTTCCGCGCTCTGTCAACAAGTTTGATCCCAGCGGTAACCAACGTTGAAATACGCCCGATTTCTGTACGCCTGCCGTTCGCCGTTTTGGCCCATTAAGCACGTTTAGTTGAAGTAAACATTAAGGTTAGGTGGCTAAAGCGTTGTAGAGAAATATCTTTACACCCTTAAGCACGGGTGCTACATTCCGGCCACCTTGCCTCTAAATGGTTGACTGGCAACGGATTGGCAGTTCCTGAAGTACAGTATTTAGTGGTGAGGTCGTAGTAGAAACGGTCTATCTTGTGGTGAAAAACCACAGCAACGCTTAAGCAGCTTCTTAATCGCTATGACAATCCGCTTCGGAACTTCTGGATGGCGCGCCGTGATCGCAGACGAGTTTACTTTTGCGACCGTGCGGACCGTGACCGAAGCCATCTGTACCCATTTTTCCGAGGCTGCCGAGGATCGAGCCACAATAATCGTTGGTCACGATACGCGATTTCTTGGTGAGCGCTTCGCTGCTGACTGTGCCCAAGTTGTTGCTGCTCAGGGTTTTCGTTCTCTGTTGTGCCCACAACCCGTGCCCACGCCAACGATGTCGCACGCCATCCGAACTCAGAATGCGATTTGTGGAATCAATTTCACTGCGTCGCACAATCCGCCTGAATACAACGGAATGAAGCTTTCTACGACGGACGGCGCGCCGGCATTGCCAGAAGTTACTCGGCAGGTAGAAGTCCTTATTAATCAGACAATCACGTCTGGAGCTTCTGGTGTTCAGAGCCAAGCACAACCGGTCGCTATCGAAACCCATGTTCCCCGCCCTGCTTATCTTGCGGATTTGGAAAAAAAGGTCGACTTCGCCGCAATTGAGCGGGCAGGTGGCCGTTACGGGTACGACCCACTTTGGGGAACCGGGCGCGGATACCTGGACGAGGCTCTCCGCAGCCACGGACTTCAAGTCGACACGATCCACGACTGGCGCGACGTGCTGTTCGGCGGACGAGCTCCTGAGCCGGATGCTGGTCACTTGGAAGAGCTTCGCGAGGTCGTGTTGTCGAAGGGTTGCGTCCTCGGTCTCGCGACCGATGGCGATGGGGATCGATTTGGTGTGATCGATGCAAATGGCTCTTTTATTACTCCGAACCAATTAATCGCCCTGCTTTTCGATTACTTGGCCGAGTCGAGGAACTGGATCGGCGGTGTTGCTCGTTCAGTGGCTACTTCGCACTTAGTTGATCGGGTCGCCAAATACCGGGATCGTCAAATTTACGAAACGCCAGTCGGTTTCAAATACATTGGAGAATTGATCAATGAAGACAAGATCATCCTTGGCGGTGAAGAGTCGGCTGGACTATCGATCAAGGGTCACTATCCGGAGAAAGATGGCATCCTTGCGTGCCTGCTTGCAGCGGAGGCTGTCGCGGCGCGCGCTGCAAGCCTGACGGACCAGTTGACCGAGCTTTACTCGCGCGTCGGAAAGTTGGAATCCGGCAGAATAGGAGTTCGCCTCACACCCCAGTTAATGAGTTCGCTCAAAGCAAAACTGGACCAAAGTCCGTCCGACATTGGGGGGCGACGGATTGCAGAAACAAATCGTATCGATGGAGTCAAGTTCATTTTTGAGAATGGCTCGTGGCTTTTGATGAGGCCGTCGGGCACTGAACCACTCGTTCGAATTTACGCAGAATCAGAATCAGCAACGGACTTGGAGGTGCTTCTTGAACAGGGTCGCAAATACTTATTGGGTTGACGAAAGAATCAGGTCTCAGCGCGTTGCCGCGCGGGAAGCTACGGCTTTTCGATCCATGCGCACGGTTTCACTGGACCTTATTGGAACACGGTCTGAAGTTCGCCGGCGCGGCGGTGTCATACCTTCGTGGGTGATATTCGGAATGATTATTCTGGCCACCTTCGCAGTCTGTGTGACCGTTCTGGCACGCACTCGTGGCCGCCTGAACCTTGCATCGCAGCAATACTCAACAGTCCGTACCGAAGTTGAGAACCTTCGCAGTAGCAACCAAGCGCTGCGGTTGGAAGTAGATCAACTACGAAATGATCCCCGCACGATCGAATCAGCGGCGCGCAGCCGGCTGAATATGGTGCGGCCCAACGAGATTGTAGTTCCAGTCGACTAAGCCATGAGTGACAGCTCGTTCGAACAGACTGGTTTTGAAATGAGTTCTCGACCTGCCAATCGCCTGCCATTTCGTCCCCTGCTTGAAAATCCACGCGTCCGGGTTCCTTCCGTGCCTGCGCGGCTGTGACTGCCATCACAGCCGCGCTCCCTTCTCAAGTCATTGACAATAGATCTTAGTCGCGAAGTCATTGCTTTCTTCGCGGGTTGAGAAACTTGCGATTGAAATCAACGTCAATAGTCAATCGTCAATAGTCAATGTTTGACACCTCCAGACCCGTTTACTAATATCGAATTCCTTGCAAGCGATTGATAACTGAGAGGTTTATGCCTGAAACAAAAGAGATCACTTCGGCTGAGGCGGATGTTGAAAGGTGGGAAAAGGAGACCCTCGACCCAGCCCTGAATTCGCATCCTGAGCGAAAGAAGTCTTTCGATAACGTTTCTCTGGAAGAAGTCAACCGGCTCTACTCACCAGCCGACGTTTCTAAGATCGACTTCGCAGAAGACATCGGTTATCCCGGGGAGTTCCCTTACACCAGAGGCATTCATCCTACGGGATACCGCGGGAAGCTTTGGACCATGCGTCAGTTTGCCGGCTTCAGCACGCCGGAACAAACAAACGCTAGATTCAAATATCTCCTTCAAGAAGGTCAGACCGGACTCTCGGTCGCATACGATCTACCCACACTTATGGGTTATGACGCCGACTCTCCTCTTTCTGAGGGAGAGGTTGGGAAATGCGGCGTTGCAGTGTCTTCGCTCGCCGACATGGAAGTGCTGTTTGATAGGATCCCTCTCGATAAAGTAACAGTCTCACAAACAATCAATGCCCCAGCTTCGGTGTTGCTCGCGATGTATTTGGTGGTTGCTGAGAAACAGGGCGCGGATTGGAGAAAGATCTCAGGCACTCTACAAAACGACATTCTGAAGGAGTACATCGCACAGAAGGAGTGGATTTACCCGATCCGTCCGGCGATGAAACTCGTCATCGATACGTTCGAGTTCTGCACCAAAGAAGTGCCCCGATACAATCCAGTCTCTGTCAGCGGCTATCACATTCGCGAAGCCGGAGCGACCGCAGCTCAGGAACTTGCCTTCACTCTGCGTGATGGTATCGAGTATGTGGAATGGGGTGTGAAGGCTGGATTGGATGTCGATCAGTTCGTTCCTCGTATTTCTTTCTTCTTTAATGCTCATAACGACTTCTTTGAGGAAGTAGCCAAGTATCGAGCTGCACGTCGAATATGGGCGCGAGAGATGCGCGACCGGTTCGGCTCAACCAACGAACGCACACTTAAGCTGCGTTTCCATACGCAGACTGCTGGTGTCTCGTTGACGGTGCAACAACCGCTCAACAATATCGTTCGTGTTGCAATTCAGGCGTTGGCTGGTGTCCTGGGCGGCACTCAGAGCTTACACACCGATGCATACGATGAAGCTCTCGCTCTTCCAACCGATCGCGCAGCGCTCATCGCGCTTCGCACTCAACAGATCATCGCTGAGGAGACAGGTGTAGCAAATACTGTCGATCCGCTCGGAGGTTCGTACTTCATTGAATCCTTAACTGAGAAGATGGAGGAGCGCACTCGAGAGTACTTCCAGAAGATCGACTCGATGGGCGGAATGGTGGCTGCAATTGAGAAGGGCTTCCCGCAACGTGAGATCCAGGATTCAGCCTACCAATATCAAAAGGCAGTCGAGCGTGGCGATCAAGTCATTGTAGGCGTCAACAAATATCAGATGGAAGATGAACCTGAAGTACCGATCCTGGTGATTGATGACGCAGTACGAGTTCATCAGGTTGAGCGCCTCGAGGAAACTCGTCATCGCAGGGACGCCGGTGCAGTAGCCAATGCGCTCGAGAAACTAAGACGTGCGGCGCATAACGGAGAGAACACCATGCCGGCAACGATTGAAGCCGTCCGTGTTTATGCAACTCTTGGCGAGATCTGTTCAGCCCTGCGAGATGTCTACGGCGTTTACGAAGAACCCGCGTTCTAGAATCCTGTGTTAGTTCCCTCCCCTCCGAAGCTCCACTCAAAGAACCGCGGTCTAATCTTATTCATCCTGCTTCTTGCGATAGGCAGTCTTGCGAACGCGCAGTCAACAACGCAACGCAGAGATGCGATCGTAGTTAGACCACGAAGAGTCGTGTTGGTACGCACGGGCCAACTCGCCAAAGAGCGCCCGACGCGCACCAAAGCGGTTGTTGTTTATCCCGAAGTCAGTGGACTAACCGACGCGACTGTACTCAACAAAGTGCGTCGAAGCATCGCAGTTGAGAATGTATTTGGATCTACTCTAAAGCAATATCGAGACGACTGGTGGCTAGATGAGTTCGGGTACACTGTAAACCACAACGGAAACTACATTCTCGATATCACGTTCACTCAATCGGGCAGGGCTGCTTACCCTGATATTCAGACCAGACACTTCGCGATCAATTTAAAGAACGGCAATGTGCTGAAAGCCACAGACGTCTTTGAAAGCCCAGGCTTAGAGAAGCTCGTCCAAATCTTGAACGGCAAACTACAAAAGGAAGTAGCGTCATTGTCCACGAAGGCGAAAACCGAATTGGCCAAAGCAGACGCGACAAACGTCGTTGATGCTTTGGAGCTGCAGAAGTTTGAGCTAAAAGATCTCGACAACTTCTCTGTCGGCAAAACAGGAATCACCTTTCTATACGATGCTGGATTTCCGCAGGTCATCACTGCGTATGAACCAAGCGGAAAATACTTCATGAGTTATGTTGAGCTGAAACCGTTCATTAAACGCGACGGTATACTGTGGCAATTCGTCTCCTGAGGTTTAGAATGACAATATGAGTGAACGAAAGATTCGTGTACTGGTAGCAAAGCCTGGCCTCGACGGTCACGATCGAGGCGCTAAGGTAATTGCGCGCGCTCTTCGCGATGCAGGAATGGAAGTTATCTACACTGGCCTCAGACAAACTCCCGAGATGATTGCGGCGGCGGCGTTACAGGAAGACGTAGACGCAGTCGGTGTTTCGATTCTCAGCGGCGCTCATAACACACTTTGCCCCCGCATCGTTCAGTTGCTGCGCGAGAAGGGAATGGATGATTGCCTTGTTCTGCTCGGAGGAATCGTTCCTCAGGAAGATGTACCAAAGCTTAAGGCGGAGGGCGTTGCAGAGGTTTTTCTACCAGGTACTTCCACCGAAGAGATCGTAAATTTTCTGCGCAGCAATGTTAGACCACGGGAATGAGTGACGAGCTCGAGCGTGACCCTTTCGTGGTCGAGGTCAGTGATTCGTTTGCTCTCATACGATTCAATCGTCCACACTCACGCAATGCACTCTCCGCTTTAACCCTCCACCTATTAGATCAGACTCTCGATTCACTCTTAGCGAGAGAAGATCTCCGCGCCATCATCTTCACAGGTTGTGACGACGTCTTTGCGTCAGGCGCCGACATCCGCGAATTACTGGAGTTGAATCCGGAATCTGCAAAGGCGTTTTCAAAACTGGGCCAGCAATTGTTTCAAAGGATCGCCGACGCTCGACAGGTCACGATAGCTGCCATCAACGGGTATTGCATGGGAGGTGCGCTGGATCTTGCTCTAGCGTGCGACATCCGCATTGCTTCGCGTGATGCGGTATTTGCTCATCCGGGAGCTCGCCTTGGGATCATTACTGGATGGGGCGGCACGCAAAGACTTCCACGATTGATTGGCAAATCGAGAGCGTTGCATTTCCTCACGACCGCTCGTCGAATAACCAGCAGCGAGGCATTCGAAATGGGCCTGGTCTCTGAACTGGCCGATCCTCTGTTGGATCGCGCGATTACAATCGCCGTCGTCAACCTACCTTAGCCGACCAATAATTTCCGTTCTTCTCCGAATTTGTGGATAGCCACTCGTTTTTTGGATTCTGCTGTGAACTGTTCGCATTCATTTTCCTAGTAAAAATGCGGCAATCATTTGCCGGCAAGACGGATTTGGTATGGGCACATTAGTTGCGCTTCGAGAAGCGTTCTTACACAGCGGCTAAGTCGGACCTGCACAAGCCAATTCACGAACCCGGGCAAGCACTTTCCAACCACTCGATGCCTTGGCCGCTTAACGGAAAAGGAGTTCAAAATGAGAACAAGTAGATTCCATATCAACTGGGCCAAGCCTTTCTGCGCGCTCCTTCTTTTGACGTTCCTTGCCATAACTAATTCCACCGTAGCTCAGACTGCGAATACTGGAACAGTCACGGGCGTGGTCAAAGATGAAAAGGGCGGACTGGTTCCAGGGGCATCCGTCAAAATCGTAAACCCTGCTACCAATACAGAGAGGTCTACTACCACCAGCAGCGACGGTGTGTTCGAGATCTCACAGCTAGTGCCGGGCACCTATCGTTTAGAGGTTGAGGCGCAAGGATTCTCGAAGTCGGTAGTCGAAGCTGTAGTAGTGAATGTGCTGCAGCGTACTACTGTAAACCCGGAGTTGAGGGTTGGAGGCATCGGCGAGACCGTAACAGTTACCGGCGAAACAACACCACTCGTCGAGACAACCAAGACCGACGTAGGCGGCGTCATTGACCAGCGCCGATTGGAGAGCCTACCTGTTAATGGTCGCTCGTTCGCATCGCTCGCCGTGTTGATTCCCGGTGCGACATTGCAGCCTTCATTCGATCCGACTAAAGCACGAGTCGGCACATTTTCCGTCGGCGGTTCCACCGGACGAAACCTGAACATAACGATCGATGGCGGCGACAATAAGGACAACGCGGTTGGCGGCATTCTTCAAAACTTCTCGATGGAAGGCATCCAGGAGTTTGCGCTTTCCACGCAAAGGTTCTCAGCTGCCAACGGACGTTCAGGCGGGGCGTTGCTTTCCGTGGTTTCGAAAAGTGGGACCAACGAGTTCCACGGCTCAGCCTTCGCTTTCTTCCGCGACGACGCGTTGAATGCAAACGCGCCATCGCTTCTTGCAAAGGCCAATCCGGATCTGTTTCCCGATCCTGCCGATGCTGTTAAGCCTCCCTTTAGCCGGCAGCAGTTTGGTGGCTCATTCGGTGGTCCAATCAAACGGGACAGGGCCTTCTTCTTCGGGACTGTCGAGCGCACGCGCGAGCGAGGAAACTCTATAGTGCCGGGTGTAGACCAAGAGAAGATCGGTTTCCTCGCGCCTTTCGGCTACGAGGCCGTGCAGTTCTTGCCTCAGCCCTTCAACGACTGGCAATACACCGTCAAAGGCGATTTCAACCTGTCTCCCAAGCACACGCTCGTTACACGATTCGCCGGCCAGAACAATGATGCGCTAAACGATCAGGCAGGATTCCTAATCGTACGCACCGACCTCTCGGGCGGAAACGAGAGCTTGAACACGCTATACAACTTTCTGGCTTCGTTAACGTCGACGTTAACCTCAACTACGGTTAACCAGTTCACCTATCAGTACTCAACTTTCGACAACCGCATCAACGCGACTACTGATCTGAACCTGCTCGTCTTTCCGGACACCCTCGCAGTCGGTCGCAATGGTAACGTCCCACAGCAGACGCTTCAGAAGAAGCATCAGTTCCGCGATGACCTCACTTGGACCCGTGGCAATCACGGCTTCAAGTTCGGCGGCGACTTCACTTATGTCCCGACGCTCGGTGGTCTCTTCGCATTCAACTCGGCTCCGGAGTACGACTTCAATTTCAATGCGGATGAGATCGCGTTGAACCCTGGCCAATTTCCACAGGGTTTCAACACAAGTCAGATTCTGCCGGGACCCATCACGTGTCCGGCAATTGCAGGTACTCCGACCTGCACGTTAGCCGATCTCGCAGGCACAGGCGTTGTGGCCGACGTCATTCTTTCGGGAGGTGATCCGAGCTTTAATCTGCGCGAGGGTGCAAAGCAGTTTGCTTTCTACCTGCAGGACGACTGGAAGATTACGCCGAGCTTTACACTCAACATGGGCCTTAGGTATGACGTGGACTTCGGCTTCGTTGATAACGCACACGCGGCTGAGAATCGAGCGTTTCGCGCGCTCCAAATTATTGGCAGCCCATTCGCGCACAAGGTGGTCGAGGATGATAAGAACAACGTCAGTCCTCGCCTCGGCTTTGCGTGGGATTTTCGCGGCAACGGTCGTTCAGTGTTGCGCGGAGGCTACGGCATTTACTTTGACCAGTCGTTCTTGAACGTGCCGCTCTTTGCGGTGCAGCAGGCAAACCCGGAGATTTACGCCACGTTCCTTAACGATGGCCCAAACCTCAACATCAGCTCGCCTCCGCCTACCATTCCGCGCCCGCTTGTGAATCCGCTGCCAGGTAGCCGTGGCAGGATGCTTGACCCCGATTTCGAGGCCCCTTATACACAGCAATGGAACATTGGGTATGCTCAAGAACTCGGGAGCAACATGGCCCTGGAGTTTGACTATGTTCACATCCTCGGCCTTCACGAGTTCACTTCGCTCGACATTAACCCGCGTATTGGTCCCCTAATCAACGCGCAGCGAAGCAGTCCGAATCCGCCTCGCATCCTGGCACCGCAATTTGCCGCGCATGCAGCAGAATTAATACAGGCGTTCGGTACTGCCTCACCATTCGCTCGAATAACGGTAGCCCAATCCGACGGGCGTTCTCGGTTTGACGCATTCACAGCTTCATTTAAGAGGCGCTACGCGAACAAGTGGCAACTGAACGCTCATTACACTCTTGCGAAATCGCGGGGTTGGTTCGGCATCTCGCAAGACTTTGGGCTACAGGCGCAAAACATGTTTGCCAAATTCGATCCGATCAACTTTGGACCAACTGGAGAGGACGAACGGCACCGCTTCGTAATCTCCGGCATCTTCGACCTACCCTACGGTCTCCAAGTTGCGCCTATCTTTCAGTTGGCATCTGCCAGGCCTTACAGCATCTTCCCGGCCTGCGCATGTGACATTAACCGCGATGGTGTAACCAACGACCGCGAGTCGGTTAACCCCGGCATAGATGATCAGCACAAGTTGCCGCTTAACACCGAACGTGGCGACAGCTTCTCGCAGTTGAATGTCCGAGTCTCGAAGTTTTTCAACTGGGGAGAGCACAAGAAACTTGGACTCTTCTTCGAGGCTTTCAACGTGTTCAATACTGGCAACTTCGGTAACCAGTTTCAGAACACCACTGGTGAACCAGACTTCGGTAAGCCGGTCAATTTCTTTGGAGCAACAGGTTTCTCGGAACCTCTTGGCATTCCGTTCCAGGCTCAACTGGGCGTCCGCTTCACTTTCTAGTTCGAGAAGCGGTAACCTTTGGGCACCCCATGGATCGACGCATTACTCGTTTCTAGGGGTGCCCTTCTTTTCACCATGCACATGATCAGAGCCGTACCTGTACCAACTCTTCGCACGTTTGCGTTTGCCTTAGTTTCCTTGTTCTTCTATGCGCAGATCGTCATTGCTCAAGGTGCCAACGTTCTGCAGGGCAAAGTCATAGCCCCCAATGGTTCGCAACCTACCAATCCTGTTCGAGTCAGACTTACTTTCAACGGAAGACCAATTCACGAGACCTTTACTGATTTGAGTGGACGATTCTCTTTTCCAGGGCTTTCCAAAGGGACTTACCAGCTTACCGCCGAAGGTGATGGGTTAACTTTCATGACCACCTCGGTATACGCCGATGTAGCCTCGTTTGGTTCGGCTCCGCAATCCTTTACTCAGGATATTCAATTACGACCAATCCTCCGTGATCCAGCTCAGCCAGCAGGAGTTGTGAATGCGTTTTCTCAGGTTGTACCTGGAGCGGCGAAGCAAGCACTTGACGCTGCGCTTGGCCTGGTCGAAAAAGGAAAGCCTGACGAAGCCATTAAGAAGATGCAGGAGGCGATCAAAATATTTCCCGAGTATTTTGATGCTCACCTCCAACTCGGGAATACTTTTTTGAAATTAGACCGTTTAGGTGAGGCAATCAGCGAACTTGATTTAGCACGGCAGGTTAATCCCAACGACGAACGCTCGTATCAGTCGTTTGGTCTGGTCCTCATGAAGCAAAAGAATTTCTCAGTCGCAGTTAGCGTATTCGCTGAGGCAGCGAGGTTAAACCCAAGCAATCCTCTGAATGCTTTAATGCGTGGAACAGCGTTAATCCATCAAGCCTCAACTGTAGATAGTACGAACTCAAGTGACCCTTCCGGAGACCGCCAGTTTCTGACCGGTAGGGCCGAAGTTGCTTTAACACAAGCTGCGAATCTCAGCGGTCATAAACTGAAGGCCGATAACCTCACACTAGCACTCTTCTATGAAATGAAGGGAGAACCTGCACGCGCAGCCGACGAGTTAGAAGCGTACCTGAACAAGTTGCCGGATGGTAAAAATAACCAGCCATTATTGAATGAGATCAAACGACTGCGGGACAAAGCCGCAGCTAAGCCCACTCGCAAGAACTAACTCTCACGACGATTGCTTTTTCAGGAACTTCGCAATTCCCTGCTGGCAGTCATTCGTCATTCGCGCAATCACGTTCACATCCACGCCGGTTTCAAGTGAGTCCTCGAATGTCATGCCGTCGATTTGATAAAGTAACGACTTCGTCAATGCGACTGCCGACTTGCTCACCTTCTGAAACTCCCCGAGATACGTTTCAACTTCATTCTCGAAATCATCGTCACTTAAGACTTGGTTCACCAGCCCACACTCTCTCGCCTCAGCTGCGCTGATCTCCGCTCCGCGTGTAATCAATTCAAAAGCCCGCTTCTCCGAAACGTTTCGCCGGAGAATTGCTGTTACGATCGCCGGGACGAAACCTATCTTCACCTCCGGATAACCAAAGCGCGCTGACGCTGACGCGAGCACAATGTCGCACGCTGTAGCCAAACCACATCCTCCCGCAAGAGCACGTCCGCGTACGGCAGCCACAACCGGAACTTTCACCCGTCGAATGAGCCTGAACAGATCCATCAATGAACGCGCGTCTTCTACATTCTCCGTAATCGAACCCTCGGCGATCTTTTGTAATGCAGACAGATCGGCGCCAGAACAGAAATCTTTTCCGGCACCACTAATCGCAATCACCCGGACTTGTTCCGTCTGGTCGGCTTGCTCCAACGAACCTTTCAAGCCATCGATAAGTTCGTCATTGAGCGCGTTCCGCTTCTCAGGACGATTCAATGTGATTCGCGCAACCGAGTCGTCGACATAGTAAAGAACTGGGCCATTTCCATCAGTCATCTCAAAGTCTCACGTTTCGTGCGATTTAATGTTATTTCGTGGATCGTTCTCCTTAGTGCCGACGATGAAGATGATCCACGGAATAACACGAAACATCACGAAATCACGCTACGACTCTTATCCATCTCATTTATCTGTGTCATCTGAGCAACCTGTGCATACCTCCTAAGATCTTAGAAAGTCCAGCAGTGCGCGGTTTACCTCTTCTGGCGCCTCATTCTGGACCCAATGACCGCTCTGCGGAATTCTCACCTCGCGATAAGTTCCGCTTACATACTTTTGTACACCGCGGACCGTCTCAGGAATAATCGCAAAGTCTTTCTCCGCAAAAATAAATAGCGTCGGCATCACAACGCGATGATCCCTGCGCGAAGCACTGTCATCCTGTCTCTGGCGAGTCATCAATCTTCGAACATTCGCTCGATAGTAGTTAACCGCGGCGTTAAGAGCTCCCGGGCGCCGAATTGCTTCTTTATAGAGATCAATGTCCGCGTCGCTGAACGCATCGGTTTTGATGATCATCTCGCGGAAACTGCGATCGATGGCGTTGAAGTCGTTGCGACGGATGGCCCATTCCGGAATGCGAGGCAACTGAAAGAACAGCATGTACCAACTACGAAGCAGCTGACGAAACGTAAGGTTCTCCCGCCATGCCGCAGCTGGCGGTACTTGCATCACAACGAGCTTCGAGACTCTTTGTGGGACTTGTTGTGCAATTCCCCAGGCGACGCCAGCTCCCCAGTCGTGACCGACGATGACTGCCTTCTCTGCCCCAAAGAAATCAATTAGCCCTACAACATCCTTGACGAGGTGTTCTATCGCGTACTGATCGATGCCGTCTGGTTTATCGCTCAAATTGTAGCCGCGCAGGTCGGGAGCGACCGTATGGTAATGCTCGCCAAGGACGGGCAACTGATGTCGCCATGAATACCAGAACTCGGGAAACCCGTGGAGCAGAAGGACAAGTTCCCGGTTTTGACTTCCACACTCGGCGTAATGCAGACGAATGCCGTTTACCTGCGCATAGCCGTAGTTGATCGTGTGTTCGGAATTGTTCGCGCGCATCGTGTACGCTTAAACGTTTCAGAAGATATCGTCGAGGAAATTAAGCAGCGGACACAAGACCGAGTTTCAGTGCTTCCGCGTCGGGGATTTCTATCTTCATTCTTAGCAGTGCTGTGGAAAAGGTTTTACCTTGCGCATCGGTCATCAATGAAAGAGTGCCACCACCACCCAGGCTCTCATGCAGCAGGAAATTTAAAGCACCGAGATTTGGTAGCTCAAATCTCTCAACCTCACCTTTGCAGATGCCCTTAAAGTGTTCTTTCACACGCGAGGCCGTTACCTCTCGGACCAGGATCGGGTAGAACTCATCGCGAAGAGCAATTAATCCTACGTTCGCCGTGTCGCCCTTATCTCCCGAACGGGCATGAGCGAGCTTTGTTAATGGAATCTTCATAACTTCAAAGAGATGCAGACCTAGGCTTCAATCAGTTCAACTTTAGTAACGATCTCTTCTTTAGGAATCAACGCCGGCCAATAGGCGACAATCTCTTCAACCTTGGGCCGGCCGCCTGCAAATCCCGTCACTCCAGGTGGTCCAGTAAGGATCAACGGCGCAATCTCTTTAGTGAATCTCTCCACCGCATTCCGGTCCTCACTCCGCACTCCCACGCGCAGTTGCACTTCGGGAAGATCAGCAGAGGGTGGTCCAGCTAACGCACCGTGAGTGGCATTCACGCCAACGAACTCCGTCAGAATCTGGTCGAACCTTAATCCAAGGCGCTCGAGACGCGCGCGCAATATTTTGTCGGCGGCCTGCGCCTTCTCGAATGCGTCCGGCCACGAGTAAACCAGCGTGCCTACTGCCTTGAAACCTGCGGAATAACTGATCGAGACCTTCAGAAATTGAGTCGCCGGGCGACCTTCGATTCCGAATACCCGCACGCGATCAGGCCCAGCATTTTCGAGGTGAATCGTCGTGAAGTCAGCCACACAATCCGGCGTTATGTATTCGTGAGGATCTCCCATTTCATAAACCAGCTGTTCTTTGACCGACTGAATGCTGACACAGCCACCGGTACCTTCGTGTTTGGTGATAAAGAATTCGCCGTTTGGCAATACTTCAGCTATCGGGAACCCGACGTCGGCAAGGTTCGGAATGCTGCGCCATTCGTACTGGCAATTTCCACCTGAGCATTGAGCGCCACATTCGATTATGTGTCCGGCGATTGTTCCGGCCGCGAGGCGGTTCCAGTCGTTCGCGGCCCACCCAAACTCATGAATCATTGGCGCCAGCGAGAGACCTGTGTCAGTTGCGCGTCCTGTGATTACGATTTGAGCCCCACGATTCAACCCTTCGACCATGGGCCACGCACCGAGGTACGCATTCGCACTCTGAATCCGATCACGAACAGTTGCGAGTGGCTCGCCTGTGTCCATGTTTCTGAGCTCGATACCACGACTGAGAAGTTCATCGATGCGCGGCATGATGTCATCGCCGGTGACGGTACCGATGCGCACTTTGCCTGCAAGACCTAATTGTCGCGATACGTCACGCACGGCGGCGGCACATCCCTCGACGTTTACGCCACCAGCGTTAGCTGTGACACGAATGTTCTTTTCAATCAACGCCGGAAGAATCTGCTGCATGAGAGGAACGAAGTCTCTCGCGTATCCGAGGCGTGGATCACGAGATCGCTGCTTCTGCATGATGGACATCGTGACCTCTGCCAAATAATCCAGCATCAGGTAATCGATAGGTCCATTTTCAACCTGGCGAACCGGTGCATCCAGGAGATCTCCCCAGAAGCCCTGGCCGGCGGCAATCCGTATTCTGTCTTTCATAAGGGAAGCTGTGACGTGCTCAGTTCATCGCTCCATTGCAAGCAAAGAACTGAGTTATTAAGTCAGGAATGTAAATGGTTTGATGGTTTAGTGCAACGGGCGACGCACCGTGCTTAGGCGCGACGCCCGTTATCGCTCGATCTTTATCTGAGGTGTTCAACTAAGGAGTCGGACTGGGTGCTGCATTCGCATTCGCATTCGCGTTTGCATTCCCGGTGTTCGCGTTTTCGTTCATGTTCGCGTTCGCGTTTGCATTAGCATTCGCGTTCATGTTCGCGTTTCCTCGGCTTCCACGCTTACGTGCAGGTGGTTTAGCACCTGTCCTCTCGCCAGTTGGCGAAGCTTCCGTCGGGGTGGTCACACCAGTATCTGTTGTCGCCGGCTGCTTGCTTCGTCGACGCGCGGTGGCCCGTGCTGGCGTAAAGGTGCACTTAGTGCCTCCTTGAACAGATGTAAGAATCAATCGGTCACCACTCTTGCGAGCTCTGAGTGAAACGATCTTCGCCGGCGTTCCAGGACTCGCGTCTCCAACTTGGAGTGCGACAGCAGTGTATCCGCCAGTGGTTGTTGCTGTAATGCGGCCTGTCCTGCCGTCAGAAAAGGTGACCTGATTCCCGGCAATGGTGATCGTGGTTTCACCGCTAGGTCCAAGCACTTCACAATCGAGCACGCCGGTATATGTTCCGGAAAGATCCGTCTGCTCCTGAGCGTTGGCTACTGGTTCCGTGCTTTTGATATCAGCCAGCGTCAATTGAGCGAGACATGCCAGAGAAACTATTACGAGCGGAAATACTACACAGGCTAATTTCTTGTACATAGTTCTCCTCCCACTGTGTGGTCCGGGGCACGCACGAATGTGCCTCCAGAAATTTCAATGAATTTCGAGGGGGATAACAACGACAAGGAGGGTACGTGACCGTTTTACCACTAGACGGGAGAAAGCTCAACTCATTAGGCCAAGGTCTGAGGCAATACGAACTGGCCCAGGTGAGGACCGCTATAGTTCAAACTGGTCCGCAGCGACAACTCAATTGCATCCCGCGTTGCTTCGGGTTTGATGACGGCATCCACAAACCCGCGCGCGGCAGCATACTTGGCATCTAGTTCTCTCTCGTACGTCTCGCGGACCTTGTTCATCTCGCTTTGAAGTTGTTCGTCGGGTTCACTGCCGGTCCGTTTCAGCTTGTCGAGTTGGCTGCCGAACACTGCTTGAACTGCCGAATCTCCTTCCATCACGCCCATCCGTCCGGTGGGCCAACTGTAGATGAAGTCGGGATCAAATCCCTGGCCCGCCATCGCGTAGTAACCTGCGCCGGAAGCGTGATTGATCGTTAGTACGATCTTGGGGACGATCGCGGTTGCCATCGCTTCGACAAACCGAGCGCCGGCACGAATGATCCCGGAATGTTCTGCTTCTGGACCAACCATGAAACCCGAGACGTCCTGAATGAAAAGTAACGGCGT
>JBKPAL010000334.1:0-11509 GCA_046726395.1 Acidobacteriota bacterium
TCTAGTGTACGAGTTATGGCGCCAGCCGTAGCGCTCGGTAGCTAAGTGGAGCATGGATAAACGCTGAATGCATCTAAGCGTGAAGCCAGACCCAAGATTAGACCTGCCAGTGAGACTCCTTGTAGACCACGAGGTAATAGGCTGGAAATGTAAGTGCAGTAATGTACTCAGTTGACCAGTACTAATCAGTCCCATGGCTTGACCATAAAATTTACTTAGGCAACAAGCCTTGCATGGTTAAAGCTTGCCAATTGCAGTCGCTATTCGATTTGAAATCTGAGATGTCAGATTTGAGATCTCAAAAGAGTTTTCCGGTGATTTTGTCGACAGGGTCACACCCGTTCCCATCCCGAACACGGAAGTTAAGCCTGTTGGAGCCGATGGTACTGCGCGGGTAACTGCGTGGGAGAGTAGGAAGTCGCCGGGATTATTACAAAGCCCGCTTGATTCAATTCAAGCGGGCTTTTGTCTTGTTTCAGCTTTGACTCCGAAAATCACTCGGGCGGATACATAACCAGTTGCCGGCGCCGACCTTGAGGCCAGCACACGACTCTGCAGTGATGGAAGCGCTGATCGACAGAGTTTTAGGGTGACACCTTTGTTGCCGTCCCCTCAAATACGGGTGGTCCGGGGGGTACGGTTATTGGAGCGGTCTGAATCATCCAAACCTGCTTGCCATCGCCGGGCTGGACGAATATGTCAAAACTTATGCCTTGCCCGGGAAATGTGAGCGTGCCCGTACAATCTGCTTCGACTGTATAAGTTCCTAGCCCTCCGCTGGAACGAATAATCGTGCCATTTATGCTAACGGTGGCGAATGGACTGACCAGCGTACCATCTCCATTGAAATCGATGCCTTCAACGATGGCTTTGGGTACGGCAACACCTCCGACGATATTCCACCCGTGCGCGGAGAATACATACGAGCCGCGCAGAGTGTGGACGCCGCAACTTTGCGCTTGGGGTACCGCGCGCGTCGCACCCGAAGGACCGAACGCCATTGCTACGGCGACTAGGCTTACGGCGACTAGGCTGCCGACTATTTTATTCGTTAGAGTTGTATTCACAGCTTTGATCTCCTTTTTATCTGACTCCTAAATCGGAATTTAGCGAACCGAACGGTCGCCCGCGATCTCCTCTCCTTCTAATGCAGCATGGACCACTGCCTCGTGCAGCACTTCGTCAATTCAGTCCTCAACCTTCTTCATGGCTATAGAAGTCGAGGTACTCTATAATTGCGCCTCACCGACGCCGTGCCAGCCCATCTGCTGTTACCGGCCTTCCTTTCGTCGCGATTCGCGGCACAATAGCCCAGGCCACGTGCCGCCGTAACGAAAGCAAGCTGAAAAGAGAACGAAAAGTTCCTGAAACATAGCTAAAGTCCGCTCGGTCGTCTGAGTGAGCCACGAATCTTTTCGAGGAGTTGTCGTGACCGAAGGCGAAAAAGTTCAACTGTTCGGAGAGTACGTGCTGGACAGTGCGCGCGGTTGTGTATTGTGCGCAGGCCAGCCCGTCCATCTGCGCCGTCAGTCCTACGAAGTCCTCAAATACCTCGTGGAGAATCGCAGTCGCCTAATCAGCAAGGACAGACTGATCGAAGAAGTGTGGCAAGGGCGAGCGGTAACGGACGGGTCGCTCCAGAAATGTATTGAGGAAGTGCGCGAAGCTCTCGGATCTGACGCGCGTAGGTATGTTCGCAATGAACGTGGTCGTGGTTACATATTTGATCCGGAAATCGTGGAGAACGGAAGGAAGGCGGCGATAACGTCGGAGGACCTCGACGTTGTTAGGATAGTGATCGATCGAGACCTCGACAGTTCACTGACGCTCACCCAATTGAGCGAGGCGAAAGCTGTGAACAATCGCATGCGATCGACTCTACTGTTCTTGTCAATTCTGGTGATTGCCGGTGCCGCTATTGTTCTTATTTACGGTAATTCCTTCTCACGTCGGCCAGAACAAATTAACTCAATCGCGGTCCTGCCGTTCGTCAATGCCAGTCAGAACCCAGATGCGGACTACGTTTCGGATGGACTGACAGAAAACTTGATCGATGAGCTCGCAAAATTGTCAGGCCTCAAGGTGATTGCCCGTAGTTCGTCATTCACTTACAAAGGGCGAAACGTTGACGTTCAGGATGTCGGACGAGCTCTCGGCGTACGTGCTGTTCTCACCGGCAGGTTTGAGCAACGCGGTGATGCGTTGTTTGTAAGAGCCGAGCTGGTTGATGCTCAAGATCATTCGCGGCTGTGGGGCGGACAGTACACGCGCCAGATGATCGATCTTCAGCTGTTAGACGATGATATTGCGCAGGCGATTGCTGCGAGGCTGCAAGTACCATCAATCGCTCAGGAACAGTCAAAATATGCCAGGGTGAATCCGCAAGCATATGAGTTTTATCTGAATGGTTTGTTCCACTTCAATCAACGAACGAACGAAGGTATACGAAAAGCTCTCGACTACTTCAATCAAGCTGTGTTGTTGGATCCAAATTTTGCCGTGGGTTGGGCGTGGGTAAGTCGGGCAAACGGCAATCTGGGTGGGAATAGCCTTTTGAATCCAAAGGATACCCAAGTCAAAGCGAAGGCTGCAGCGGAGAGAGCGCTTCAGTTGGATGAGACATTGGCAGATGCGCATCTGGCACTTGCGAGAATCAAACAGGATGAATGGGATTGGGCGGGCGCGGAGCAGGAATACAAACGTGCCATCGAGCTTAGTCCGAATCTTGCCAGTGCTCACGCCGATTACGGGCAGTTTCTGTCAGTGATGACGCGACACTTAGAAGCGCTGAATGAACTGAAGCGGGCGCAGCAGTTGGATCCAATGTCCGTGCGGCTGAGGCGTCAAGAGGCTTGGGCGTTGCATCTTGCGCGACGTACCGATGAGGCGTTGACATTGATGCTTGAAACCGTAAAGCAGGGTCGGCCCACCTTTGTCGGGCATTACGGTCTGGGCTTCATATATGAGGCTAAGGGGATGTACAGCGAAGCCATTCGAGAATTCCGAGAGGCGATCGAGGATGACGGTGAGACCACAGGCAGGCTGTGTTACTTGGCGGGCAGCCTTGC
The DNA here is from genome assembly GCA_046726395.1 of Acidobacteriota bacterium. Taxonomy (GTDB): domain Bacteria; phylum Acidobacteriota; class Blastocatellia; order Pyrinomonadales; family Pyrinomonadaceae; genus PSRF01. The sequence goes on from JBKPAL010000334.1 coordinate 3,069, forward strand.
ACTGGCAGGAAAAAAGAAGGACGCCTTGGCAATAGTTGATAAGTTGAATCGCTCGACAGAGTATGTATCTCCCACAGAGCTGGCAGCGGTCTATGCACGACTAAATGATACTGAAGCAGCAATCAAGTTATTGGAAAAGGCCTATGCAGAGCACGACCCGCAGCTCCAGATTCTAAACGTCGATCCCTACTTCGAGATTCTTCGTCCGGATCCTCGCTTTCAGGGAATCCTACGGCGAGTCGGCCTACCCTCGCCGGCCGTGCGGTAATCTTTGGATATCAGCAACTCCCGGTTAAGAGTTCAAAGTATTTGCAGGATCTCTTCGCCTGACTTTGCGTCGAGGTTGCCCGCCGGCTCGTCCACGAGAATCAAATCTGGATCCGTAACGATCGCGCGTGCTATTGCCACCCGTTGTTCCTGCCCACGGGATAATTACCGCGGCTTATGATGAACACTGTAAGTTAAGCCTACTGGAGCCGGTACTGCTGAGATTATTTAAAGCCAGCGAGAGAAATCTCGCGGGCTTTTGCTCTACTGGAATCTTCATGGCTAATAACGTAATCGCGCTCCAGCAGCGCTCGATCGTGCGTACGCATTACCGGACCTCCAAGCTACTCAAATTGAATGCTGTGTGGCAGAGGATGAACTGTTTGCTAAAGTACTCATCCGGCTTTCGATTCGCGTACTTGAGACACCGAACGGACAATAACGATCTGATCATCAGTTTAGGTGAGGCTTCCTGCCGAGCAATGATTCTAATCTGAGGGAACGATGAAGCAGGCGCTGATAATTGTCATTGCCGTCGTCGGCCTCCTCGCTTGGGGCGTCTTGATGTTTCGGAACGAAGAGGCCGTGTCCATCTCAGCCGCTCGGCCGTGGCCGGGAGAGATGGGGACGCTCAAAGCGGCAGAGGCTCGTTGGCCGACGCTGAAGGCGAATGACGCGTCGGTGCAGCTCGCGACGCTCGCCAGAGCGTTGACGAAAAACGAAGAGGTCGACAAATTCGTTGAGCGCGAGATCACGCGCGGTGATCTCGCTATCGGCGATCCGCCGGCGATCCCAGAGGTTTCACAGATTCGCGAGCTGTTGGTGCGCGAACCAGTAATTTGGGAAAGCCGCGTCGAGTTTGACGACGTCCAAGTCGGCGAGCGGCGCACTATGCAGATGACGGTGGCGAGGGCGCTAGTCGCGAGCGCGCTGACGAAAGCGCGCGCAAAAGATCCGACTGCGTGGGAGGATCTGCACGCCGCGTGGAAGCTCGCCAACTCGCTGAACGGACATCCCCAGATGATGGCCCAGACTGCCGCGCTAACGATGGCGCGGATGATCAACGCGGTTGCCCGGAGGATGCCGACGCCCGTGCCCGCGTGGTTCGGCGAGCTGCAAGAGCGCGACAACGTGCGACCGCTGCTCGAGGCGTATCAATATCAGGTTGCGTCTTACGGGGAGAGCAGGTCGCAGTGGTTTCCGACGAAATGGCTCGCAGCCTCGGTCGACCACGATCGAAAGATCGCTGAAGAGTTGTTCAACCTCACGCGGTGCGATGTGACCACTCCCATGAATGATCTGGGAACGGATCTTTCATCCGTTTGGCGCCGCGCGTTCCGCTATCGCGCTGAGCGTGAGGCGACGGCGAATGCGCTGCGAGTGCGTGAGGGGAAGTCAATCGAAACGAGCTCGCAGTGCAGCGACGGTGGCTGGACCTTCGACGGGACAACGCTGCGCTTCAGTCGCGAGATCGCGACCGCCGCGCCGGATAGTCCGATGCCGCTGGTGCTGCGGCTCAAGCCGTAGCGAAAGATCCGCGATCTCAGGAGCCGATGGTACCGCGCGGGTAACTGCGTGGGAGAGTAGGAAGTCGCCGGGATTAATTCAGACAAGCGCGATCTCGAGATTGTTTCTTGAGCGGGCTTTTTCTGTCCGCCGAACAATTACCACATCTTGAAACTCAGTTTTCCCCAAACGCGTAGAAGCATTATGAAGCGGAAACTACTCGCTTTAATCGCGGCCGTAGCGGCAATTAATTTTTGCCTTGAGGTTCAGGCGCAAGACCTTCGCCCACGAATCGACCAGATAACCGCCGCAAACGAGCTTAAGCACGCACAAATCGGGATCGAGATCGTCGAACTCGATTCCGGCCGAGTCTTGTACTCTCTTAATCCTGACAAATTATTTGTGCCGGGTTCGACTACAAAGTTAGTTACCGAAGGAAGTGCGCTGGAGATTCTGGGAGGCGATTACCGTTTCGAAACAAACGTTTATCGAACTGGCGAAATCAAATCGGGAACGTTGTTCGGCGACCTTGTCCTTGTCGCCAGCGGCGATCCCAATCTTTCCCAGCGAATTCAGCCGGACGGCACGTTGGCTTATCGCAACCAGGACCACTCGTATGGTCATCTCTTTACCGCGCAACTGGTGCCTGGTGATCCTCTTATGGTCCTCAACGATTTTGCGCGCCAGATCAGCGCAAGCGGAATAAAGAGAATCCGCGGAAGGGTTCGGGTTGATGCAGATCTGTTTAGTGAAGGTGGTACGGATCCAGGCACAGGCTTTGTCCTTTCCCCGGTTGTTATCAACGACAATGTAATCGACGTCCTCGTAACCGCAGGCCCTCACGCTGGTGACACTGCGAAAATCGAGCCACTTCCGGCAACATCATACGCACGGTTCACTTCAGAGTTACGAACAGTGGCTGCAGGCACACAAGCGGAAGTCGCATTCAAAGACACTCGTCGTCCCGACGGCACATACGACGTACGGGTTACTGGCCAGGTGCCTGTCGGGACGACGAATCGACCATTCCCCTACGGTATAACAGAGCCCTCACGTTTCGCTGAAATCGCTCTTACCGAAGCCCTGACTCGAGTTGGCGCGAAGTTTGAAGCAGCTTCACCTGCTGATGTTTTAAAGCCGAATGAACCTGCATTCACGAAAGACCAAATTGTCGCCCGGCATGTTTCTCCTCCGTTTCGTGAGGCTGTAAAAATCGCTCTAAAGGTGAGCCAGAACGTTCATTCGAGTATTACTCCGATGCTGCTTGGTGCAATACGCGCCAATGATCATGAACACTCGCTCGCGGCTGGTTTTAAGCTGCAGCGTGAGTTTCTTGAGCAGAACGGATTGGACGTTTCTGCCGCGGCACAGTCCGATGGCGCCGGAGGTAATTCACTCTTCACCCCGCACTTCATGACACAATTCCTTCTGATGATGGCTCGGCAGAAAGATTTCGCAGACTTTCGCTCCAGCCTTCCAATACTCGGCCGCGACGGCACTCTTTGGAATATTCAGTCGAACTCGCCCGCGGCGGGGCGTGTCTTTGCAAAAACGGGCACTCACGTTTTGTACAATGCCCTCGGAAATGGTCTCGTTATAAATGGAAAGGGACTGGCGGGCTACATCGACACGCGCTCGGGCAAGCGATTAGCGTTTTGTGCGTATTTCAACCATGTACCAGTGTCTTTGGATCTTAACGATCTAACTAAGGTCAGCGATCTTTTGGGTCAAATCGCGGTAGCAGCATACGACCAGTGATCGGGATCTTATTAATGTCTCACTGGTTCGCATCGCGAACACGGAACCGAGGGTGCTGCAAGGGTAACTGCGAGTAGGAAGTCGCAAGGATTATTTGTTCGAAGTCCGCGAGAGCAGTCACGTTCTCGCGGGCTTTCACTTTTAAATTGGAGATCTTCGATATTAACCCCTTACCACAGCTTCGCGGGAAACCTCCACGACGTCTGTTAACACTCCCTTTTCGAGGTGCCTCTGCTCTGAAGCGAAATTCGCAGCGTGAGGATCGTGCGTCACGAGCATAATTGTCTTCTTCAACTCCCGGTTAAGAGTTGAAAGTATTTGCAGGATCTCTTCGCCAGACCGTGCATCGAGATTGCCCGTGGGTTCGTCAGCAAGAATCAAATCGGGATCGGTAACGATCGCACGAGCGATTGCCACCCGTTGTTCCTGTCCACCCGATAATTGACGCGGCTGATGATGCATGCGTTCACTCAGGCCGACTAGATCCAATGCCGTTTCAACATTCTTCTTGCGCTCAGCCTTTGAAAGCTTTGTCAGAAGCAGCGGCAACTCGACGTTCTCAAAGGCCGTAAGAACTGGCACGAGGTTGAAAGTTTGAAAGATGTAGCCGATGTGAGTGTTGCGCCAATCGGCCAACTGACTCTCGGTCATCCTAGTCAAATTTGTCCCCATGACTTCCACTTCGCCATCCGTGCTGCGATCGATTCCCGCAAGCAAATTCAAAAGCGTTGACTTGCCGGAACCACTTGGTCCCATTAACGCCAGGAAGTCTCCTTCATATAACTCGAGATTGACATTGTCTAACGCGACAATCTCAAATCCATCACGTGAAAAACGCTTACTTACGTTGCGAACTCGCACTATCGGTTCCGACATGATTTCTTACCCTCAACCTATTGGACTTTGACGCGATCTCCATCGCGCAACTTATCAATTCCTTTAATCGCGACCATTTCGTTCCCACTCAATCCATCCAAAACGAAATAGGCGTTGCCAGATTCTTCTCCGGTCCTGATGGTTCGCTGCTCGACCTTGTTCCCCTTAACGACGAAGACAAAAGTGCTGTTGTCCTTTTTGATGACTGCTTCCTTTGGCACTAAGACCCGAGCAACCGAATTCGTTTGCGTTGCGACTTTGTCTGACAGGAAGTTGACGCGAGCATTCATCTCCGGCCGCAGTTGTTCGTTGGGATTCTCAACCTTGACCTTGATCTGCACTGTGGCCTTAGCTCGGTTCGCTTCAGGCGCCATCTCTTCTATGAAGCCGGTAAATTTGAGGTTCGGATAAGCCTCGGGAATAATCTCGGCCCTTTGGTCCATCCTCAATCGAGCAAAATCAGTCTGACTAATATCCAACTCGATCTGTAAGTCGGTTAGGTCCGCCAGATCGACGACCGAAGTGCGCGCGCCGGAACCACCAAACGCCGAAGGACTGACCATCTCGCCGCGTTCGACAATTCTCTCTAAAACCGTTCCTGTCACGGGCGCTTTGATTTCAGTAGCAGCGAGTTGAGTTTGGGCGTAATCAAGCGCCGCCTTCATCTGTTGTACCGACGCTTCTGCAGTACGAATTTCCTCCTTGCGAGGACCAATGTTGGTCATCGCACTTGATTGGCGAGCCGCTTCAACCAGCGCTGCGGCCGTATCACGTTGGGCTAACGCGCGATCCAGTTCGGCTTTGGAGGCGACACCTGAACGATGTAGCGCTTCAGCGCGTTGGTATTCGGCTTCAGCGTTCTTCAGATTTGCCTCGGCCTGTAACACTGCTGCCTTGTCTTTCAACTTCTCTTCAGGTCGCGACCCAGTGCGTAGCTGATCGAGTCGTGACTGTGCCGCCGCTAGATTCGCCCTTGCCTGATTTACTTGGGCGACAAACTCTGTGTCTTCCAGCCGAACAAGAACTTGCCCCTCTTGCACCCGGTCACCCTTCTCAACTCCGATCCAGGCAACGCGTCCCATGACTTTCGCACCCACAGCTATCTTGTGATGGGCCACCACGTAACCTGAGGCTGACAACACGCTTTCACCGGATGATGAACCACCAGTCTCAACCGCAACTGGAGCCACAGAGATTGCTTTAGCACTCGAGAACAGGAACACATAACCCAGTGCCAGCACTGCCAGGAGCGCGGCGAGGCCAAGCAACAGCATTTTCGGCGTTCGAACCTTCGTGGCCGGGGACGGAGTTGGCCCACGGTCAATCTTCAAACTCCTCAGCCGTTTCTTGAGATCTTCCTGATCCTCTTTTGAATGGGGACTCGTAACCATTTATCTGATCAAGCACGCAGAGCATCGACTATCTTGAATCGCGATGCTCGAATGGAAGGTAATAGAGATCCTACGAAACCGATGATCGCTCCGAAAATCAGTGCCGAGATTATCAGATCAGGCGTGACTTTGAAGTTGAATGCGATCTCGCTAAACGTTACCCAATTCGAAGTTCCTGTCGAAACAAGATTGAGCGGCAGCGCCAGCAGAATCCCAATCACAGCGCCAATCAGTGCAATGGACACTGACTCCAAAAGGAATGCGACGAGAATGCTCAGCCGTCCAAACCCGAGCACTCTTAACGTGCCGATCTCTTTGGTCCGACGTGCCACAGCCGCATACATCGTGTTCATCCCGGCAAAGCCAGCTCCGACAGCCATGATGAATGAGATGAACACAGCCAATCCTTTGAGCGCTCCGGATGCAGTACCTTGTTGATCTTCATAGAAGGTGCGCTCGGACAACGCTTTCAAATGGAGTTTCGGATCATCCGTGATTCTCTTAGTAAGGGCAGTCAGCGCATTTTGATCCTTAGCGCGCAATAACACAGACGAGTAAGTCTCTCGTTTGGTCGTGCTAGCAAGCGAGTTGATGTCAACCCAGATCTCGGATTCAAATGCCTTACCGGCTGAGTCAAACAGACCAACGACCGTGTAGTCTGTCGTTTGGATGCGAAACTTGTCGCCAATATCTAATCCCTGAAACCTCTCAGCGATTCTCTTGGACACAACTGCTTCAGTTAGACCAGGCTGGAATAGTCTTCCCGCGACTGTTTGAAATCCAGATCGCAACTTAAACGACATTGGGCCAACACCACGAACCGTAACGTTCGACCCTTGGCTCATTCCTTTCCGTGCTTTGTAGATCAGAGTGATAACTTCGGCCGTGGCCCAAGGTTGATCCCCCTCCCGTTGCACTCCATCCAGGAACATCAAATCATTAAAGTTCTCGCGTGTGAGTGAGCTGTTGAGCTCGGCCGTGCTGCCCTCGCGTACGACGATCACGTTCAGTGGCTCACCACTGCTCGAGAGCGTTAGATCGATCCCACGAGCCAGAGCCATCACCATCAGAAACACGGCCACCGTCAAGCCGATGGTGAATGCGGTTGCGAGAGTGCTTCCTTTACGAACGATGATGTTACGTAGGTTGTATTTCAGCGGGAGTGCCATGTCATTCTGTGCTCCGCAATGCGTCCGCGATAGTCAGTCCCGAGATTCGATAGGCGGAATAAGTCACGCTTACTATTCCGACGAGAATTGACAGAATAAAAGCCGCGGTCAATGTCTGCCCGGTCGGGACGAAAGAAATGAAGTTTGGGATGTAAAGGCTCAGATCTACTGAACGGAAAAGCAGCGCCGCCGCGCCAATTCCAATCACCGCCCCAATGCATGCAACCAACAAAGCTTCACCTAAAAATAACATCGTAATGGTCCGTCGCTGGAAGCCTATAGCTTTCAAAGTACCCACTTCCTTCGTCCGTTCGCGCACAGTCATAGCCATCGTATTTCCCATTACGAGTAGCAGAGAGAAAGTGATGGCGCCCATGATTCCATACAGAAACTGTTTGACTCCGCCCATCATGGTTTGAAAACTCAAGGCGAAATCACGCTCACTCTCAGTCTTCGTCGGAGCGTCGGTGTTTGCAAAGATAGAATCGATTGACTGCGCTACCCGTGGTACGTCCTCCGGCGAGTTTACAATGATGTTGAAGGTGCTTACCTGATCTTTGGCCCAATCGGGGAGTAGCTCGTTAATATACTCATGATGAAAATAGAGAGTCTTTTCGTCACCACCGGTGCAAACCCCGCGAATGATGAATTCAACACTTTGGTTGTAGATGGGACTCTTAAGTGTAATTCGCTGCCCCGGAGTAAAGCCGTGAAGCTTTACGAGTTTTTGTCCAACAATCGCTCCCTGTCTGTCGTTAATAAAAGCTTGCCATTGATCATCGGGCATCTTGAGTTCCGGAAGCATGACCTTTAGTTTGTTTGCATCAACTGCGAAGTTCGCAAAGAAATTCTTCTCGTCAATGTAGATACCTCCAAACCAATTGAACGGCGTCACCTCCTTCACCCCAGGGACGGTCTTCATCCGTTGCATATGGGCCAAGGGAACAACGAACCCTAATGAGACGGCGTGGCGCGACCAAAGTCGCAAAGGGCTTGCTTCTTCAGCGCCACGATCAAACTCGGTGAGGATGGTAGCGAGACTGATGATTAGAAAAAGTGAGACAACAAGGCTGGAGATGGTGAGGAGCGTTCGCCGCTTGTTTCTCAGCATGTTCTTGAAGATTAACTTCGTGAATTTCATGGCAGCTCACCTCTTTTTCAAATCTCAGATCTCTATTTTCAAATCTCAGATCTCAAATTTGAGATTGTTAAGCATTGTTAAGTCTTAGCTGGCGTTCACCTTCTGAAATCTGAGATCTCAAATCTGAGATTGATTCTGTAAGTTGTGTCACTAACTAGCGGCGATGATTTTCAGGCCCTGCTGAGCCACGACAAATTGCCGTAAATTCGATTACGTACGAATTCTCGAAAGGTTCGCATAAAACCCTCATTCAATTAAAACTCCGCTACATCAAAAAAGGTTACGGTGTCGCCGGTAAAAGGCTGGTTATAAAAAGTACGATAAAAGGAAATG
>JBKPAL010000335.1:0-18545 GCA_046726395.1 Acidobacteriota bacterium
GATGATGGGCTTTTGCGAGATCCAAATAGCACGCTGCCTTGCACCACCGCAAATCGAGCAGGATGTTTTGGCGGTACGAACGTAGCGCTAAGAAATATCATCCCTGCGAACCGGATCACTCCGGACGGGGCAGCAATTGCTAACGTTTACCGCACGTCGATCGAGCTCGCGACAGGCTTCATCAACAGTCCCATTGCTAATAACGTTACGTTCCAGCAGCCGAATCCGTTGGACTACCGCGAAGATATCGTTCGACTCGATTATCGATTCAACGACACGAACAGCGTCTACGGTCGTTACATTCATGACAAGAACGTATTGATCGATCCGTTTGGAACTTTCATAAACTCCAATTTGCCGACCAGTCCCAGCAATCGTTTGCGTCCTGGGACCTCGATTCAGGTCTCATATACCTGGCTGGCAACGCCAACTCTTATTAACGAGGCCAAGATAACGGGTGCCTGGGTGGCCCAACGAATTCCACCTGTGGGCGACTTGTGGAAACGAGAAACCTACGGTTTCCAATTTCAGCAACTGTTCACTGGTGGCGGTCGGTTTGAGAATTCAATCCCCGACACCACCATAACTGGCTTTGCTAATTTTTTTGGCGCCGCTCGTTCGTTACTCTCGCCTACAACTGATATCACAGTTGGCGATACCGTCACCTACACGCGCGGCAACCACACGTTCAAAACCGGCGTCAGCATTACCCGTAATCGCATCGATCAGAATGCGCGAACAACTTATGCGGGCCAAGTGGATTTCAATACCGGCGGAAACACTCGCACGAGTAATAACGCTTTCGCCGATGCACTCCTCGGAAATTTCCGCACCTACAGTGAGCAGGCCGTTGATCCGTTGGGCTTCTTCCGCTTCACGCAATACGAGGCGTTTGTTGCTGACAGTTGGAGGTTCAATCGAAAGCTGAGCTTGGAGCTGGGCATGCGTTGGCAGTATGGCCTGCCAATCTATACGCAGGCCAATAACCTCGCTAACTTCGATCCGTCGTTGTATAACCCGGCACAAGCCGTGACCATCCTGGCCAATGGAAACATTGACACAACGCGCGGAGGCAATCGCTTCAACGGACTCATTCGCGCAGGCAATGGAGTACCGCCGGAAGAACTGGGGCGTGTGCCGGGCGGTGACAGCACGGCCGTTCTGGCAGTGCCGACCGGCGCCCCACGCGGACTCTACGAACCCCATCACTACTTTATGCCGCGTGTCGGTTTCTCGTATTCGCCTTTTGACGATAACAAGACAGCGATTCGCGGGGGCTTTGGTGTGTATTACGACCGGGTCGAAGGCAACCTCATCTTCCCATCACTCAGCAACCCGCCTTACGCGCCCAGTGCGCAATTCACTAATGGAAATCTGAATAACATTACCGGTGGGTCTACTGCGGCCGCGCCCTTTGCCCAGATCAATGCGGTTAACCCGGAACTCGATACTCCATACACGATGAGCTACAGCTTGAGCGTGCAGCGCGAACTGCCTTACGGCATCTTCGCCGAGGCGGCTTATGTTGCGAATCTGGGTCGACACCTCATCCGCCAGCCAGACATCAACCAGCCAACTTTCGAAGCGCTAAGTGCGAATCTGCCTCCTGGTCCGAATGTAAACATCAACGCTCTGCGTCCTTACAAAGGCTTCACGGCCATTCGAATGCGGCTTAGCGATGCGACATCGAATTACCACGGTCTGCAGCTGTATGCCGCGAAGCGCAAAGGCGACTTTCTCATGACGCTCGGCTATACATGGTCGAAGGTCCTGACAGACGCAAGCGGCTTCAACGACAATCCGGAAGATCCCTTCAATCGCAAGTTCAACTATGGCCCTGCCACCTTCGACCGCCGTCACATCTTTGCTGCAACCTACACGTACACGATAAAGCAGTTTAGTCACATGACGGGATTCGCTAAAGCGTTGCTTGACGGTTACGAACTCAGCGGCATCACTCGTTTCCAGACAGGTCCTTATTTGAGCGTCTTCACCAGCGCAGGTCCCTTCTCAGCACTCGGGAATCGTCGTGCTGATTGTCTCGGAGGAGATGGATTGTTTCCGAATGGCGAGCGTGGGCCAAACGCCTGGGCAGACAGAACTGCCTTCGCTGCTGCGCCTGACTCGCGAAGAGGTACTTGTGGCGCCGGTACGCTTCTTGGACCAGGTTCCCAAACGTGGGACTTTTCACTGCGTCGAAGGATTGCATTAAATGAAAGGTTCCGATTGCTGCTGCAGGCTGACATTTTCAACGCGTTCAATCGCGCGAACTTCCGCGACTTGGAAAGCAATCTCAGTGCTGCGGGCTTTGGCACTCTCGGGACAACTAGCCCGCCGCGGAACATTCAGTTCGGTCTTAAGCTGACTTTCTAGAAGCAAACTCGTTTTCTCCTGTTAAGGCGCCAGAGTTGAGAGGCGCTGATATCCGAATAGCACGCACTGCCCTAAGCTGGATCTAAGGTTCCTAGTGTCCGTGAGCCTGAGACTCAACTTTTTACCTCTTGGGAGGATCATCTAATGCCAACCACCAGATCGACGTTGACGAATAAGGCAACCACCAAGCTATTCGGGATTGTGGTGGTTACCTTGAGTCTTGCTTGTGTGACTTTTGGACAAATCAAGTCGGGCGTGATCACTGGCATGGTCACTGACTCCAATGGCGGAGTTATTCCGGGCGCCAGTGTTTCCATAACTAATCAGGAGACCAACGTAGTCTCAAATACCGTCACCAACGATACTGGTGGCTTCACAATCCCCTACCTCTCGCCTGGCACATACTCGCTCGATGTGGACAAGCCTGGCTCAGGTTTTGCGAAGTACACTCAGTTGAACATCGTAGTCTCGACGACGCAGACCGTGCATATTCCGGTCGTCATGACCGCAGGAGTTTCAGCTTCGGTGAGTGTGACTACCGAGTCTGCGGTCCTCCAGTCAAGTAGTGCGACGGTCCAAGGCCTGGTCAACGAGCGAGTGGTGCAGACGATTCCCAATATCACCCACAATCCTTTTGCATACACCACACTGCAAGCGGGGGTGGTGCCCCGCGGACTCTTCGGCAACACGCAGAGCACAACCTCGTTCGGGATCGGCATTGATGGTCGCCGGCAGGCTTCAGCGGTCGGTATCAATGGTGGATCAGCCTTCTCGAATGACATCGTGCTGGATGGGGTCAGCATTCAGGGTTCGGCATGGAACGAGACCGCTGTGTTACCCAATCAGGATTCGCTGCAGGAAGTGCGAGTCATCACCAACAACTTTACAGCGGAGTACGGCCGCGCACAGGGAGTAGTGGTCTTCACTACGAAGAGCGGCACAAACGACTACCACGGATCGGCTTTTTATCGGATCAGGAATGAAGCGCTGAATGCCAATGGCTTTACGAATAACTCCGCGCGTATCGAGCGTGGTCCTTTCAAATCAAACACCTTTGGCGGCACCATCGGCGGCCGCATCATTCGCGACAAGGCCTTCTTCTTTGTAAGCTATGAAGGGCTTCGCTTTAACCGCGCCTACAATTATTTGTTAACGGTGCCCACCGTTGCGGAGCGAGACGGCGACTTCAGCAACTCGTACGTCAACGTCAGTGGCACTGCAGTTCCGATTAAGATTTATGATCCATTCAGTGCCACGCGAGTTGGAACCACCAGCGTCTTCAATCGCACGCAGTTCCCGACTTTTACTGACGCTCAGGGTGTAGTCAGAACCGCCAGGCTTCCAGCATCTGCTATCAATCCTTTCGGACGCGCGATTCTTAACTCGTATCCGCTGCCAAACCGTACTCCTGACGACATTTTCAACACGAGAAATTTTTTCTTCTCAGACAATCAAAAGCTCACCAAGAACAACCTTAACTCGCGCGTGGATTATGTGCGTGGCAATCACAGTTTCTATGTTACCTACGGCTTTCAACGAGGGAATATTCTGACACCTCGTTCGTGGGGAGAAGATAATCCTTACTACAGCCGCATCGAATTTGTCGGCAACCAGCAGCCCGATAAAAACCCGTACTTTGCATTTGGAGATACGGTGGTTCTTTCTCCGACTCTCATTTTGGATGCCCGCATCGGCGTGAACCGCATCAAGAGCGACAACGAGGCGGATGTCATTGACGGTTACGACTACGCACAGTTCGGCATACCTACTCAGATTCAGGCAATTAATATTCTGCCTGGTGCGCCCCCAGCGGTTCCGGTAGGAAGCGGTGCATTTGGAAACGTGAGCCCGCTTAATTTCGGAACCTCACTGCACAAACGGGAACGGCAAACTAATACCGACTTCAACGCCAGCATGACGTGGACGCGCGGCAGTTGGACCCATAAGTTTGGTGGCACTTACCGAGTGTTACTCTCAAATTATATCGATCCCGATGATTCAATCCAGATTCGTACAGGTCCTGAGTTCACGCGTTTCAATATTAATGCGGATGGCAGCACAACGGGACTCGCAACGGGTGACCCCTCAAGGAACGGCTCAGGTCTGGCTTCAATTCTATTGGGGGCGGGTTCTACTGGGATAACGCCGGGATTCGCGATTCGGCTGGCACTGGCGCAGAAGTATTTCGCTTTGTATAGCCAGAACGACTGGCGCGTTACCAGTCGTCTGACGCTCAATCTCGGGTTGCGCTGGGATGTCCAGCCTGGTCCCACCGAGCGTTTTAACCACATGAGTTCCATCGACCTAAATGCGACAGAACCTTTGTTCAATACACCAGGCGCGTTGGTTTATCCGGGCAATAGTATCCCCAGACGTAACCTTTGGGAGACCGACTACAAGAATTTTGGCCCACGTTTCGGGATCGCCTGGCAGTACAACGACGACACCGTGCTACGTGGCGGTTATGGTTTGACCTACGTTCCGTCAAATACCGGCTTTAACGACGGGCCAGGATTTTACGGAGCCGGTGCCTTCACATCTTCGGCCAGCGGCAATCCGTACGGTACATCGCCGGCAGGAGTGGTAATTGGACCATTCAATAGCATGACCGTTAACTCGATCCTGGATCCGGTAGGTCCGAATGTGAACGATCCGCGACTCTATGGAGGAGCGCGCCGTTTTCCACAGGATTACAAGAACGGTTATGTCCAGCAGTGGAATGCCTTCATAGAGAGGAAAGTCGGCGCACACTGGGTTATGTCTGCGGGGTACATCGGATCTCACGGCAGCCGTCTACAGGTGGTGTTCGTTCCCCTCAACAGCCCGCAGCTGGTTGACCCGCAACTGCTTTCCTCCTGGCGCAACACATACGTCGCGACCAATGGCGCCACAAACCCGGCGACTCAAGCAATCTGCAATCCGTTTCAGACGTTGCAGACCTGCAATCCGACAACATTAGTCGCGAGCGGTCCATTGATTCCTTACGGTGCCGGCAATATCAGGAATCGCACGATCCAGCGCATCGAAGCCGCTTTCCCGTATCCGCTTCAGGGCGACAACATCACTCTTTCAGTGGGGAACTCGGATTACCATGCAATGCAATTACAAGTGAATCGTCAGTTCGCCAGCGGTCTACAATTCAATGCCCACTACACGTGGTCCAAGCAACTGGGCACCACTCGCTACAACGCACAAACTAATCAGGGGTATTCAGACGGCGGCGAAATCAACTACTTCCCTTACGTAAGACCGGACCTTCGTCACCTGAATAGAAAGATTACCACCAATGACGCGCCGCATCGGTTCGTGGCCTCATGGGTTTACGATCTACCGCTAGGAAAGGGTGGCTTATGGGATGCGGAGAACTCCGTGCTGAATGCGATCATTGACGGCTGGCGTCTGGGCGGCTCTTTTGTGGCTTCGAGCGGTTTCGTTCAACCAATTTCCGGCGGGACGAATGCCCTTAACAATCTGCCGGATCGCGTCGAAGGAGTTCCACTGGAGGTTCCCAAGGACTTACAGCGTTGGTACGACGGCAATACAATCGTGACCCTTCCCAGCGGACGCAAGATAAGGCCTTGCAACGGCTGCTTCTTGAAATACAACATCGATGCCTTCAGAGGTCGCGTGGTAGCTGGTCCCAACGGACAGGAGGTGGCAGACATTTTCTGGTATGGCACTGCAGCGGCTACCTATGGCGAACTTCGCAGCAGCCCAATCTGGAACGTGAACATGTCTTTGGATAAGACCATTCGTTGGGGAGAGAGATATTCGCTTAACCTTTCGGCGCAGGCCACGAACGTGCTCAACCATACACAGTTCAAACCTGGAATAAATGGTTCATTTGGAGCAACTGTAACCCGCGCCTTCGTGAATCTGTCCTCCACTCAAAACGATCCTGTTTTGAAAACACTGAAAGTGGGGGATCTTCAGGACACGGCGAACACATTCGGAACCTACAGGCAGAACGCCTACGACGGCCGACAAATCGAACTCGCCGTAAAATTCAGATTCTAAGAGCGTGGTTGGTTGAGCTCGAAATCCGGAATCAATACTCATGATCGAGTGACTCCTTCTCGCCAAAGTGAACGTGTGCAATTGACCAGCGAATTCAGACAGCAGTACCGCAAAGATGCCCCTGATAATAGGGGCGGGCTTAATCAGCTTGAAGCCTCATCGCGAGACTGTGCACTACTCACGTTAACAATTGCGCGGCCGAGTCTTTTCAGTACTCTGTTTCTTCTGAGTCTGCTGTTGTTGTCAACAGGTGCGGCTCTAGCAACGCCGCATATCAAGGTAGTTAAGATTCGGGTCTCCAATCCCACCGATCATTTCCGTGCGCACGAGAACATCGCAATCAGTGTGGCTGATTTGAGACGCGTTGCTCCGGATTTCACTCCCGCAGCATTCATTGTCACGACTTCTGATGCGACAACCGTTGAAGAGGACGCTGGTACGTTGCAGGTTACTGAACTTCCTTCTCAAGCAGACGACCTTGACGGCGATCGCAAGAGCGACGAGATCGCGTTTCAGATTGAGCTGAAACCGAAACAAGCGCGCATCGTCACGATTGCTTATGGCGACCCGGCTACTATCCAGCGTTTGCGCAGCATCTATCCGCGAAGGACCAACGCCGCCTTTTCTTTGAAGTTCGAAGGGCTGGCATGGGAGTCTGAGGCTACAGCTTGGCGGATCTATTTTGATCAGCGCAATGCGATCGATCTTTACGGGAAGCGACGGCCTGGTCTCTATCTCGATCTGTTTGGTTCTCCCGACTACGACTATCACGAAGAGTCGCCGTACGGACGCGACATCTACAAGATCGGTGATGCTCTGGGAATTGGAGCAGTGGGGGCGCTCGTAGATGGCAAGGCGGTCAGAGTGTCAGATGTGCGGGAACGCAGTTGGCGAATCGTGAGTTCCGGTCCTGTTCGATCAATTGTTGAGCTCACCTACAAAGGTTGGAAAGTTGGCGGGCGTGAAGTTGATCTTACGAGCCGCATGAGTCAATGGGCAGGGAAGCGTGGCTTCGAACATAGCATCACCGCGAACGGTGCCGAAGGACTAACTATCGTTACCGGCTTAGTTCGCAAACCAAATCTACAAGAGACAACGTCGCAGGCCACTGCTGGTGAGCCCGTTTTTTGGCGAGCGACCTGGGGGCATCAGGTTTTGAAAACGGGAGCCACCGCGGTGGACAGTTTGCCTGAGCAGAATCTTGGTTTAGCGATAATTGCTCCCGGCGTTGAGTCACGAGCTGCAGCGGACGATCCATTGAATTGGCTTGTCCAACCGCAGGTTAAGAATGGTTTTGCTAAGTGGTATGTACTCGCCGGCTGGGATCAGGAATCGAGTGAAACTCTTCAAATAAATTCAGATGATCCGCTCCTCCGCTTTAAAAATGGCTCGCTTTTGTTACCTTCTAATGGTATTACCACTCAGGAAGCGTTCATAAAGCTGGTCAGAGAAGCGAGTGATCGTATGACTCATCCGCCTACAGTTTCAATACTTTCTCAAACGGCTGGGCCGCAGTCGGCACCTCCTGACACCCTAAATCCGGCGCGGAAGAAAACGTATGCAGAGGCGATCGATCTTTTGCGTGCAGCGGCTGAGCGTACTGCGACGAAGTGGTCTCCTATTCTGGCTTCTTCGCCACCGGAACAGGCGACGCGCAACACAGGCGTAGGTTTCTTCACTGAAGGTGACAATCAAACAGGAGAGTGGAAAGAGCAGAAGGGTTGGTATTGGACCGGCACGTTTTGGGTAGGCGAGCTGTGGTTGCTTTATCAAAAGACCGGTGATGAACGTTTTCGTCGCTGGGCCGAGCTGTGGAATGCGCATCTGCTCGGAAAGGAAATGACTCAGAATCACGATGCCGGATTTTTGAATTTCTATTCGTCTGTGCTCGCGTATCAATTGACAAAAGATGAACGTTACCGAGATGGAGGGCTTAGAGCGGCAGAGCGACTGAAGCAGCTCTACAACCCAAACACCGAGTTGGTAGCTGCCTGGAGCGTAAATGGGGACGACACCATCATCGACACAATGATGAACCTGCAGATCTGGTGGTGGGCTGCTCGAGAGTCAAACAATCCAGAATGGCGACAACTGGGCTTGAAGCACGCGCTCAAGTCTGCTGCGTGGCTGATTCGCGATGACGGCTCGGTGATCCAGTCGGTTCATTACAATCCGGGCGATAACCGCCAGGAATTTAATTCGGCGGGTGCTCCGCAGCCAGCGCCGGTTCCCAACAGTGCGAAGCCTGGCGAAAAGGTCTTCACTCATACGCATCAAGGCTTCGCTGCCGATACCACATGGTCCAGAGGTGCAGCGTGGGCGCTCTATGGCTTCACCACGGCGTTTCGGGAGACCAACGACCAGCGGATGCTTTCAACGGCAGAACGCATAGCTAACTTTGTCATCGATCGCTTACCCGAGGATGGTGTTCCCTGGTACGACTTCATTGATGAAGGCGTCCACTTTCGGAATCGTGATAGTTCGGCTGCGGCGTTGATCGCTGGAGGCCTGTTGCGTTTGTCCGAGCTAACTCCAGACCAGGCGCGAGCTCAGTTGTACCGACGAGAGGGCGAGCGTATTACGCAGTCACTTATCAATCGCTACCTAACGCCTGTCGGAGAAAACGACAAGACACCACCGGGCGTCCTCCGTCATGGTTCGAGTAATAGACCGGCGGATGTGTCCTTGATTTACGGCGATTACTATTTGCTGGAAACGTTGCTTTGGCTTGAGCAGCACAAATAATTGCTAGCGCGACAGACTATTTGAGGAAAGGTTGGAACCACATGAGTACGAAAATGCGAGAAGCACCTACTGATCGGATCTTTCGGGGAACTAATCGTCAGAAGGGCCGAGCGATTTCAATAACACCGGAGAACAGCGCGATGAAGCATCTCGCCTATGGCCGGATAATTCTCGACTCGGATGTTTCCCGTGCGGAATTTTCAACCGGAGATCGTGAGATTGGATTGATCTGTTTGTCCGGAGAGTGTTCGGTAAAGGCGGATGGTCAGACCCACGAGCTCGGCCGCTATGATTCGATATATCTACCTCGGGACACTAACGTCGAAATCAGTACGCGTTCGGCAGTTGACCTCGCTGAGTGCTCGGCCGAGGTCGACAATAAATATCCGTTGCAAGTGGTGCGTTATGCGGATGTTGAAAAGGACGGCTCACTAAAATTCAAAACCGGTGGTCCCTCTACCACACGCACCGTGAACATTACGTTAGGAAAGAACATTCAAGCCGGTCGCATCCTCGCGGGGTTTACTACGTCTGAACCCGGACATTGGACCAGTTGGCCGCCACACGAACACGCATCGATGCTTGAAGAGTTATACGTGTATTACGACATGCCAGCGCCGGCCTTCGGCGTTCAGTTTGTATATACCAATCCAGATGAACCGGAATTTATCGGTGTGGTCCGTGATGGTGATGCTGTGATCATGCCCGAAGGTTTCCATCCGAACGTATCTGTGCCTGGTCATCCGATCAATTTCGTTTGGATGATGGCTGCCCATCGCGAAGTTGAGGACCGCCAGTTCGGTGTCGTCACAGTCCAACCAGGGTTCGATAAAGCCGGAAGCGGTCTCGAAGCAAGTCGTAAGTAGTTTAAGTGGACATCAAATCGCCTACGGAGGATACGACCTTGGCGACAGGTAGCAACCCACAAAGAGCGGAATCCGATTTTGTTACCTCTAGTTCGTTGGCGGGCGTGATTGCGGCAGGTGAAACAGCGACCGACAAAGTTGGCCGGTTTCGATGGGTCATCTGTGGTTTGCTCTTCTTTGCTACCGCTATTAACTACATCGACCGGCAAGTGCTTGGGATCCTGGCTCCGGATCTGCAAAGGGAGATCGGTTGGAGTGAGCTCGACTACGGGCGAATCGTGATTGCATTCCAGCTTTCTTACGCCGTAATGATGTTGGGATGGGGTCGAATCATTGACAAGATCGGGACAAAGATCGGCTTCGCAATAGCTGTAACCTGGTGGTCGCTCGCGGCTATGGGAACAGCGCTGGCTCGGAACGCCTTAGGATTTGGCTTCGCACGTTTTTTACTAGGCGTAGGTGAGGCAGCGAATTTCCCCGCGTCGATTAAGACCGTTGCTGAATGGTTTCCCGGAAAAGAACGTGCGTTCGCTACTGGAATTTTTAACGGTGGCACCAACATCGGAGCCGTCGTTGCTCCGATTGTTGTACCTCTGCTCGCGGCTGCGTGGGGTTGGCAGGCGGCGTTTGTGGCGACTGGTGCTCTCGGGTTTCTTTGGCTGATCGCCTGGCTGTTTCTTTACCAACGACCAGAACATCACAAGCGCCTTTCAGCAAGAGAGCGCGACTACATTCGCGATGGGGTTGAAGAGCCCATTACTTCAAAAGCAAGCTGGCTAAGTTTGATGGGACACAGGCAACTGTGGGCGATTGCCCTTGGCAAGCTGATGACCGATCCCGTTTGGTGGTTTTATCTCTTTTGGCTTCCGAAGTTTCTGGCCCAGGAACATGGCATTCGCGGTACTGCGCTCATCCCGTATCTGACGACGGTCTATATAATCTCAGACGTCGGATCAATGGCCGGAGGGTATCTTTCCTCCAACCTAATCAAGCGTGGTTGGACCGTGAATCGAGCCCGCAAAGTTTCGATGCTGATCTTTGCCTCACTCGTGCCATCCGTCATCTTTGCCAGTCAGACTCGGAGTGCGTGGCTCGCAGTACTACTCATCGGCTTAGCTACAGCGTGTCACCAAGCTTGGTCGGCTAATATCTTCACGTTAGCGTCCGACATGTTCCCGCGTCGCGCTATCGGTTCGGTAATTGGCATTGCCGGATTCGCAGGTGGCGTTGGTGGAATTCTAGTAGCGGAGTTCGCGGGCCGCGTGCTCCAGCGCGATCCCAGCTTCTATCTTCCAATGTTCATCGTTGCTGGAATTGCGTACCTGTGTGCGCTTGCGGTGATCCAGTCATTGGTCCCGAGGCTTGAACCTGTTCCGGTGGAAGCGGAGGCCGCGGCGTGATCCTCGGCGACTTTAAGCTTGAAGGAAAGATAGCTCTCGTCACGGGAGCTTCAAGAGGTTTGGGAGCAGCAATCGCGATCGCATTGGCCGAGGCCGGTGCGCACTTAATGTGCCATGGCAACAGCAACTCGCCCGGACGGACTTGCGAAGCGATTCACAACAGCGGAGCCGTTGCGCACTCAGTCGTGGGAGATTTGAGCAAAGCCGAGACCGCGCGTGCCGTGGTCAACGAAACCCTTTCTCGATTCGGAAAACTAGACATCCTGATTAATAACGCGGGCACAATTCGTCGAGCTCCTGCTGCGGACTACTCTGAGGAGGATTGGGCTACAGTGATCGAGGTCAATCTTTCAAGTGTATTTCGACTCTGCCAGTTAGCTGGCAGACACATGATCGAAAGCGGTTTGGGTGGCAAGATTGTGAATATTGCTTCGTTGCTCTCTTTTCAGGGAGGAATTACCGTGCCCGCTTATGCTGCGTCTAAAGGAGGCGTGGCCCAATTGACCAAAGCTCTCGCAAACGAGTGGGCCAAGCACGGGATCAATGTGAACGCCATTGCGCCGGGCTACATGCGTACGGACAACACGGCAGCCCTACAAAAGGATGAGACTCGCAACCGGCAGATACTTGAACGGATTCCCGCTGGCCGTTGGGGAGAGCCAAAGGATCTTGGCGGTGCTGCAGTTTTCCTTGCGTCACGGGCGAGTGATTACATCCATGGTCACGTGCTGGTAGTTGATGGAGGCTGGTTGGGCCGCTGAGCGATGTGATGATTAAGCCGCTCTCTTCATGGCTGGTTCTACTGCTGTTGCCTTTGATGGCGATGGCGACGCGGCAGTCATCTGCGAAAACACCGCCTACTGTCATCACAACGCGCCAGCTCGACACTGAGATTACCGATTTTCTGGGAACGGAAATCACGGCCCATCTTAATGACGTCCGTTCGCTGGATCCGCCGCCGGGTAAGGTTGTCGGCGCTGGTAGTACAGGTGAGTACACGTGGGGAACTTTCATGCGCGCGGTCGGCGCGTATGCCGAACTTTCGGGAAAACGCTCGTTGGGCAACCGCGACCTTGCACGCGAAGTCGCTCAAATTGGTCTGCTTGAATATCGTCTCGGTGGAACAAGGTTTTCTCAACTATATGCCGCCCTCGCCCTGCGTCATTTCGGACGAGATTTAAACACTAATCCGGTCTGGCAGAGTCTCAGCGAAACTGAACGAGCTCAATGGCAAAAGCTACTTGACGTTTCAGCGTTTTACGATCGCCGTACTCAACAAGTGATTAACTTGCCGGAGAACTACCTAGGCGTGGCTGCACGCATCGCCAGCATTACTTATCAACTGGGTCTGCTGCGCGATCGCGAGCTACTCGACGGAGTGGTCACGCGTGCTGCTCGGCCTTTCAGCAATGGTGGATTGTACGCTGATGACGCGCCGCCGACCGGACGCTTCGATCGATATTCAAACGAATATGCGCGTTTTGTCTGGGACGCGGCCGAGGCAGCCAATCGTAAAGATATTCTCGATACGTTACGGCCATCACTTAAAGCACAGATGAAGCTTTGGTGGGATCTCGTGCTTCCGGACGGCTACGGGTACGCGTGGGGTCGTAGCCTCGGTGCTATCAGCTATATGGACACCATGGAGATCGTTGCGTTCCTCGCGCGCAATTCTGAATTCCGTCCTGCTCCGATCGAACAATTGCTCAGCGCCTACTACCAGGCATGGAATTGGTTGCGACACGACTATCGAACGGAAGCGCACTTGTTGTCGGTCTTCGCCTTTGGCCGCGGTAACTTTGGCTACATCACACGCGAACGTGAATGGCAGCAGACTGCGGGCTTCTTTGGTAAGGCAGCCCTTTCACAGCATCTGTTGGCTGATGCGTTAGCGCGCGAGAACGTTGAAAGCTTTCCTGTTGAGATAGTTCGTCCTGATGTTGCGCGGTTTGAGTATTTTCGGCGCGGCGATCGATCTGCGGGGGTATGGCTGCTTCGTCGCAGTCATCTGTTCTTTACACTTCCGATTACGACTGGAACAAAACCTGGTGTGGCTGATTATCTTCCGGCGCCGCATGGTCTTGCTGGATTTGCCGCACCGGTAGAGCAGCCTTACCCCGCGTTGGTGCCGTTCATCAAATTAACAGACGGTCGAGTGCTGGTAGCCGCGGATGGCGCCGATGAGATCGAAGCCGGAAGTGACGGTCTATCTCTACGGGCTCGCTGGCGGCGTTGGAGCGTTGTCGGTGGGAAAGTAGGAGAGTTCACGGACCCAAAGATCGTGAGCGAAGTTAATTGGCGTGTCGATGGCCCGAAGCTAATCCGAGACGAAGCCTTGACCGCAGTCGAACCAGTCACGATTGAGCGTTGGTGGTTGGCAGTGCCCACAACTGCCCAAAGCAATGAAGTGCTGTTCGAGAACGGACAGCGACGAGATCTTTTTAAGATCGACGAAGGAACTCTTGAAGTAACGGCTGTCTCAAATCAGCCAATGCGCACAACGCTGCAGGTGGCTGGCAACGGCGTCCTCGGACGTGGAGCGCGTGGTCCAGTCCCATTACATCTGATTTATGAAGTCAACAAGCTGCGACTCTCCGCAGGTCAGCCTGCTACATTGCGGCTCACATTGAGAGTGGAAGGAAGAACCACCAATGACTGAAACAAACTCAGCGATCAATTTGCAACCTCAGCACACCGACTGGTCTACGGTGCCGGTGGAGAAACTGGAAAATGGTATAGAGCGGCAAATGATTGTTGGAGATAAGGTGATGGTGTGTCGCCTTCGCTTTGCCGCCGGCATAGTCACTCCCGCGCACGACCACCCGCACGAACAGATCACCCTGGTTGAGCAAGGAAGTGTGCGCTTCATCATCGGGGATCAGGAATGTATTGCACGTGCCGGAGACGTACTGCACTTTCCTTCAGGAACGTGGCACGGAGCTACGATGCTGGACGAAGAGGTAGTCTTGATTGACATCTTTTCGCCGGTACGTGAAGACTTCCTGACAACAACTCCCTCGAGTAACGGTTCGGGAACTAAGTAACGGATTCATGTCTCTTAAGATCAAATCAAAGGATCAATGTCGCTGGGATCTAGTGAGTCTCGGCGAGGTGATGTTGCGTCTTGATCCTGGAGAGATGCGCATTCAGACGACGCGCAATTTTAGAGTGTGGGAAGGTGGCGGCGAATATAACGTTGCGCGCGGGCTCAAGCGTTGTTTTGGTATGGATACGGCGATCGTCACTGCGCTGGCTGATAACCCGGTGGGACGATTGGTTGAGGACCTGATGTACCAGGGCGGCGTCGACCAATCGCTTGTGCGGTGGGTTCGCTATGACGGCGTGGGGCGCACGGTAAGAAACGGACTCAATTTTACCGAGCGAGGCTTTGGAGTGCGGGCGGCTCTCGGCTGTTCTGACCGCGGAAACACTGCCGTATCCCAACTTCGGCCGGGCGATATCGACTGGGATGAAATCTTCGGCAAGAAAGGTGCGCGATGGTTTCATACCGGCGGAATATTCTGCGCGCTTTCTGAAACCACGCCCGCAGTTGCTCGCGAAGCAATGGAGGCTGCGCGAAGCCACGGTGCAATCGTCTCTTACGATCTCAACTACCGCGACTCGCTTTGGAAATCCATCGGTGGTCCGTCGCGCGCAAAGCAAGTAAACAGGGAGCTCGCTCCGCTGATAGATGTCATGCTCGGTAATGAAGAGGACTTTACTGCAGCCCTGGGCTTTTCTGTCGAAGGCGTGGACGAACACTTGTCGCAATTAGACGTGGAGAATTTCAAGCGAATGATCGAGAAAGCTGTGGCTGAATTTCCCAATCTAAAAGTGGTAGCGACTAGTTTGAGACGAGCAAGGACTGCGACGAGGAATGATTGGGGCGCGATCTGTTATGCCGATGGCAAGTTTGATCAAGCTGCGGATCGTGAGGATCTAGAAATACTGGATCGGGTTGGTGGTGGGGATTCGCTTGCGTCGGGATTGATCTACGGATTGTTAATGGACAAGGGACCACTGTGGTCGATCGAATGTGGTGCTGCTCATGGGGCGTTAGCGATGACGACTCCGGGAGATACCACGATGGTGACGCTAGCGGAAGTTGAACGAGTGATGAAGCGTGGCACCGCTCGAGTCGATCGTTAACTCCAGGTTGATTGTGGCGAAGCGTGAGCCGGGGCAAGCCACCCTTCCTGACCTCGAGACACTTCGACTTGATTTGAGATATCAATCTTGAAAGCCTTTCAAGTTGTAACCGGACTCATTGAAGTTTCGAAGTCTCGAGGTCGGGAAGGGTGGCTTACCCCCGCTAGACATTCATTAGCTTAACTCAGAAGTTATGACTCAAGCAGAGGTTCTCCAGCGAATCACTGAAATAGGAATTGTTCCTGTTGTGCGTGCTGAGTCAGCATCGCAAGCGCTCGCCTTGGTTGAAGCGATTCGCGCTGGTGGTGTCCCGATTCTTGAGATCACCATGACCGTCCCGGGAGCAGTGAAGGTGATCGAAGAGCTGGCACGAAAATATGGCACTGACGTGGTGGTGGGGGCTGGTACGGTGATTGATCCGGATACCGCTCGACAGTGCATTGAAGCTGGTGCTCAGTTCATCGTCGGTCCGTCATTAAGCCTTAGCGTCATTGAAACGTGCCAACAGCTGTCAACTGTAGTTTGTCCCGGCGCACTAACTCCCACTGAAGTTGTCACTGCGTGGCAAGCAGGTGCCGACCTGGTGAAAGTCTTTCCCTGTAGTGCAATGGGCGGTGCCAAGTACATTAAGGCTCTCAAAGCGCCTCTCCCGCAGATCCCTTTAATGCCCACTGGAGGAGTGACCCTTGAGACCGCTGCAGACTTCATTGCAGCTGGAGCGGTCGCCCTTGGTGTCGGTGCCGATCTCGTCGATCTCAAAGCAATCGCTAGCGGCGAACCCGAGAAGATTAGCCGGACAGCGGCTGCGTATGTTGAGGCGGTGCACATAGCTCGCGGATTGGCTGTAGCCTCAAGGTAGAACCGCTATGTAAGTTCTTGTACATACCAGTAGGGTAAACTCACAAACCGGTTTACATATGCGCCTCAGCTAGGGTTAAATAGGTTCTTAGTGGAGGCTGGTTTTAAACGCTTCCGCATCCCCCAAAAACAGTTGATTTCCCCTTATAAGCTTCTTGATGGACGTCCGTAGAGGCCTCTCCTCGGTTCAATCAGCGGACCGTCTAAGCTTCTGTCCCAGCTACCGGGCATCGCTCCAATAGTCTTTCTACAAGGAGTATTCCTGAAGGAACACGATGAGAACCCAGACCCTACCAACCGACAAACTAAATACACGTCTGCTCCTCAAGACCCTTGTCGCCTTTAAAAAGGGCGACTTTTCTGTTCGCCTTCCCGGAGAGTGGACCGGCGAAGCTGGCAAGATCGCCGATACCCTGAACGAGATCATCGAGCTGAGTGACAAGACTGCCAAAGAGCTCGATCGCGTTAGCCGAGCCGTTGGTAGAGAGGGAAAAATCGCGCATCGCTCTTCAGTGCCAAACGCTGCAGGGTCATGGCTCAAGATCGTCGATTCAACGAACATGCTGATCGATGACATGGCCCGACCCACCACTGAAATGGCTCGTGTGATTGGCGCGGTAGCAAACGGCGATCTTTCAGAGCGAATGACCTTGGAAATTGAAGGACGGCCGCTGAAAGGTGAGTTCCTGCGCACAGTCAAGACTGTGAACTCAATGGTCGATCAGCTCAATGGTTTTGCTTCAGAAGTGACGCGTGTGGTTCGCGAGGTAGGAACGGAAGGAAAGTTGGGTGGTGAAGCCAGGGTGAAGGGCGTTGCCGGAACCTGGAAAGACCTGACCGATGGTGTGAACTCGATGGCGAGCAATCTGACCAGTCAAGTTCGCAACATCGCGGAAGTGACGACAGCAGTGGCGAACGGTGATCTGTCGAAGAAGATCACGGTAGACGTGAAGGGCGAGATTCTGGAGTTGAAGAACACCATCAACACGATGGTGGACCAGCTGAACTCGTTCGCGTCGGAAGTTACGCGCGTGGCGCGTGAAGTGGGTACGGAAGGAAAGCTCGGCGGCCAGGCGGATGTACGCGGTGTGGCAGGAACGTGGAAAGACCTCACTGACAATGTGAACTCGATGGCCAGCAATCTTACGGGCCAGGTACGTAACATCGCTGAAGTAACCACAGCAGTGGCGAACGGTGACTTGTCGAAGAAGATCACGGTAGACGTGAAAGGCGAGATTCTGGAACTGAAGATCACCATCAACACGATGGTGGACCAACTTAATTCGTTTGCATCGGAAGTTACGCGCGTGGCGCGTGAAGTGGGTACGGAAGGAAAGCTTGGCGGCCAAGCCCAAGTAATGGGAGTCGCGGGAACGTGGAAAGACCTCACGGACAATGTGAACTTCATGGCCGGCAACCTCACTGGCCAGGTGCGCAACATCGCTGAGGTAACGACGGCGGTGGCGAACGGTGACCTTTCGAAGAAGATCACGGTCGACGTGAAGGGCGAGATCCTCGAACTTAAAGACACCATCAATACTATGGTGGACCAACTCAACGGTTTCGCTTCAGAAGTGACGCGCGTGGCGCGCGAAGTAGGTTCGGAAGGAAAACTTGGTGGCCAGGCTCAGGTGAAGGGAGTTGCCGGAACGTGGAAGGACCTTACGGACAGTGTGAACTTGATGGCCGGAAACCTTACCGGTCAGGTGCGCAACATCGCTGAAGTTACTACCGCGGTGGCGAACGGCGACCTTTCCAAGAAGATCACGGTCGACGTGAAGGGCGAGATCCTGGAACTGAAGAACACCATCAACACCATGGTGGATCAGCTCAACGGTTTCGCTTCAGAAGTGACGCGCGTCGCGCGCGAAGTAGGCTCGGAAGGAAAACTTGGTGGCCAGGCAGATGTGCGCGGAGTTGCAGGAACATGGAAGGACCTGACCGACAGCGTGAATTCAATGGCCGGAAATCTTACTGCACAAGTACGCAACATCGCAGACGTGACTACCGCGGTAGCGAACGGTGACTTATCGAAGAAGATCACAGTGGACGTAAAAGGTGAAATTCTGGAACTGAAGATCACGATCAATACGATGGTGGACCAGCTCAGTTCCTTTGCTTCAGAAGTTACCCGCGT
>JBKPAL010000336.1:0-5444 GCA_046726395.1 Acidobacteriota bacterium
GGCTCACCTGGAGGTCGGGTCTTCCAACGTTTGTGGATCCAAAGCCATTGCTCAGGATACCTCCTCACCATTCGTTCAACAGCTTCAGCAAATCGAGCCGTGTTGAATTCTACGTCCTTCGCGTGATCACCAGTTCGTACCACGTTTACCGGAGTATCAGCGTGAAAGCGGTACCGTTTGCCTTCCGCGTTCCAAACTGCATAAACCGGTAGCACAACAGCGTCAGTTTTCAACGCCAACGTTGCAACTCCCGCGGTTGTGCAGGCCAGTGTGCCAAAGAACGGAACAAAAACACCTTCGTGTGTCTGCGTATTCAGATCTGAGAGGATGCCGAGAGTTCCGCCTTCTCGTAAGACCTTTAGCGATTGTCTCGCTGCATTTCTCTTATCGATAGCGCGATTACCGAATCTCGTCCTAATCCTGTCAATCATTGTCTCGACCCTAGGATTATCAATTGGACGCACCAGGAAACTAATCGGGTATTCAAGGGCAGACCAGCCAAAGCTGAGTAACTCCCACGATCCGATATGGCCGGTCAAAAAAATTATTCCGCGGTTCTGTTTCTCAGCCTCTCTTAAATTAATGATACCCACCGGATCGTATTCGATCAGTTGACCAAGCTCCTCTCGTTTAACGCGAGGTAGTTGGCTGAACTCACCGAGGAGCCTACCTAGGTTATCGAAGCAGCCGCGAAGAAGCTTTTTGCGATCGTTCTCGCTGAGGTCGGGAAAAGCAATTTCTAGATTGCGCAAACCGATGCGCCGAAAATTACCTGGAAGAAGATAGCCGACATAACCTATCGAGCGCCCGAGGCGTACGGCAAGACTTCGCGGTAGAAGGCCCAGTCCGGAGAGGAGGATCCATGCCACCCAATACTCTAGGGCCGACTTGAGTTTTCGTTGTTTTTTCATTCAGGGTAAGAAGCGGCGTAGTTTAGCCGAATGTCCTAGATCAACAACAATGAGCTGACGTTTGGGCCGCCACCAATCGGCAATTTCCGCGACTCTCTGATATATTGCGAACGCGGCGGCACGGAAAATCGTACATCGCCTTGAGAGCCGTGACCCGGTCTCAACCTCTCCTCGTTATCTCGATCAGATTGGAGCTTGATGAAACGTAGGATTCTCATCGTCGACAACAACGATGAACTGCGTACCAGTCTGGAAGGAGTACTCGGCAGCCTTGGTCACGATGTGGTCGTAACCGGTAAGCGCGATGAGGCTCTCGCTCGAAACGATCTCGACGGCTTTGACCTGATCATCAGTGACCTCTCCGAAGATTTGGAATTGATGGCTGATTCGATAAGCGACCTTCACCGCAAGCACCTGGTAGTCAGTATCTCTCCTAATGGTACTCAACCAGACGTCGTTAAGGCATTCAAAATGGGAGCGGCCAATTATCTACGGCTTCCTTACAACCGGGATGAGCTTCGCGAAATTGTCGAACAAACTCTCTCACATAAATTGCGGTGCGGTGATGAACCGAGCCTGATATCCCACCTCCTTGAGAAGATCGAATTTGAGCTACCGAGCGATTTGGCATTGATGAACGGCGTGCTGCAGTACTTGCTTGAGCGAGTAGCGAAGCTTGGCCTGATCAAGCCCGAGCGGTCTAATTTGTTTGTTGCTCTCGACGAAGCCTTCGTGAATGCGGTGAAGCATGGAAACAAGAACGATCCGAGAAAGCTGGTGCGGATTACCGCCGAGCTCTCTCCAAAGGAAGCTTGCTTCACGGTAGAAGACGAAGGTGAGGGCTTCAACGTTAAAGACATTCCCGACCCTTGCGACCCCACGAATCTCTTCAAGTCGTCCGGACGGGGCGTGCTGCTGATGTACAACATCATGGATGAAGTTGAGTACAATGCGCAGGGCAATCGCGTAAAAATGGTGAAAAGACCCGAACGCGTAACCGAGACTCAACTCGTTGAACCAAGTACATCTGACGACAATCACGCCTGAAACGGCTGAAGGCTTGCCAAAAGAAAGAGCGTCTACTCCGGCGGCAGGACATGTTCTGGCGTCTTCTTTTTTGCGCGCATGGCGATGGTGGCTGCTGCCCGCCGCACTGGCTTTCCTTCTGGTCTTAGCTTTTGTAGATCCGTTCATCGGTGATTGGGACGGTCTTGACTACACGATGCTGTCCCTTGCCGGATATCCGTCATCGATGGCGTTGGGCCGAAACCTGTTTATCTTTGGAAACCATGCGCTGTATCAGCTGGCCCATTATTTGTTCACCGTCCCTCCCGAAAGCGCTTATCTAATCTTTAAGTATGCTGTGGTGGCACAGGCGCCGTTGGCGATCGTCGCGTGCTGGGTGTTGGCTAGAGATGTATCGGGCTCTCTTAACTCTGCAACGCTGGCGGCACTGATGGTTGCACTCTCACCCGTGTTTGTTCTGTACAGCGGTCAGGTGATGACTGACGTGCCATCGGTGTTATTGCTTGCAATCGCGCTGATACTTCATTTGCGCGGAGTACAGGAGGACCGTCCGTTATTGATATTGGTCGGCGCAGCTCTTTTAGGACTCGGCGTGAACTTGCGGGAGACGATCGGCTTTTATGTGCCTTGGTTGGTCTTGGCTCCAGTGTTTCTTCGGAAGAAGTTTGGAAGACGTGAATTACTCCTGATCATTTTTTCCTGCTGCATCTTTCTTGTTTGTGCCCTCGGCTGGTTCAGTTACTGGTTCATAACCGATCCCCACTATAGGCGGATTTGGTTTGGTTGGCGCGAGTCGATGGCCCGGGAGTCTGCGCGGCATCCAGTAACATTCAAAAATCTGTGGCCATACTTGATGTATTTTTTCATCAGTGCACCAGTGGCCTTTTTGGTATTGCCGTTTGCGATTGTCAGCGAACGACGACGCAATAGAACCTCTCCGTTACTTCTGTTGGGACTTGTTGGACTCTTCGCTGATCTTTTGCTTTTCTTGAATTACAGCACCGCGGTGAACTGGCGGTACTTTCTAACCGGTCTCCCAGCCATCGCTCCATTGTCTGCTGATTTTTTTATCCGCAAGTTATCTGCAAAGTTCGGCAATCCTCGGGTGGCCTTTGCTGCATGCGTCGTGACTGTTCTGGCGTTCGCGACGATGTTCGGGATTGTTGCCAAACCTGTCAGCAGAGAGTTTGTCGAGCGGCGAGCGTTGAGCAAGGAATATAAGTACCGACTTCAGAACGTCCCTCGTGACGCGGTCATGATCTCAGGGGCACAAACGATTGCGGTCACTTATTGGAAGGCGATGGGAGTTGGCGACTGGAAAACGATCGGCACAGGCGGCGGTTGGCCCCAAGAAGGTCTGGGCAATGCTATCAAAGCGCGGTTCAATTCTGGCGAGCGAGTGTTTCTGGACACAGACCCACGTTGGTGGATTCCCTGTTCGTGGCAGAAAGATGAGATTACTTCAATTGTGAAGCTGGAAGAACATTTTAAATTTCGACGTGTGACCGATACGATTTACGAGGTTAGACCATCTGAAGATCGTACGGCGAATGACAAGCCGAACCTGACCCAGCTACTCCCCGAAAACCGTCCCGCAGACACGAAAAAATGCGCTCCGGGCCGCGCCTAAATATTTACTTGCGTTTCTTAAAACTTTAATGCGCTACGAGCTGTTTCTAGCAATTAGAAACCTCCGATCCAAACGTGGTCGCCGTCTTACTCGAGTAACGACGCTAATTGCGGTCTTAGGAATCGGTGTCGGCGTTGGTGCGCTAATCGTCGCGCTCGCACTGGCAAACGGATTTCGAGACGAGATGCGAGACAAGATTCTACGAGGCACCGCTCATATCAACGTGATGCGTGTCGATGGTCAACCGATAACAGGTTTTCGAGAACTAGCTGAACGTATAAAGCAGCTAAATGGAGTTGTAGGCGCAAGCGGTACTACTTATGACGGGGCAGTGTTGCTGGGTCCGCGAATAAACAGTTATGCAGTGCTGCGCGGGTTGGACCGGGACTCCTCAACAGCAATGGCTGAACTTTCAAAGGTGATGGTCGAGGGTTCAGTCGATTCTTTATTCGCTAACAAAGAGGGAGACGTGCGCGGAGTAATTCTTGGTGCAGATCTCGCCTCGCGATCGGATTTAAAAGTAGGAGATGTAGCCGAAATCGTGACTGCGAATCCTTCAACGACTTCGGCCCAACCAGTTCGCCGGCTTACGCGAGTCACCGGCATATTTCGCACTGGTTTATTCGAATACGACTCTACCTGGATCTACATGCCGTTGGATTTGGCAGCGGTGCTTGCCGGTTCCATCGATCGCGTATCGGTGATCAGTGTCCAGGTAAACGATATCTACCACGTCAATCAGATCTCATCAGCAATCCGAAGCTCACTGGGCGACGCATACATGACGATCAATTGGCAGGAAGCCAATCGTCCACTGTTTGCAGCACTCGCTTTGGAACGGCGCATGGGAATGATCGTAATCGCTTTGATCATTTTCATAGCTGCTTTGAATATTGCTACCACTCTGGTGCTGGTTGTAGTGGAGCGACGCGCCGACATTGCAATCTTGGGAGCAATGGGTTCCAGCGCGAGAAGCGTCATGGGTATTTTTGTAATCGAGGGAGCAATCATTGGAGCTTGTGGAGCTGTGTTGGGAGTGATGGTTGGAATAGGGGCAACAATGATTGGAAATCATTTCAAGCTGGTGAGCTTACCTCCCGATGTCTATTCAATCAGCGCTGTACCGTTCAATGTTCAGTTTATCGATGTACTGATTGCAGCGAGTGTAGCTTTGCTGCTGAGCTTGATAGCGACCATCTATCCTGCTCTTGCCGCGGCGCGTGTTAGACCAGTTGAAATGTTACGTGATGCGTAATTGAGAAGATGTTGACTGTAAAAGAACAACGTGTCGATGAGAATCGCTCCGTTTCACGCTGCAGATTGAATGTCTCTGATCTTTTCAAGTCGTTCTTATCACCTGCCGGCGAACGCATCGATGTCTTGAAAGGAGTTTCGTTTGAAGTTAACGCCGGCGATTCAGTATCGATAATTGGTGCATCGGGTGCAGGCAAGTCGACATTGTTACATCTGCTTGGCGGGCTTGAGCGATCTGATAAAGGACAGATCGATTTGAATAGTGTGTCGATAAATAATCTGTCTACGAGTGCCGCTGCTAAGCTTCGCCGGCGTCAGATCGGATTCATCTTCCAGTTCCATCATCTCCTAACTGACTTAACTGCCCGCGAGAACGTGGCATTGCCTCTCATGGTGTCAGGAAAGTCGCAAAGCGAAGCGATGGTGCGAGCTCGAGAAGCACTCGAACGTGTCGGCTTGTGCCAGCGAATGGATCACCCCATAACTTATCTTTCCGGCGGCGAGCAGCAACGGGTAGCCGTCTCACGAGCCCTAATTACAGAACCTCTCCTGGTGTTGGCTGATGAACCGACAGGGAACCTCGATGCCACGATTGGAGAGGAGATAAACGACATTTTGGTGTC
>JBKPAL010000337.1:0-7885 GCA_046726395.1 Acidobacteriota bacterium
CGAAAATGATCCGACAACGAACCGAGATGTTTGGGTCCTGCCCCTCGGCGGTAAACAGAAGCCTTATCCGCTGCTGCAGACTGAGTTCAATGAAACATATGCGCAATTCTCACCCGACGGACGTTTCGTCGCATATGCTTCTAACGAATCGGGTAACGATGAGGTCTATGTGGCGCGGTTTGATAATCCGCGCGAGAAGTGGCGCATCTCAACTGCAGGTGGGTCACAGCCGCGCTGGCGACATGACGGAAAAGAGTTGTTCTACCTGGCTGCGGATAACAATCTCATGTCAGTAGCGGTCAAAGCTGGGGAGAACATTGAATCAGGTACTCCATTGAAATTGTTCCAAGTGGAATTGTTACTCTATGACGTAACGCCAGACGGACAGCGCTTCCTTATTAGTACCGCCGCGGGAACACAAGTACTACCCTTCATAGTAACGTTGAACTGGACGTCAGACCTGAAACGATGAGGATTTATTGAGGTACGGAGCCTTGCCGTTTCGTCACCAACGTTCTGAGTGGCTGCAGCTTCATTCGCCCGAGCCATCGTCTTCCCGCGAGTGTTCGCCCTGAATTGATGCTGCTCCAAAGAAGATTCTAGTAACGTCGGGGTATTGCTTCTCAATGCTGTCTCTTATTCGCGCCACCGCCTGTCTCACCTCACCAGCCGAAATCGTGCTGCGAAAACGAAGTTCGATAGTGAGCAGCACATCATGAGGACCCAGATATAGCGAATGAAGGTGCTGTAAACGCTCTACTGCCGGATCAGCTTCCACAATCTTTCGAATACCCCTGAGTGTATTCCGATCGAGACCTTCGCCAACAAGTAGACCTTTGCTTTCGTAGACCATCAAGACGGCCACACCACACAAAAGTAGGCCAATAAGAACGGAGGCAATTCCGTCCAGTTCCGGAAGACCAAGTTGTCGACTAAGGAAGATTCCACAAAATGCAAAAGCGAGCCCGATCAGCGCTGCGCTATCTTCCAGAAGTACGGAGAATGTTGTTGGGTCTTTTGTGTTGTGAATAGTTTCGAGAACACCTTGCTTGCCACGCTCTCGGTTAAATGTTTTCCATCCAAAGAGCCACGTCGTCCCCTCGAACACAGCAGCCAAGCCCAGGACAAAAAAGTTCGATCGTGGATCCTCGACCGGCGTGGGATTCGTGAGGTGGATAATCCCCTCGTAAGCTGACATGCCGCCTCCGATGGCGAAGATCAGAATGGCGACAATGAGTGTCCAGAAGTACAGTTCGCGTCCATGACCGAAGGGATGCTCGAGGTCCGGTGGCTTTTGGCTTTGCCGGACGCCAAACAACATCAATCCACCGTTCCCCGTGTCTACAGTCGAGTGAATTGCCTCGGAGAGCATCGCCGAACTGCCACTGAAGAATGCAGCAATGAATTTTGTGGCAGCGATCGCAAGGTTGCCGACAATTGCGGCGATGATAGCGGCCTTTGAATCTGGAGGTCTCTTTCTTCTTGTCTTCAAGAATTCAACCTCGGATTGCAAGGTTGCACCGCGTTTACATCTTCTAATCTGCGGTCCAATTCACACAGCTGTTATGGGGCGTACACACTCCCGCCTTTCGGCGAACGAGTTTGTCTAAGGAATGCCGACGCGGCGGACGAGATCATTAAAGCGTGGGTCTGAGCGAAGCGGGTCAAATCTTCGCTCCACTTTTATGCGGACTATGTTCAAGTCGTGAATCCTATTTGCCTCTTCGAGCCGTTCGAAAGCCTTATCGTTGTCACCAAGCGCGATGTATATCGTTGCAATTTGCCCCGGCGACACGTACTGGTGCTTGGATAGTTCAAGCAGTTCATTCAGAGTTTTTTGCGCTTCCTCCCGTTTGCCAGATAAAGCCTGGATGTGCGCGCGGCCAGTGAGACCCAATATCTTGCCGCCAGGAATTTTTAGAACCTGATCGAACTCTGCGATTGCCTGGTCATACATCCCCTTCTCACCATACGCTTGGCCGAGACGGTAATGCCCGAGAAGAAAGTTAGGATCTAGCTCGATTGTTCTCTTGAACTGCTCAATAGCCTGATCGTTCTGGCCCGCCAATCCCAGGATGCGCCCGTACCATGCATTTATCGGCAGTGAAAGTGGATCCAGCTCCTGCGCTTTTCTTATCTCCGCCAACGCTTCGGGTATCCTGACAGGCTGCACGGACAAATAGATCGCGTACCAATGATGCGCAATCGCGTAGTTCGGATTCAGTTCAATGGCGCGCCTGAATTCCCTCTCAGCATCTGGCCAATCTCGATCGTAGAAGTACGTAACGTGGCCCAGTGAAACATGTGGTTCAGCGAGAGACTCATCGATCTCAACCGCTTTGACTGCAGCAGCTTTGGCAAGAGGCAGCGCTTCATTCGGTGCCATGTCTCCTCCCGCTTCTGGACCGCCGAGAAGTGAGTAGGTATCAGCGAGTCCGCTGTATGCGAGAGCAAAGCTGGGATCACGTTGAATCGCTTGCTGGTAATACTCAACCGATTTGTGCAGTGCTTCCGGCGAGCGTTTGTTCCAGTAAAACCTCCCTTTTAAGTAAAGCTCGTATGCTTCGTTGCTCTCTGTGTAGTGCTTAGAAAGGGCCCTCTCCTCACCCGACACTTTCAACT
This sequence comes from Acidobacteriota bacterium, assembly GCA_046726395.1. GTDB lineage: Bacteria > Acidobacteriota > Blastocatellia > Pyrinomonadales > Pyrinomonadaceae > PSRF01. The sequence continues at coordinate 2,623 of JBKPAL010000337.1, forward strand.
TGAGTTTGTCGACAATCTCGCGCGCGATTTCACGCTGCGTCTGCAGAAGTTCTGATACCTTGCGCTCGTACTGTTCACCCCAGAGCAATTTGTTGTAGCGAACATCCACCAACTCCGCGCTGATCGTTAAGTTCTCACCGCGCTGTACGATTCGACCCAACAAGACAGCATTCACGCCAAGTTTGTTGCCGACTGTGACCGGATCGACTTCCTTGTTCTTGTAGCTAAATACCGAACTCGTAGGACTGACTTTTAGATTTGGTAGCTGCGACAGCCTGTAGATTAGCGACTCTGCCAATCCATCGCTCAGATAGTCAGTGTCCGGCTCTGCGCTTTTGTTCTGAAAAGGTAGAACCGCGATCGACTCGATTGCTACTTCGCTATTTCGTGAATGGACGTAGCTAGTAATTCCAACCACAGCGACGACGAGGATCAGTGCTGCAATGACGGCGGCGAATTTATGTTGCTTGATTCCGGAAACGATGTATTCGGCACTCGAGGCCGTGGGCCTAGCGTGGACAGACGCCTGTGGGAGTGTGCCGAATCTGATTTGGCCTGTACCACGGAGTTCAGGAGGCTTTGTCCGATCTAATTCAGCGTTGATGTCCAGCTGACGCTTCAACGTTCTCAGATCGATCAGGAGATCTTTTGCCGTCTGATATCGCTCCTCACGATCTTTCCTTAAGGCTTTGTTAATGATTCGCTCGAGTTCGGCAGGTACCTCATTGGTGTAACGAGTGAGTGGAGGCGGCTCTTTGTGGAGAATTAACGAGATAGTCTCGGTTGCGGTCTCCCCAACGAATGGGAGCCTGCCTGTGACCATCTCGTACATGACGGCTCCCAAACTCCACAGATCCGTTCGTACATCAAGCTGGGTTCCTTTTGCTTGTTCCGGCGACATGTAATTCGCTGTGCCCATCACCGTTCCCGCCCCAGTGTGGACCATTGCTTTTGTGGGAGCATCACTATCAGCTATTGGACCTCGTGAATCCGCGAGTTTGGCGAGACCAAAATCAAGCACCTTGATGTATCCATCACTGCGAACCATGATGTTCTCGGGCTTGATGTCGCGATGAGTGATGCCTGCTGCGTGCGCTGCCGATAATGCACTCGACGTTTGAATCGCGAACTCCAGGATCTCAGGCAAATTCAATCCCTTAACCATTCGCTGACGGAGCGTTACGCCGTCAATAAACTCTGTTGCGATGAAGGGTGTATTTCCTACGGTTCCAATTTCATGAATCGTAAGGATGTGAGGGTGATTCAATGCTGAAGCAGCTTTTGCTTCCTGGATGAACCGGCGCAGCCGTTGCTCGTTACTGCCGAGACCTTGAGGAAGAATCTTGACAGCAACGGTTCGATCCAGTTCGGTATCGAACGCCAGGTACACTTCTCCCATGCCGCCTGCGCCAAGGTTCGAGCGGATTTCGTATCGGCCGAGTTTTGTGCCGGCATCCAACACCATCGCGTCCAATTGCCTGTTTGTCTCTTAAACTGGTGGACCTTCACTGGTGTCAAATTCATCCATTTCTTTTTGCCATTTAGAGCCCATACGGCTCTGCAATAAACGAACACAACGGTTCCAGCGCAGAATCGAGTCGTCGTTGTTGGGTGGGCGAAGTTTTGCCGCCTCTTCGAAGTATTCCATCGCCACCTCAAACACTGGCAAAACCGTGTGGAGCGGCCGACCGGCCTTCAGTTGAGCTTTCGCCTTGCGCTCATTGAGCAGGCCACAGTGGTACGTACGCTCATACGGGTTTACAAGGCCGGTGAAAAGTTTTTCCGCCTCCGCGTACGGATCCGTGATACCACCAGTGAACTGATCAGTGAGTGCCAGGCCAAGCAGACGAACCGCAGCTTGATTTTCAGGATCAACGGCGAGTATGTCGCGACAAATAGACTCAGCTTCGCCGGGCTCATTCAGATAACGATAAAGTTCCGCCTTGACGATTGCTTCCGGTATGCCAGATCGTGAGATCGGTTTGAGGTCTAGTTTCATGTTTGTCTACTCCTTCGCGCGTTGCCGCTTTCGTATTTTTCTTAGAAGCCACGTAACCGGGTCGTAACAGTCGTCGATTACACGTTCCTTAAGCGGAATAATTGCATTGTCTGTGATGTGAATGTCTTCCGGGCAGACCTCAGTACAACACTTGGTGATATTACAAAATCCGATGCCGAGATCATCTTTAAGCAGTTGAGTACGCGATAGTCCGTCCAGCGGATGCATTTCCAAACCAGCAACGCGCACAAAGAAACGTGGTCCACCGAATCGTTCGCCCTTGTCGTGGTCGCGAAGTACATGGCACACGTTCTGACAAAGAAAGCACTCGATGCATTTACGAAATTCCTGCACCCGATCAATATCACTCTGTTGCATCTTCCACTCCACACCTTGTCGCGGAGTGAACGGCACAATCTTCTTGTTTACCCTGTAATTCCAGGAAACATCCGTTACGAGATCCTTAACGACAGGGAACGTTCGCATTGGCTTGACCGTTATCGGTTCGTCGAGCGGCAACGAGTCAAGTCGCAACTTGCACGTCAGTCGCGGCCGTCCATTCACCTCTGCCGAACAAGACCCACACCTTCCAGCCTTGCAGTTCCAGCGTACAGCTAGATCGGCGGCCTGATGCGCTTGTATGTAATGCAACGCGTCAAGCACAACCATACCGGGTGCAATTGGAACCGTGTATTTGACGAGCTCACCACTCGTGCGATCACCGCGAAAAATGTTGAAGGTTGCATCAGACATAGTTTTCAGAAAGATAGGACCTATTGCGTTTTATTCTCTTCCAGGATCTGCTTCAAGTCATCTGGCATTTCCGGAATTTCGCGTTGCTTTAATTTCATCTCATCGCCTTCCCGCACGACGATGTTATTTCGATTGCCCCACGCTTCATCATATTTGGGAAAGTCGATCCTACTGTGGGCCCCACGACTTTCCTTACGCTCCAATGCGCTCATAGCCACTGCCTCTGAGACTGTCAGCATCGACTTCATATCCTGCGCGAGATGCCACCCCGGATTAAAAAGACGTGATCCTTCAACGCGCACCGACCCCATCTCCACTTTCAATCGTCGAATCTCTCCAAGACCCTTGGTTAATTCTTCTTCATTACGAAAAATTCCGACGTAATTCTGCATTACCTCTTGCAAGTCACGATGGACGTCATAAGGACTTTTTCCTTCCAACCGCACGAAGGGCGCAAGCGCCTCTTTTGCAGCTGCCTCGACCTGGCTTTCATCAATCACTGAGGGCCCAGCCTCTTTTGCATAGAGCGCTGCAGCTAATCCAGCCCGACGACCGAAGACAAGGAGATCGGATAGAGAATTGCCGCCCAAGCGATTTGCGCCGTGAAGTCCGGCTGCTGCTTCTCCCGCGGCAAATAGTCCCGGCACGGTTGCTTGGGCGCTCTCAGCCTGCACACGTATGCCGCCCATCATGTAATGACAGGTCGGGCCGACTTCCATCGGCTCTTTCGTGATGTCAACATCGGCAAGTTCGCGAAACTGATGGTACATGCTTGGCAGTTTTCGTTTTACGTAATCTGCCGGCTTGTGAGAAATATCAAGAAAGGCTCCGCCGTGTTCCGTGCCACGTCCCTCCTTCGCCTCGGTGTATATCGCGCGCGCCACAACATCGCGAGTAGAGAGTTCCATCTTCTCCGGATCGTAACGCTCCATGAATCTTTCACCGTCTCTGTTTCGCAGCACGCCACCCTCACCGCGGACTGCTTCCGTAACTAAAATGCCTTGTACGCCTGGCGGCCAGACCATTCCTGTCGGATGAAATTGCACAAATTCCATGTCCATCAGTTCCGCTCCGGCGTCATAGGCCAACGCCATCCCGTCGCCTGTGTATTCCCAGGAATTCGAAGTGATTCGCCATGCTTTTCCAATTCCTCCGCTGGCGATTACAACTGACTTGGCTTTAAAAACTATGAAGCGCCCTGACTCTCGCCAGTATCCGAACGCACCTGCAACTCTGTCTCCATCTTTAAGGAGATGTGTGATCGTACACTCCATGTATACGTCGATACCGAGGTGAACACCTCGATCCTGAAGCGTGCGAATCATTTCGAGTCCGGTGCGATCGCCAACATGGCACAAGCGCTTGAAGGTGTGGCCACCGAAAGCCCTTTGCATGATCTCGCCACTGGGAGTGCGATCAAAGAGTGCTCCCCATTGTTCTAACTCTCGCACACCGTCCGACGATTCTTGCGCATGGATCTGGGCCATCCGCCAATTGTTGAGAAACTTTCCGCCGCGCATCGTGTCGCGAAAATGTGTGCGCCAGTTGTCCGCTTTATCGACGTTTCCCATCGAGGCTGCGATGCCACCTTCGGCCATTACTGTGTGCGCCTTACCGAGCAGTGATTTGCAAACGACTGCAACAGACACCCCTTCAGCTAAAGCGGCGATTGCCGCACGCAGTCCAGCTCCACCAGCTCCGATGATTAACACATCGTGCTCGCGTGTTTCATATTTTTCGCTCATAGCAGTCTCAGATCCTGGATTGCCCCCGATGCAACGAATCGGATGTACAAATCGCAAAGTCCAACGGAGAACAGGCTAAGCCAGGCAAACAACATGTGATGGTTGTTAAGGAAGGTCGCGCCACGCCAAGCCCTCTGTCGCGCACTACCCAATGCGACGCAGGAGAAACAGTCGATATTTCCTCCCAGGATATGCCTAAGTGAATGACACGAGAATGTGTAGAGCGAAAGAAGAACGATATTAATCAAAAGAACAAGCGATCCGACCCCGATGCCCGGGCGGCCATCAAACCAGAAGGCGCGGATGGCGTCGTACCAGAGAATCACAAGAAACACCAACGCGAGATAAAGGAAATACCGATGAACGTTCTGCAGGATTAAAGGAAATGCCGTTTCACCTCGGTAGCCATGGCCGCGTGGTTCGCCGACCGCGCAAGCTGGAGGATCGAGAAAGAATGAACGGTAGTACGCTTTACGGTAGTAATAACAGGTTGCACGAAATCCAAGTGGCCCCCAAAGGATCAGAATTGCGGGAGATAGTGGCCACCAGTGAGGTTTGATTAGAGGCGAATAAAATGGAGATAGATAAGGACCCCACTCGTAGTAATCGCCTTCGAAAGCTCGCCACGTGGCGTATACACTGAATGCACCTAAGACAATGATTACGGGAAGAATTTCCAGCCACCACGCATCGCGCCGCGTCGTTGCTCCAAATGGTGCGCGGTCAAATACTCTTCCAGATTGAGCCATAGAAGTATCTCCATCGA
>JBKPAL010000338.1:0-7421 GCA_046726395.1 Acidobacteriota bacterium
GACATGTTGATACGGACGCCGTTAGCACCAGCATTTAGAATTGCCGTAATCACAGAATCATCACGCGTGGCTGGTCCAAGCGTGGCTAGAATTTTTGCTCGTCTCAAATCATCACCTCTGCTCAATGTACCTGGGAAAAGAACGGCCACGATGATGGCCTAAGTCTCAAAACTAGAAACCAACACCTCTCGCGGCAGTTTATTCCTCGCTGTTGATGTAGCTATCGTACCAGCAAAGAAGACAACGACGGCAATCTGGTAGCACCGCCAGAGACTATTGAGAGCGCTTTTTGATTTCAGCATCAATCACCTGCTCGATCTCAACCCCAGTAGACCCTTCATATCCGATGAACCTTTTCACCAGAATGCCTTGACGGTCAAACACGAACGTCTGCGGAATCGTGATGTCATCGGCAAGCAGCACATTGATCAGCTCCTGGTCCGGAAAGCCTAACGCGTAATCTATATCTAATTCTTTTGCAAAACTTCTGACCTTCACGCGGTCGTCAGAACCACCAACATTCAAACCGACTACTTCCAAGCCATTCTGTTGATACTTACGTTGTAGCTGGTTGAGGTGAGGGATGCTATGGCGGCACGGAAGACACCACGTTGCATAGAAATCAAGAACGAGAACCTTTCCCTGATAGGCCCCGATAGTTTGTCGTCGAATGCTTCGCTCATCAGATTCCGGTGGTCCCGGCAACACCCAGCCGAGCTGAAGCACTGAGGCTGAGTTAATCGGAGGCATAGGGAACGTAGTGTTGGGAAGAGACGATGACACCGGAGGTTCGGCTTTCTTTGACGACTTGTGGGCACACGCGAGTAAGAGCGCCGGGCATAACGTGACAGCACATAGCACAATTCGCAGGTGCAGTTGATTAGTCTGCTTCAGAAGCGACGTGATTCTCATTGGTAATTGGGTCACGAACATTCTACACGAGCGACGTTTGCTTATTGATTGGACACGGCCGCTGCGGTGCAGGAAGTTACTACGAGTGCGCGGTAGCCGATGGATACGTACATTGCCAATTTCCAATTGCCAACGGCAATGGTACTGATCGACCCGCTACCGAGACTGTGTGAAAACCTCGAAGTTTCAATGTAACGAACCTTGGGCGGGGGTAAACCACCCTTCCCAACCTATGAGACTCTCAGACTTGAGCGCCAACATCTGACGTTGAATGGCTTTCACGCATCCGATCACACACAAGTCTGAAAATCTCACAGGTTGGGAAGGGCGGTTCACCCCGCTCAAGGAACGACAGCTTTGTCTCTAAGGTTTTCAGTTTACGCGCGGTGGGTATTGACTTTCTTACAACAAAAAACGCGAGCGTGAGCCGCTCGCGTTCGGTTGCATGAAAATACGGTCGGGACTACAAACCCGGGGACGTTAGCTCGGCAGATTGAGTAGCCTTGGGATCGTACGGAGTCGCCAGGTATTTCTTCGCAGTCGCCTGAGCGTTGTCATAATTTATTCCGGACTGCACCGCTTTGTTGTATTCCGATACAGCGCGGTTACGCTCACCTTTGGCATCATAAGCATTGCCCCTCTTAATCCGAGCCCAAACCTCAATCCACGCGGGCTTCAAAGTGCCATTCAGAGCGGCGTCAAAATTGTCGAGTGCATTGGCCCAGTTGCGTTGCTCAAGATAGAGCAATCCGAGGTTGTAGTAGACCCACGAGTTGGACCGATCCATCTTCAAAGCCGCTTCAAATTGCTGTTGGGCTTCTGCGTAGCTGCCTTCCTTCATCAGCTCGATTCCGCGTCGAGCAATGATTGAAACCTTCAAGTCGTCAGACATTCGCAGGATTCGATTGTTGGGATCGACTACCACTTCCAATGGCTGGCCATTCGACTCCAAGTCAAAGTCTTCGCTGCGGCTCTCAATTCTAACTATCGTCGTTTTGGTATCTCCCTCTGAGCGCAGCATGAGCTCGACAGGCATGCGCAAGGTTTCGAGGTTCTGCTTTACCGTACCTCTCGTGCGGAATTTGCCGGTACGAGTGCGGATGATCTGGTAATCAACTGTGAATTCCGGTACACCGGTTCCTTCAACCCACTGTGCGAAATAGTAGCGAAGGCTTTCAGCTGAAATTTTTGAAGCCAGCTTTTCGAAATCGTCGATCGAAGCGTTCTTTCCCCGATACTCTTCCAAAAATGTTCTCAGGAGTTGGTCGAACTTCTCTCGGCCGATGGTTTCGCGAAGCATGCGAAACACCATCGAGCCTTTGTAGAAAATGATCGACTGATACGCACCTGACTGATCGTCTAATGCGCTTGGAGCTCGGGCAATCGAAGCTGTCTGTTCAAAAGTCAAAGCCCGCTCTTGTTGTTCGCGCTGCACTGCGTCAAGTGCACCGCCGCTCAAGTGAGACTCGCGATACGCAAAGGCACTCCACTCGCCCAGACCCTGTGACAGCCAGGCATCATCAAATGATTTCAACCCGACAGTGAGTCCCCACCATTGATAAGCAACTTCTCGCTCTAACTTTTCTTCGGGCATGGGCCGGGTGGAATCGAACATCTTCGAAGAAAGAAACATCATCCCCGGGCCTGAGTATGTATCGAGGGTATCGTCATCGACCTGAGCAACGACGAGACGAGAGCCAAAACCAGGGTTGCCGTAAGTCTTAGAGTAGAACTCGAGCACTTGGCCCATCAGCTCGGCATATCCGTTGATTCGGTTTTCGCTTCCAGGCTTTGCGTAAAACTGAATCTCATAATTGCCGAAGCGAAGGTTCTTATTGATGTATTGACCAGCTGCAAAATTTCCGACCAATACGGGCTGACGGTGCACGAAGCGATATCGAGTCGCTCCTTCCTTGGCTGCCGATTGTGCAACGACCGCGTCGTCACTTGTTCCGGCTACCTGCATGCCAGCGGGCACGATCAAGGTGATGTCGGACGTTGCGCGATCAGCGGCATAGTCATGAAAAGGAAACCAGCGTGAGGCATACATCAAGTACGAGCCTTCAGGACCAACGTAAGCCAGACGCTTCGTAGCCAGCGGCCCACCTTCGGGACTCATGAGCGCGCCACTCCAGCGGAAACGCAGCGTCACCGGCTGGTTGGCAGGAACCATTTGTCCCAGGTCGACTCTAACGCTGGGTCCAAGAGCGCCTACACCCACCGCGTCCTGAACGTAACCAGTCAACGCCTTCCCGTTTTGTTCAATCGACTCAACCTTAAGCGAACCATTGAGTTCAAAAACCACCGAGCGGGTCGGCTCAAGTGGCGTGAAAGTTACGTCGGCCCCGGCTCGCAACATGTGCTGATCTGGAATAAGTTGCGCCTCAATCCGGTAGTTGGTGACGTCGATACGCGACGCTGCTTGTTGCGGTGCAGGCTGTTGCGCAACCGCTGCCGCAAATATGAGCAGCATTGCGAGAACTGAAGCGGGAATCACCGTGCTGGGGAAAGTGGGCGTGAGTCTAATCATGGTACCTCGAAGAATGGCCAATTATACCGCCATGTGATTGCCAATTGTCGATTGACGATTGGCGATTTTGTCTAAATGCGGAGCTTGGTAAGCGATATCGTCAAGTGGAAGACCCGCTTCTTTGACCTCCACACCAATCGTCAATCGGCAACGGCAATGTCTCTGATGGTAGGAATCTGCAGGCGGTTGGCTAGTTTCAGGAGGCCGGATCCCGACAAATCCCGAGGGCCCTGCCCGCTTGACACTCCTCAAACCCGTCTATAAATTTCAGTACACGCTGGCAGCGTCGCTTTTTTCGGGTATCTACCTCTGAAATCTCGATACAACTCACTGTTCTCAGGTCCGTTGCTGGATACCTGAGTCATAGTCATGAGACGAGCTATCCAGACATTTTCGGATGACAAATCTCTCTCTCAGAACCATCGTAAAAAACAAGGAGTATTGCTCATGAGAAGTGCCGCACGAGTGTTGGCAGCTCTGTTTGCCTGTGCCCTGGCTCTCGGCAGCGTTCAGGCCCAACGCAAAGTCAACGTCGATTACAAGGAAACTAAACTGAACAACGGTCTGCGTGTGATCACGGTGGAAGACCATTCAGCTCCCGTCATTGCGCTGTCGGTGACCTACAACGTGGGTTCGCGTAACGAACGAAAAGGGCGCACCGGATTCGCTCATCTCTTTGAACACATGATGTTCAAAGGTTCCGAAAATGTTGGTTCTGGCGAACATTTTGTGCTTGTCTTCAACAACGGCGGCACGATGAACGGGACCACAAACGAAGACCGCACTAATTACTTCGAAGCGTTGCCCGCTAATCAACTCGATCTGGCACTGTTTCTTGAAGCCGACCGCATGCGCAGTTTGGCTATCACCAAAGCCAATCTCGACAATCAGCGAAATGCAGTGCAGGAAGAACGGCGACTAGGTCTGGACAATCAGCCGTATGGCAAGAGTGGTGAGATTCAACAAGAGCTACTTTACGACAACTTTGCTTACAAGCATTCAGTGATCGGATCCATGGAGGATCTAAACGCGGCGAGCGTCGAGGATGTAACTGAATTCTTCAAAATGTACTACGCACCCAACAACGCAGTACTCGTATTGGTCGGTGACTTCAACACCGCAGATGCATTAGCGCGGATTAAGAAAAGTTTCGAGAGCATTCCCAAACAGCCCGATCCACCTGCAGTTGACATGACTGAACCTGAACAGAAGGCAGAGCGACGCACCTCGGTTGATGACATGCTGGCAAGGCTGTCTCAAATCGATATCGCTTTCAAAGCGGTTCCGGGTAATACGGCTGACTTCTATGCGCTACAGGTGTTATCAGCGGCGCTTCAATCAGGTCAAAGTTCGCGGCTTTATCAGCAACTAGTGAAACAGAAGGAGATGGTTACAAACGTCGGCGGATTCGTAGCGGAAAGAAGAGGACCAGGGGCCCTTTACACCTCTGCGACTTTGAAACCGGGTGTGAAGACCGAGGATGTTGAGACTGTTATCTATGCCGAAATCGATCGATTGAAGAAAGAACCAATCGCCGATTGGGAGCTGGAGAAAGCCAAGAACACTACGCGAAGAAACTTCATTAATGGGCTGCAAAGCTCGTTGTCGCGCGCTGTGATCATGGGCCAGTACACGACCTACTACGGAGATCCCAGTCTGATCAATACGCGATTAGACAAAGTGGCTGCCGTAACGAAAGAGGATGTGCAGCGTGTGGCGAACAAGTACCTACGCGACACAAATCGTACGGTTGTGATCACCATACCTAAAGCTAAGGCCCGGACTGCTGCTGGAGCTGCAGGGCAATAAGGGAGGAGTGAGAAAGATGATTACGAACACAATGAGAAGCTTCAGATTTATTGCCGCGGCTTTGTTAGCTACAACATTTGGCATCGCGGCTCCTGCCACTTTCGCGCAGGGTGGCATGCAAAATCCGGCTACACAGTCGACCAAAGGGGCCGAGATAAAAGGAAAGGCTCCGGTCAACAAAGAGATCCTTAAAGTCAAACTACCGCGGGCTGAGGAGGCGACGCTAAAGAACGGCTTACGGGTAGTAGTGCTTGCGAATGACAAGATTCCGACGTTCACAATGCAGATGGTTGTGCTCAGTGGCGGCCTCTCTGACAAACCGGATTTCCGCGGACTTGCTTCTTTCACTGCAACCTTATTGCGTGAAGGAACAGCCAAAAGGACCAGCAAGGACATTGCAGAGCAGATTGACTCCCTCGGTGCAACGCTCGGCTCTAACTCGGGATTTGCGAGCCTGACCAGCACAGTTACCTCAGCCGGATTGGTGGAGAACTTTGATCGGACGCTCGATATCTTCGCTGATGTCGTGCGCAATCCTTCTTTCCCAAAAGAGGAAGTAGACAAGTACAAAGCTCGAGTCATCGCTCAGCTGCAACAACAACGAGGCATTCCTCAGTTCCTCGCTGCAGAACAGTTCAGCCGGGCGATCTATGGCGACCACCCGGCATCATTAATTGCACCGCCCGCAGAGTCCATCAAGAAGTTGACTTCGAAGGATCTAGCTGACTTTCATGCGACCTACTATCGACCGAACAATGCAATTCTGGCGATTGTTGGAGATGTGACTCTTAAAGACGTATTGCCGAAAATTGAAAAAGCTTTCGGTGACTGGCCGAAAGCTGATGTGCCCGCAACTAACATTCCGGCCGCTCCACCGCCGGCAGATTCAAAAATCGTTTTGATCGATCGTCCCGGCTCAGTGCAAACGGTCTTAACACTTGGCAATCTTGGTATTGAGCGCACGAGTCCCGATTACTTTTCATTGTTGCTTGCGGACCGAGTGCTGGGCGGTGGGCCAGCTGCTCGCTTGTTCCTAAACCTTCGCGAGGACAAAGGCTACACGTACGGCGCATATAGTAACTTCAGTGGTTCGAAGTTTCGTGGCACGTGGTCGTCGAGTTCGGAAGTGAGAACTGATGTTACCGAAGGCGCGATGAAGGAGTTCATGTACGAACTGAAGCGGTTGAGGGATGAGCCAGTAACAGCAGAGGAACTGGAGAATGCGAAACGGGCCATCGTCGGCAGCTTCGCACTATCGCTCGAGCAGCCTCAGGCCCTCCTACAGAACGTCATTACTCAAAAGCTTTACAACCTACCGGCTGACTACTGGGACACGTATCCGCAGAGAGTCGCTGCGGTCACGGAGGTAGATATTCAGAACGTCGCACGCAAGTACATCGACCTGGACCATCTCCAGGTGATTGCGGTGGGTGATGCTTCGAAAGCTCGAGACGTTTTGGCGAAGTATGGAAAGGTTGAAGTGCTCGATGCTGATGGCAAACCGGTAACCTCGAGTAACAATTAAGCGTTTTAGCTGAACAACGCAGTGGCGTTAAAAGGAACCCCGCATGTCATCCCAGCTGCGGGGTTTCATCTTTTACAATTTTAACGAGAAAAATCTCATTGAAGCGGGATTATTTAAGTCGACGTTTTTCCGTCGAGAAGTCGAGCGAGACAAATGAGGCCCTTTTGGTCAACATCAAACCTTGCCTAACACGTCATTGCATCTCAGGTGGTTTACTCCTTTTCACTGGATGGCGAGTTGTAGGTTGAAGTTAAAGAACCACGACGCTAAAGCGTTTGGTGAGAAGACTCAGCTTCTCATTCTCCCCAAGCTTCAGCTTGGGGTTAAAGGCCACCATCTGACTCGCGAACCGTTTTAACGGTTCTCGGAATCAGCGCCGAATTGAGCCTTGCGCGTAACGAGCAAACCCTTGAAACGGTTCACAGGAGTTGCGCGTAGCGCTCAACCCCAAGCTGAAGCTTGGGGAGAATGAGAAGTTGAGTCTTCACTGCACGTCTATCTCTGACCTATTTCACCGCCCAGGCGCCAACCATGTTCGGCAGCGCAATAACGCCATCCTCGGGTATGTCTTTTCGTAATCTTTCAGCGAGCGTGTCAATGTCTACTTCTTCAGCCGTCGCTACCCCAAACTTCTCAGCCATCGGC